>CAVHRK010000088.1:0-81246 GCA_963638365.1 Anaerobutyricum sp. | reverse complement strand
GGACAGGTGGCTCTCGCCACACCGGACTGGCGGCTCTGCCGCACCGTAATATTCAATTATCACATCCGGTAGAAAAACACAAGAAAATGAGTCCCAGAGCGGATTTTGACAAAATATTTGATAAAAAAGGGAAATTGTTGGGAGTATTAAATTATAATCTTATGATTCCGGTGGAGGATAAACAATTAATAAAAGTAAATCTTAAAGAGGATAAGAAAGATACGATCGCTGAAAAATATTATAAGCAGTTATGTATTGATGAACTTACATGGTGTAGAAAAAATGCTGAGATAATCATTAATAAAGCTAATTGTTTATATAGTTTATGCGTAGGTGAATCCAATTATAAGGGAAAAAGTAGATGTCTTGATTTTGTGAAACTTGAAAAGGCATGTAATTGTTACAATAGTAAATAAGCAAATTTACATAAGCTATCTACGAACCATCCAGACATAAAAAGGAGGCTGTGGCATATGCAGAGGATAGATATGGCTGCTATAATTATTTATCTGGTAATTTCATTATTGGTTTCACTTATTTTTATCCTGCTTGGAATAAGACAGTATAAGGCCGAAAAACCGGTAACAATAAACACTGGAGAGAAACCGCCTCGTGAAGATGAGTTGACGAGTGTTACGGAATGGAACCATAGACATGGCAGAAATCTTATAATTTTTGGATGTGCGCTTTTTGTTACATTATCTGTTTTTGTATATTTTATAGAAAAACTGGATAGCAGCATATTTCAGGTGGTTATTTTGTTGATTGTGATATTTGCCGAGATCGCATGGGTTGAGTTTGAACATAATGTGATGAAGAAGAAAATGATAAAAAATAGACATACGAAATCGGAATAGCCAGAAGAAAAGCAATATTCAGAGGTAAGTATTCAAAAGGAATACTTGCCTTTTTTTGTTGCATAAAAACTTGAATTAGTTTCGACTAACTGCTATAATGACAAAAAGTCAATAAGAGAGAGGGGGCGTTTATTTATGCAAAAAAGAATCAATGATACAGAGGTGAGAAAAAAGCAGATATTGGAGAAAGCCTCCGCACTGTTTTTGGAAAAAGGATATGCCGGAGTTGGAATTGATGAGATTGCTGCAGCATGTGGGGTGGTCCGTGGAACGATACTGCGATACTTTCACAGCAAAAAGGAACTCTACGATGAGATTCTTTTTGGAAGAGGAAATCCTGCCGGAACAATTCTAGGCGAATACTGCGAGGATAAAAGCATTCCGGTGACAGAGATTATCCGGAAATTGCTGATGGTTACGGAAGCGCAGTTTGCTGCGGTCATTGATTTATACAGAGATAAATTGAAAAATGAAGAATTTCGCCAGAATTTTGATGTGTTCCGGTTGCCGATATTCCGGAATGAAGCAAAAATGCTGGAGAAAATATTAATTCGTGGAAACGAAGAAGGGGTATGGAAGATCCGTGATCCTCATATGCGGGCATATAGTTACATCTTTGCAATGTTTGGTCTGGCCGAGGCAACGGAAGTGGATACAGAAATGATGAAGCAGGAAATCCGGGAGATCACAAAGTTTATGTTGCAGATCGAAATTCCGGAAGGAAAAAATCAGGAAGGAGAATCAGAATGTCAGTAAAATATACCATTTTAAAAACAATGTTCCACATCATACCAATACAGAAATTTATGGCAAAGCCATATGATGAACTTATGAAAATGTTTCATACCGCGGAGGCAAAGCCTTCCATTCCCGAATTAAAAGATCCGGAACTTACCTTTCAGACGCACAGGGTAGAAAATTTTCCGGTACTGGAGATTTCACATAAGAAGAAATCCGATTATGTGTGTATTTATGTAGCTGGCGGGGGAATGCTGAAATATCCGAAGCCGTCCCAGGAAAAGGAGCTGGTATCCCTGGCAAAAACTACCGGAAGAAATATGCTGCTTCCGTATTTTCCGCTTGCACCGGAGCATGATCTGATCGATGCACTGAATATGCTATATGCAACTTATAAAATGGCATTAGAACATTATCCTGCAGAGAAGATTTCATTTTTAGGTGGTTCATCCGGAGCAGCTATGGTTCTTTGGCTGATGTCATTCGTCAATAGGCAGGGAGAAGGTGTTCCGATGCCGGGAAAGATTGCTCTCAGTTCTCCCGGATCCGCTTTGACCGCAGAAGAAAGAAAACGGGCAGAAGAGCTTAACAAGACGGATCTGATCATGAGTACCACCGCACTTGACAATATTTTCAAGGGAATGACAGGCGGGAAAGAACTTCCGGAAGAATTGCTGTATACTTCAAAAGGTATTTATGATGGCATAAAGGATGTTTATCTTTCCTATGGTGGGGATGAAGTCTTTTCTGCAGCGGCAAAGTCCACCGCAGAACGGTTAAAAAGCTATGGAGCAAAAGTGATGTTGGAAATCGCAGAAGGCATGTATCATACCTACGCGGTGATGCCATTTGTAAAAGAAGCGAGGCCTGGCCATCAACGACTGGTTGCATATCTGATTGTAAAAGAACATTAGGTAAATGAGTGTGGCAGATGACTGTATGGCAACCTGTGGAACGATAAATTTGGATTACGGGAGCTGGTAATTATCATTTTGAAAATGGATGTTTTATGGCAGACAATCAGGCGGTTCTGGATATACGGGACGATCTGAAAATGACAATGAATGCTGGGAAGTCACGGAAGAATACAGTACCAGAAGATTTTACGAGAACTATACGAGGGGTATACATCAACATGGTAGTTGCTTTTCGCTTTTTGTGTTATAAATACAAAAATAGGAATAGCAGGTGCAAAATTTGAATGTAGCAATAATATTCTCTATAATGTGCATATTTATTTTAGCGATGGTAAATGGAGTCTGCTTTTGTGACGTTCTTGTTTTAGCAGAAGGGAGATTACTGTATGAAATATTTAATTTCTGACCACACACCTATGGATGATTATCAATGGATAATAAAACAGGCATATTACACCATAGAGAGTGATGAAGAATATATTCATGCTCCTGACAACAATGAAGAAATAATAAAGAACAATAAAAAACATCGTTATATTGCTGTTACTATAAAAATATTGCTGATCCTGGCCGGAATAATGGTTATAGGTACCATGGTTATATTGGGGCTTATGAATAAAACAGGAGAATCCATTGTGCTGCGCAACCTGGGTTTTGGAAGCATACTTACGGCAGTAGGTGCGTTCGGACTTGCTATTATATATGCTGCAGTAGGGGCATGGATGGAATCCCATTGTGCAGGTAAGGATATAAGCATTCAGGATGAACGGAGGAGAAGAACCATGTTGCTGCAAAACAGAAATATAGCAGTAGTTTATAAATCGTTTGCACGTTTTTTTCAGATAACTAACAGATTTTATGACGTGAACAAGGGGCAGGAAATAGATGTACCATTTTCCAAAATGTATCTTATATCCAGAGTATATTCAATAAAAAGAAAGGATAACAGAATAATTGCTTTTGTGAAATGCCTGGAGTACATGATGATACATCCATTTGTAAATGAATATCCATATGATGGTGTAGAACATTATATCTGCTACTACACCAGAAATAAACATAAAAAATTTGAATGGTCTGATAAAATGCTAAATGCAGAAAAACTTGTATCCGCATTGCAGGCACTGGAAAAGTAATGGTTCAGAACTTATAGAAGTGAACAGTCACAATAGGAGCATATATATAGAGGGTGAATGAATTTCCTGTGGCTGGAAGGAATATTTCTTGAAGCTAAAGAATGTGTAAGTAAAAGCGGAGAACGCGCTATTATGTTCTCCGCTTTTGTATTACCATGTCAGGGAAAATTCAACCAGCTCCGGTGTTTCCGGCTTCCCAATCAGTGGCTCTTTTCTGTCCAGGGAAGTAAGCACTGCCATCTCGTCATCGGTCAGTGTAAAATCAAACAACGCAAAGTTTTCACGGATGTGTTCCGGGTTTGAGCTTCTTGGTATGATCACAATATTCTTCTGGGTAAGGAACCGGAGGAGAATCTGTGCCGGAGTTTTGCTGTATTTCTCTGCAAGGGTGCATACAGCGGATTCCTGATACATTTCATTACGGTTCCCCTGCCCGAGCGGGGCATAGGCCATGTGTGCCACCTGTTTTTTGTCCATCCAGCTGCGTTCCATGCTGCGCTGGCAGTATAAATTGGTTTCAATCTGATTCACTGCAGGGACAATCTGGTTATAAGCAATCAGATCAAGAAGCTGATCCGGTTCAAAATTTGAAACACCAATCGCCCGGATTTTGCCATCCGTATACAGCTTTTCTAAGCTGCGCCATGCGGCATAATAGTTTGCAAACGGCCAGTGCAGAAGCAGCAGATCAAGATAATCGGTCTGCAGATTTTTAAGAGACTGCAAAACAGTCTGTTCCGCATTCTCGTAAGAAGTAAAGTTGACTTTGGTAACGAGAAAAAGTTCTTTGCGGTCAATTCCGCTTGCCCGAATGCCTGCACCGACTGCTGCCTCATTTCCATAGGCCTGTGCCGTATCAATCATGCGGTATCCTGCCTGAATGGCAGAAACAACTGCATCAGTGCAGCTTTCTCCGTTGAGCATAAAGGTGCCAAAGCCGACAAGCGGCATCTGAATGCCGTTATTTAAAGTTAAATATTCCATGTTTGTGCCTCCGTTCTTATAATTGCATAGATATTTTCCTATGTTATAATGATTCTAACAGGTTCGTGTAACACGAAGTAAAGAATTTTTTGCAGGAGTTTTAGAGGAGGACGGTTATGAATTATACAATCAGGCAGATGGCAAAGATGTTCGATGTAACAGAGCATACCTTGCGGTTTTATACGGATAAAGGACTTTTGCCATGTGAACGTGATGGGAAAAATCGCCGTGTATTCAATGAAGAGTCTGTGAACTGGATGCAGGGAATTAAGTGCCTGAAGGGATGTGGTGCTTCGATTGAGGATATTCAGGAGTACTGCCGTTTGTGTCTGCAGGAAGAATCAGAGGAAAATCTGCAGGCACGGTATGGAATTATCCGGAAGCAGCGGACAGAAGCCTATAAGCGCTTGGAGGAAGCGAAAGCCACGGCAAAATATATGGATGAGAAAGTGGCACATTATGAAGCAATTCTCGCAGGACTTGCGCCCGATGACACCAATCCGAAAAAGTGGACAAGTGAGAATCGCCCGAAACACGAAAATTTGTAAAACTTTAAAGAGTAATGTATAGGAATTATCCTGCGGTGCTTGTTTTGTATACACAACTTTGGTAAAATGAAGACAGGACTTTCGGGAAGGGGTAAGCGCATGAACAATAAATTATATAAACTAATGAACTGGCCGAGAATTGAAGGGATTGTGTATTCAGAGGAAGCAAAACCGCAGGAGATTCTGGGGGTACACACCACAGGAAAGAATGTCCTGTTTCAGATGTTCTGGCCGGGAGCAGTGAAGGTAAATGTACATTTCACGGAAGAGAAGCGTTCGGAGGCTGCGGAGGTGACATCCTCTGCCAAAGTAGTACTTCCGATGGAAATGGCAGATGAGAATGGTTTCTTTGCATGTCTCTATCAGGGAAAGAAGCCACAGCACTATGAGTATGAAATTATCGATGCCGAAGGAAACAGCACAATGAAAAAGGATGCCTATGCATTTGCACCGGTATCCTTATCCGAAAAGGATGCGGTACGGTTTACTTCGGGCATTCATTATACCATTTATGAACATCTGGGAGCACATCCCTGTACGAGAAACGGTGTTGCCGGAACGCAGTTTGCAGTCTGGGCGCCGAATGCGGTCCGCGTCAGTGTGGTTGGAGACTTTAACAACTGGGACGGACGGATTTATCCCATGATAAAGGATGACGCAACCGGTATTTTTGAACTGTTTATTCCGGATGTTCAGGCCGGTGACTGTTATAAATATGAAATTAAGAAAAAGGGCGGTCTGACCGTTTTAAAGGCAGATCCTTATGCATTCCGTCAGCAGCTTCGCCCGGATACGGCTTCCATCGTGGAAGATTCTCATTACAGCTATGAGGACGCAGACTGGATGAAGAAGCGAAAGAAATATGTCGAAAAGAATGCGCCCATCAGTGTTTACGAATTATATCTGGGATCCTTCCGGCATGGCGAGGCTGGAAAAGAAAGCTTATCCTACCGTGAACTGGCTCCTCTCGTAGCAGAATATGCGAAGGAAATGGGCTACACGCATGTAGAACTTATGCCGGTGATGGAACATCCCTTAGATGCATCCTGGGGCTATCAGGTGATCGGATACTATGCACCGACCGCACGGTATGGAACGCCGGATGATTTCCGGTACTTTGTGGATACGCTTCATCAGGCGGGCATCGGTGTGATTCTGGACTGGGTTCCGGCACATTTCCCGAGAGATATCTATGGACTTGTCGAGTTTGACGGAACCTGTCTTTATGAGCATGCGGATCCCCGGAAGGGAAGCCATCCGCATTGGGGAACACTGATTTATAATTACGGACGACCGGAAGTTTCCAACTATCTGATTGCCAATGCATTATACTGGGCAGAACAGTTCCATGCCGACGGAATCCGCATGGATGCGGTTGCTTCCATGTTATATCTGGATTATGGACGTAAGGATGGCGAATGGGTTGCCAATATTTATGGCGGCAACGAGAATCTGGAAGCAATTGAAATGATCAAGCATCTGAATTCCATTATGAAAAAGCGGAATCCGGATGTGCTGATGATTGCCGAAGAATCGACGGCATGGCCGAAGGTGACAGGTGCATTGGATGACGAAGGACTTGGCTTTGACCTTAAGTGGAATATGGGCTTTATGAATGATTATCTGTCCTATATCAGCTTTGACCCGTACTTCCGTGCACATCATCACAATGAACTGACATTCAGCATGATTTACGCCTACAGCGAGAACTTTATGCTGCCGTTTTCCCATGACGAGGTCGTACATGGCAAGGCTTCCATGATTGGCAAGATGCCGGGCACGATCGAGGATAAATTTGCAAACCTGCGGCTGACCTATGGCTATGTGATGACCCATCCAGGCAAAAAGCTTCTGTTTATGGGACAGGATATTGCGGAGTTCCAGGAGTTTGACGAAACCAGACAGACGAAATGGGAGCTGTTAAAAGAGCCTGCACACAAAGGAATCCATCATCTGGTGCGTGACCTGAATAAGTTATATCAGGAGCTTCCGGCACTTTATGAGAAGGATACGGAGGCGGACGGTTTCCAGTGGATCAACTGTATTTCTCCCGAGAAGTGCATGCTTTCCTATATGAGAAAGGCTGCAAAGCCGGAGCAGACCCTTATTGTTGTCGCAAACTTTGCCAATATTGAGCAGGAATTCTGCATCGGAGTTCCGATGGCAGGAAAATATAAAGAAATTCTGAATACGGATGATAAGGCTTACGGTGGAAAGGGCCGCGTAAACAGCCGTGCCATTCCCGTAAACGAGGAAGAATCCGATGGACATCCTTTTTCCTTTACCATGAAGGCAGCACCGCTTTCTTTAAGCATTTTTAAATTTGTTGCCTATACCGCGAAGGAAAAGCAGCAGATTGAGAACTGCAAAGCAGAGACGAAGGCGATCCGTCTGGCACAGGAAGCCGAACAGCGTGCGAAAGAGGCTGAGGCAGAAGCCGAAGAACTGACCTTGCGTGCCAAAGAATTAAAGAAGCAGGCCGAAGAAATTATGCAGCAGGCAAAGAAAGCCTTAGAGCGTGCGAAGGAAGAGGAAAAAATTGCTTCAATCGAATGGAAAAAGGCAGAAGAGGCTGCAAAGAAAGCAAAATAATAATGACTTATAATTCTGGAAGGAAATGAGATATGGATACCAATATTGCCGAGATATCAGACATTACCGATATTGATCTTTCTCCCGGAGTGATTCAGAAGTTTTTGAATGAATTACCGGAAAAATTACTTCGTTTTGGCGTGAAACTGTTGGTTGCAATCCTTGTTCTGGTCGTGGGGCTGCAGCTTATTAAACTGATCCGCAAAATTTTGCGTAAATCTTTGCAGAGAGCCAATGTGGATCAGGGAATTATTCATTTTACCGATTCGTTATTAAAGGCAATCCTCATGTTTTTCCTCTTTGTGACCGTGATTGCGACCTGCGGTGTAGAGATCAGCAGCTTTCTTGCCATATTGGGATCGGTCAGCGTGGCGATTGGTTTTGCCTGGCAGGGAAGCCTTAGTAATCTGGCCGGAGGAATGTTGATTCTGATTCTCAAGCCCTTCGTTGTCGGAGAGCGGATTTCCGATGAGAATGGCAACGATGGCGTGGTAAAAGAGCTGGATATTTTTTATACCAAAATCATTACGGCCGATCAAAGGATGATCGTACTGCCGAACGGACCGCTTGCGAATGGCTCCATCACAAACTATACGAGATGTCCGGAGCACCGGATTGATATTCCGGTGGGGATCAGCTACGATGCCGATATCCGGAAAGCGCGGGAGGTACTTCTTGAGCTGCTCGATCATACAGATAAGATTCTGCAGGATAAGACGAAACAGGTGATTGTGGATTCCTTAGGGGACAGCAGCGTGAACCTCATTGTACGCTGCTTTGTAAAGACGGAAGACTTTTACGAACGGAAGGCGTACCTGACCGAAAACATCAAGCTGACGCTGGATGAGGCCGGAATCTCCATTCCGTTTCCGCAGATGGATATCCATCTTTCAGAAAAAGCGTAAAAATACTTGCAAAAAATTCATTCCATGTATATAATAATTTTTGTTCGTGTATTGCTACCGTGGCTCAGTCGGTAGAGCAGCTGATTCGTAATCAGCAGGTCAGGGGTTCGAATCCCCTCGGTAGCTTTCACCTTATGACAGGCTGTCACAGAATTGTGGCAGCCTGTTTTGAATTTGGCGTTCCATTATATTATATGGCATTCTTTTTCTTATTCCGGTGTTCAAGATACTGCAGGAGCTGATAGAGCAGCAAAGCAAGGAAACACAGAATCAGAATGGAGGTAATCACCATATTCAACTGGAAGACCTGGGAACCGTAGATGATGAGATAGCCGAGTCCCCTTCTTGCAGCCAGGAACTCTCCAATGATCACACCGACTAAAGCAAGCCCCACATTGACCTTCATATTACTGATGATTCCGGGAACCGAAGAAGGAAGAATAACCTTCCGGTAGACATCGAATTTCGTTCCGCCAAGGGTATAAATTAGCTTGGAACGTTCCTCATCCACCTGTTTGAAGCAGGTATAAAGGTTGATGACCGAACCAAAAAGTGCAACGGAAATTCCGGCAATAATAATGGTGTTCATTCCGGTTCCAAGCCAGACGATCAGGAGGGGAGCGAGTGCGGATTTGGGCAGGCTGTTTAAGACAACGAAATAAGGTTCGGTCACCTCGGCAATTGGATGATAATACCAGAGAAGCGTTGCGGAGAAGATTCCCAGAATACAGATTAGGGCAAAGCTTACCAGAGTTTCAAACAGGGTAATTCCGGTGTGCAGGAAAAAACTGCCGTCTTTGAGCATTTTTAAGAAGTAGGCAGCCACCATGGAAGGACTGCTGAAAAAGAAGGAATCAATCCAGTTGAGCCGGGAGGCCGTTTCCCATAGAATCAAAAAGGCAATCAGCAGGAAAACCCGTAAAAAAGTAATGGTATTGTGGTGTCGCCGGTGTTTTTTATAATATTGCTGCTGGGCATAGGATTCAGTGTTCATCCGAGATCTCCTTCCATAAGATATTAAAATAGTGATGAAATTCCGGAGCGTTACGGGCAGCCAGAAGGGAATCATCCGGAAGCGTCAGGGAGATGGGAAGATTCCGTACGACTTTTCCTGGGCGTTTGCTTAAGACGATCACACGGTCGGCAAGGGAAACCGCTTCGGATAAATCATGCGTGATTAAAATGGCGGTAATTCCGGAATGGCGGATAATCCTTCCGATATCGGCAGATACCATGAGGCGCGTCTGGTAATCCAGGGCACTGAACGGTTCATCCAGAAGAAGCAGTTCCGGCTCCATGACCATGGTACGGATGAGGGCGGCGCGCTGGCGCATCCCGCCGGATAACTCATTCGGGTGCTTATCTTTGAAGGGAAGAAGTCCATAATCGGTCAGGAGATGCATGGCCTTTTCTTTTTTGTCAGGAGTTAGGTTCCGCTGGATTTCGGGACCTAAAAGAATGTTGCTCCATATGGTCCGCCAGGGAAGCAGATGATCCTGCTGGAGCATGTAGCCGATCCGTGGCGAATCATGGGCGAAGGTAATGGTTCCGTCCTCCGGCTGAATCAGTCCGGCAATCATGGATAAAAGCGTCGACTTGCCGCAGCCGCTTGGACCGACGATTGCGAGAAATTCCCCCTCTGTAACCGTAAAAGAAACGTCACTTAAGGCTTTGGTCTCTCCGTGAAGGGTATGATAGGAAAAGTCTATATGTTGAAGACGTAAAAGAGTCGGATTCATAGATTGCCTCATTTCTGCATATTCTGTAGGATACAGAAAATTCTAATATAACTTATGAATAAAAATACGAATATGTGCGTAACTTTTGTTGAAAAGCTCCTAAAAATATGATAGTATCAAATTCAGATTTAATAATTGGAGGATGGATATTTATGGCTCAATTGTGGGGCGGCCGTTTCACGAAAGAAACGGACAAGCTGGTATACGATTTCAATGCATCCATTAACTTTGATAAACGATTGTTTGAACAGGACATCGAGGGCAGTATTGCACACGTGGTAATGTTAGAGAAACAGGGCATTCTGACCTGTGAAGAAAAGGATCAGATCGTGAAGGGATTAACCCGGATCCGGGAAGATGTCCGCGATGGAAATCTTACAATCACTTCCGAATACGAAGACATTCACAGCTTTGTGGAAGCTAATCTGATTGACCGGATCGGAGATGCCGGTAAAAAAATGCACACCGGAAGAAGCCGGAACGATCAGGTGGCTTTGGACATGCGTTTATATGTCCGTCATGAGGTTATTGAGGTTTCCGAGTGTTTAAAGGAGATTCTGACAACCCTCCTTACCATTATGGAGACGAATCTTCACACCTATATGCCGGGCTTTACCCATTTACAGAAAGCACAGCCGACCACGCTTGCACATCATATGGGAGCCTACTTTGAAATGTTTAAAAGGGATATTCTCCGTATGGAGGATATCTATAAGAGAATGAATTATTGTCCGCTCGGAGCAGGGGCTTTTGCAGGAACGACCTATCCGTTAGACCGTGCCTACACAGCTTCCTTAATGGGCTTCGAAGGACCGACCTTAAACAGTATGGATTCGGTTGCGGACCGTGACTATGTGATAGAATTCCTGGCGGCATTGTCTGCGATCATGATGCATTTAAGCCGTTTCTCCGAGGAAGTCATTATCTGGAATTCGAATGAATACCGCTTCGTGGAGATCGATGATGCCTATTCTACCGGAAGCAGCATTATGCCGCAGAAGAAGAACCCGGATATTGCAGAGCTGGTAAGAGGAAAGACCGGACGTGTCTATGGAGCGCTCGTTTCCATATTAACAACGATGAAGGGCATTCCGCTTGCTTACAATAAAGATATGCAGGAAGATAAGGAAGTGACCTTTGATGCCATCGATACCGTGAAGCATTGTCTGGTTTTGTTTGACGGCATGTTAAAGACCATGAAGTTCCGTAATGAGATTATGGAAAAGAGTGCGATGAACGGCTTTACGAATGCAACCGATGCGGCCGATTATCTGGTTGGCAAGGGAGTTCCGTTCCGTGATGCACATGGAATTATCGGGCGTCTTGTGCTGTACTGTATCGAGAAGGAAACAAGCATTGATGCGTTATCTTTAGAGGAACTGAAAGAAATCAGCCCTGTATTTGAAGCAGACATTTACGATGCGATCAGCCTGAAAACCTGCGTGGAACGCCGTCTTACGATCGGTGCTCCGGGCGAGGATGCCATGAAAGAAGTGATTCAGATTAACAAAGAATTCCTGAACCACATCTGGTACGAAGAACAGTAATGGTTTATAGGACCGGATGAGTCTAATAAATATTTTCACATGAGGAGAAGAAAAAATGAGCGACAAATTAAGAGTAGGAATTTTAGGTGGAACCGGTATGGTTGGACAGAGATTTATCTCACTGCTTGAGAATCATCCCTGGTTCGAGGTAACAACAATTGCAGCAAGCCCGCGTTCTGCCGGCAAGACTTATGAAGAAGCGGTAGGTGACCGTTGGAAAATGGATACCCCGATGCCGGAAAAGGTAAAGAAGATTGTTGTCATGAATGTCAACGAGGTAGAGAAGGTTGCTTCCGAAGTGGATTTCGTATTCAGTGCCGTTGACATGACCAAAGAAGAAATCAAGAAAATTGAAGAAGATTACGCAAAGACCGAAACGCCGGTTGTTTCCAATAACTCTGCACACAGATGGACACCGGATGTACCGATGGTTGTACCGGAAATCAACCCGGAGCATATGAAGGTCATTGAATTCCAGAAGAAGAGACTTGGAACCACCAGAGGCTTCGTAGCAGTAAAGCCGAACTGCTCCATTCAGAGCTATGCACCGGTATTAACCGCATGGAAGGAATTTGAGCCGTATGAAGTCGTTGCTACAACCTATCAGGCAATTTCCGGAGCAGGAAAGACTTTTAAAGACTGGCCGGAAATGGTAGGAAACATCATTCCTTACATTGGTGGTGAAGAAGAAAAGAGCGAAAAGGAACCTCTCCGTATCTGGGGTGAAATCAAGGACGGTGTGATTGTACCTGCTACAAGTCCCGTCATTACCTGCCAGTGTATCCGTGTGCCGGTATTAAACGGACATACCGCTGCTGTATTTGTAAAGTTCCGCGAGAAACCGACCAAAGAGCAGTTAATTGAAAAGCTGGTTACCTTCAGGGGTGTTCCTCAGGAGTTAGAACTTCCGAGCGCACCGAAGCAGTTTATCCAGTATCTGGAGGAGGACAACCGTCCGCAGATCCAGCTCGATGTGAATTACGAAAACGGAATGGGAATCAGTGTCGGACGTATCCGTGAAGATTCCGTATATGACTGGAAGTTCGTGGGACTTTCCCACAATACCGTCCGTGGTGCTGCAGGCGGTGCAGTTCTTTGCGCAGAGCTGTTAAAGGCACAGGGGTATATCACAAAGAAGTAAAATAGCAGCTGTTTCTTTATGAACAGCTACATGAAGACTTAAGAATTGGGGAAGAGAAGGTTTAAATCTTATGGATGAGTTACGTTATCAGGTAGACCTGTTAAGCGCAATGAATCAGAAAATGGAAAATGATGAACGAATGTATAGGTTGTTGTGTGCAACATCTACCAGTGCATTTATTTACGTAAACTTATTGGATGGTTATGTGCGGACTTTGGGAAACTGGGAGAGATTTTTTCTGGAGTTGCAGATTCGTGATGTGAATGATTTTTCAAAGTTGTACCCGCGAATGGAGGAACAATATGTTCTTCCGTTCCGGAGACTTCTCAGGCTGGAAGATTCCAAGGAAACCTCGGGAAGTGATATTCTTAAATTGACGGATGGCAAGACCTGGGTAGAATGTGAAGTAAATATTATTTATGATTACGCACAGCTTCCTACGGATAAAATCATCCGGTTCAAAAATATTTCCAAATTAAAAAAGCAAAATGATGAACTGACCTATATGGCTTATTATGATGTGATGACCGGATTGTACAGCCGTAATTATTTTGTGCGTCTCTTGGCAGATTTTGTGAGACGGGCAGAAGAAGAGAATACGGTTGTATCCGTCATGTTCATTGATGTAGATGATTTCAGCAGGATTAATGACGGATTCGGACTTGCTGTCGGCGATGAAGTAGTCCAGCAGTTTGGACAGTTTTTGCAGGAGTTTTCTTCGGAGCATGTGCTGGTATCCCATTTTAATGCAGATCTGTATTGCATAGGAATCTATGAACCTATGGGAAAATACAGTGTTGACAGCATTTACCAGGCAGTACGGGAACGGACGAAACAGCCATTCCGCTTAAGCAACGGTCAGGATGTGGATATTTCTGTCAGCGTGGGTGTGGCAGAATTTCCGGAAGCAGCACAGAATACTCTGGAGCTCATCAACTGTGCCGAAATCGTTATGTTTAAGGCAAAGAAGCGGGGGAAGGATTCCCTGCAGTATTTTGATGCTTCCATATTGAAGGATTTCCTTCATAATGTTGCCATTGAAACGAAATTGAAGGAAGCGGTATTTGCCCAGAATTTTACCATGAATTTCCAACCGCAGTATTTTACGGAAAACGGGCAGCTTCGTGGTATGGAGGCACTGATCCGCTGGCGTGATAACGATGGACGCATGATCAGTCCTGCCGTGTTTATTCCGATTGCCGAAAAGAACGGGACCATTGTTCCGATCGGGGCATGGGTTGTGGATGAGAGCATCCGGATCTTTTCCCAGTGGAAAAAGGATTATCGCACACCGATGATCTTATCGTTAAATATTTCAGCCATTCAGTATAACCGTGATGATTTCGTGGACATGATTCTGAAATGCCTGAAAAAATATGATCTGGATCCGAAGTTTTTAGAGCTGGAGATTACTGAAAGTGTGTTTATCGAGAATTTTCACGATGTGACAGAGAAGCTTCGCCTGCTGCGGGAATACGGGATCAAAGTATCTTTGGATGATTTTGGAACGGGATATTCATCCCTTTCTTATCTGAAAAGGCTTCCGATTGATACCCTGAAAATAGATAAAAGCTTTATTGATACCATAACGATTGATGAAAATGCGAGAGTGATTGCCGATTCTATCATTTACATGGCAAAGAGACTTGGTTATGAAACCATTGCGGAAGGAGTGGAAGATCAGGATCAGTTCGATTATCTGAAAAAGATCGGCTGCGACTGCATTCAGGGCTTTCTGCTTGGAAAGCCGTCCACTTCCGAAGAGATCGAACGATTACTGCTTCGTATCGAGGAGAGTGAGAGGTGAAAGGATGTTTTTAGGTCGTACATCAGAACTGAACTATCTGAACACATTTTATGACAGTGAAGGAAGCCAGCTTCTTGTCGTGTATGGACAAAGGAATATCGGAAAAACCAGTCTTTTAAAAGAATTTGTAAAAGGAAAACCTTATCATTATTATTGTGCAAGATCTGCATCAGAGCGCGAACAGACATATGAGTGGGGAAGAGAGTTACGGAATCTGACCGGGAATCTGCCGGAATATCCTTCGTATGCTGAAATTTTTCAAGGGATTTCAGAGAACGGATCCGGCAAGATGGTTATGATTGTGGATGAATTCCAGCATGCGGTGAAGTCCGGAAACGCTTTTATGAAAGATCTTGTTTCTTTTGTACGGGAAAGTGGAAAGCACGGGGAAATTCTGGTTGTGTTGTCAAGCTCTTCAACCGGCTGGGTAGAAAACAGCATGGTAACCAGAATTGGAGAATCCGCATATGCTCTTTCGGGATTCCTGAAGATCAAGGAACTTCCGTTTGAAGAAATGCGGCGCTTTTTCCCAAAGTTCCCGGTGGAAGAATGTGTGGAAGCGTATGCCGTTCTGGGAGGATTCCCCGGACTCTGGACGCAGTTTGATGATGCCTTAAGTATAAAGGAGAACATCTGCCGGTTTATATTAAATCCACATACCTATCTGCAGGAAGAGGGACTGCGTACCGTCGCGGAAGAACTACGGGAGACGGCGGTTTATCACACCATTCTGGCATCTATTGCATCCGGCAGGCATAAACTGAATGATCTCTACCGGCATACCGGATTTTCCCGGGCGAAGATCAGTGTTTATTTAAAAAATCTCATGGAGCTTGAACTGGTGGAGAAGGTCTTTTCCTATGATACGGAGGGCAAGGCGAATACCCAGAAGGGGATTTACCGAATCCGTAACCATTTCGTTCATTTTTATTTCCGGTTCCTGTATCCAAATCGCAGCGCACTTGCCTTGAAGAGCGTGGATGCGTTTTATGAAGAAAATATCCAGCTTTTCCTTAAGAATTTTGCCGCCCCGTATTTTAAAGAGGTCTGCAGGCAGCGGATTGAAAAGTGGGATCGGGAAGAAAAACTTCCGATCGGGATTGACCGTATCGGAGAATGGGTTGGCAAATCGGGAAATATTGATGTGATTGCGCAGGATGAAGCAGGAAAGACGCTTGCGGCATACTGCAACTGGGAAAAGTCCGTGATGCAGTATGAGGATTATGAGCGGCTGCTTTCCAACATTGAAAAGGCCAAGCTCAAGGCAGATACGATCTACCTGTTTTCCATTCAGCGGTTTGACGAAAAACTGAATCTGGAAGCGAAGATGAAAAAGAATCTGAAATTGATTAGTCTGGAAGACATGTAATGGGAAAGAATTTATTTATTGCAGAAAAACCGAGTGTTGCCCGTGAATTTGCAAAAGCTCTGCAGATTACCGGGAGTAACCGGGGCGGATATATTGAGTCAAAGGATGCCATCGTAACCTGGTGTGTGGGGCATCTGGTGACGATGAGTTATCCGGAAGTTTATGATGAAAAATATAAGCGGTGGTCGTTAAATACGATTCCATTTATACCAACAGAATTTAAGTATGAGGTCATTGACAGTGTGAAGAAGCAGTTCCAGATCGTAAGCGGACTGCTGAACCGCGAAGACGTGGAAACGATCTATGTCTGTACCGACTCCGGACGGGAAGGAGAATACATCTACCGTCTGGTGGAGCGTCAGGCGAATGTCCACGACAAGACAAGAAGAAGAGTCTGGATTGATTCCCAGACCGAGGAAGAAATTCTGCGTGGAATCCGGGAGGCCAGGGATCTTTCCGAATATGATAATCTGTGCGCGGCTGCTTACTTGCGTGCTAAAGAAGATTATCTCATGGGAATTAATTTTTCGAGAGTACTCACGCTGAAATATGGTAATGCGGTCAAGGATTATCTGAAGCTTGACCGGGCGGTCGTAAGCGTCGGACGTGTAATGACCTGTGTACTTGGCATGGTAGTGAACCGGGAGCGGGAAATCCGTAACTTTGTGAAAACACCGTTTTACCGTGTAGTCGCATCGGTTCTTTTGGGAGAGCGTGGAATTGACTGTGAGTGGCGTGCCGTAGAGGGAACTCCGTACTTTGCTTCACCTCTTTTATATAAGGAAAACGGCTTCAAGGAACGGGAGCCTGCCGAGAATCTGATCCGGTATCTGCTGGAGGAGCCACGGAAGGCCATCGTTCATTCCATAGAAAAGAAAAAGGAAAACAAGAATGCGCCGCTTCTGTATAACCTGGCAGAGCTGCAGAACGACTGTTCCAAGTATTTTAAGATCAGTCCGGATGAAACGCTGCGGATTGCACAGGAGCTTTATGAAAAGAAGATGACGACCTACCCCAGAACGGATGCGAGAGTATTATCGACTGCCGTTTCGAAGGAGATCTATAAGAATATCAAGGGCCTGACGAATTTCCAGATGGTGAGTGCCCTGGCTTCCCAGGTGCTGCAGGAAGGAACCTATAAGGGAATTGCAAAGACCAGATACGTGAATGACAAGCAGATCACCGATCACTATGCGATCATTCCGACCGGACAGGGATTAAACAATTATAATCAGCTAAACCCGACGGCACAGAAGGTTTATGAGATCGTGGTCCGCAGATTCTTAAGTATTTTCTATCCTCCTGCGGTATACCGTAAGGTGGCATTGTGCGTATCAATCCGGGAAGAAAAGCTGTTTGCCAATTTCAAGGTGTTGGAATCCCCCGGATATCTGACCGTTACGGAGTTCTCCTTCCGTAAGAAAAAGGAAAACGGCAAGGATACGGCAGGAGATGCAGACGGTGAGGAAAATGCGAATACGGACAATGGGGAAGAACAGAGCCTTGATGTAGGACTGATGGAGGTTTTGAATCATCTGAAAAAGGGCATGGAGCTTCCGGTAAAGGATGCACAGATCAGGGAGGGCGAAACCTCGCCGCCGAAGCGTTACAATTCCGGAACCATTATTCTGGCGATGGAAAATGCAGGACAGCTGATTGAAGATGAAGAGCTCCGTGCACAGATCAAAGGAAGTGGAATCGGAACCTCTGCCACACGGGCGGAAATCCTCAAAAAGCTGGTCAACATCAAATACCTTGCCTTAAATAAGAAAACACAGATCATCACGCCGACCTTAATGGGAGAGATGATTTATGAAGTAGTAAACCAGTCGATCCGTCCGCTTCTGGATCCCAAGCTTACCGCAAGCTGGGAGAAGGGACTGACACTGGTTGCCGATGGCAATATTACGGAACAGGAATATATGGATAAGCTCGATGACTTCGTAAGAAGACGGACGAATATCGTGAAACAGATGAACAATCAGGCTTCTTTAAACCGACAGTTTCAGGAAGCCGCTAAAAATTATCGAACCGGAGGAAAATAATATGGAACAATTTACAATCAAAGAACTCTATACCTTAGAGGAAACGATCGCAGCCGACCTGTTTGAGGGGGCGGTTTATCCGTGGGAGCTACTGCCGAAGATCAGCGCTTTCATCGTGGAGCTTGGTGAAAAGCTTCCGAAGGACCGCTATACCGAAGTGAAAGAGCATGTCTGGATAGCCAACAATGCCACGGTCGCACCGAGTGCCTTTATCAACGGACCGGCAATCATTGATGAGGAGGCAGAGGTCCGTCACTGTGCCTTTATCCGTGGAAACGCCATCGTCGGAAAGGGTGCTGTTGTCGGGAATTCAACCGAACTTAAAAATGTTATTCTCTTTAATAAGGTACAGGTGCCGCATTACAATTATGTCGGCGACAGCATCTTAGGCTTTAAGGCACATATGGGAGCAGGTTCCATTACTTCCAATGTAAAGAGCGACAAGACACTGGTTGTTGTGAAAAACGGCGACGAAAAGATCGAAACCGGATTAAAGAAGTTCGGTGCCATGCTCGGCGATCACGTGGAAGTCGGCTGCAATTCTGTACTGAATCCGGGAACCGTCATCGGGCCGAATTCCAACATTTATCCGACCAGTTGTGTGCGCGGCTGCATTCCTGCCGGAAGTATCTACAAAAAGCAGGGAGAAATTGCGAAAAAGTACTAGATTTTTTTGGCATTCTATGCGAAAATATATAGCGGATTATTAAATATCTTTACATATTGAAAGGAGTTTTCACATGATTTATTCAAAAGAAGTTGAAGAAATGTGTACTGTTGCTCAGGGTGTTAACCATGGGTGTGCGCCCATCCCTGAAGAAGCAAAATGGGTTAAAGCCAAAGAAGTTAAAGACATATCCGGTCTTACACATGGTGTAGGCTGGTGTGCTCCCCAGCAGGGTGCCTGCAAGCTGACCTTAAATGTTAAGGAAGGCATCATTCAGGAAGCCCTCGTTGAGACCATCGGATGCTCCGGTATGACTCATTCCGCAGCTATGGCTGCTGAAATTCTTCCCGGCAGAACCATTCTTGAAGCATTAAATACAGACCTTGTATGTGATGCAATCAACACTGCTATGAGAGAATTATTCTTACAGATCGCTTACGGTAGAACCCAGAGTGCATTCTCTGAAGATGGTCTTCCGATCGGAGCCGGTCTTGAAGATTTAGGTAAGGGCTTAAGAAGCCAGGTTGGTACCATGTACGGAACCTTAAAGAAAGGACCTCGTTATTTGGAAATGGCAGAAGGATATGTAACCGGTATCGCACTGGATGCAGATAATCAGATTATTGGTTACAAGTTCGTTAGCCTTGGCAAGATGACCGACTTCATCAAGAAGGGTGATGACCCGACAACAGCTTATGAGAAGGCAAGCGGACAGTACGGACGTGTTGCAGATGCTGTTAAGATTATTGACCCCAGAACAGATGAAGAAGTGAAATAAGTAAAGAGGAGGATATTAGAATGGCTTTATTTGAATCATATGAAAGACGAATTGACAAAATCAATTCCGTATTAAATAGCTATGGAATCGCTTCTCTTGAAGAAGCAGAAAAGATTACAAAAGACGCAGGTCTTGATGTATATGCAATGGTTAAAGGCATTCAGCCGATTTGTTTTGAAAATGCATGCTGGGCTTACATTACCGGTGCAGCAATTGCAATCAAGAAGGGATGTAAGAAGGCTTCCGAGGCTGCAGCAGCAATCGGTGAAGGTCTTCAGGCATTCTGTATTCCTGGATCTGTTGCAGATACCCGTAAGGTAGGTTTAGGACATGGTAACTTAGGTAAGATGCTTCTGGAAGAAGATACCGAATGTTTCGCATTCCTTGCAGGACATGAATCCTTCGCAGCAGCAGAAGGTGCGATCGGTATTGCAGAGAAGGCTAACAAGGTTCGTCAGAAACCGTTACGTGTTATCTTAAATGGTCTTGGAAAAGATGCAGCACAGATCATCGCAAGAATTAACGGATTTACTTTCGTTGAGACCGAATATGATCCTTACACCAACACCGTTAAGGAAGTATTCCGTAAGTCTTATTCCGAAGGACTTCGTGCGAAAGTTAACTGCTATGGTGCAAACGATGTTTGCGAAGGTGTAGCAATCATGCACAAGGAGGGTGTTGACGTTTCCATTACCGGTAACTCCACCAACCCGACCAGATTCCAGCATCCTGTAGCAGGTACATACAAGAAGGAATGTATCGAACAGGGCAAGAAGTACTTCTCCGTAGCATCCGGCGGTGGTACAGGCCGTACCCTTCATCCGGATAACATGGCTGCAGGTCCTGCTTCCTACGGTATGACCGATACCATGGGACGTATGCATTCCGATGCACAGTTCGCAGGTTCTTCTTCCGTTCCGGCTCACGTAGAAATGATGGGTCTGATCGGTGCAGGTAATAACCCGATGGTTGGTATGACTGTAGCAGTAGCTGTTTCGATTGAGGAAGCTGCTAAGGCTGGCAAGTTCTAATTTACCGAAACGAGCATAGAATAACAACAGGAGCAGTTTGCAGAATGATTTTCTACAGGCTGCTCCTTTTTACAGGGTTCTTTTATAGGACGTTTGTACATTGTAATTTCTGTAATTACCCGTTATAATGATAGTGTTATTCAAGAGAGGAGATATGGAATGAACGAGAAAATTTATTGTACTTCCTGTGGCGCAGAGAATGAAGCCTCCGCACATTTCTGTGTAAACTGCGGAGCCGGATTGGAGACACCTGTTCAGGAGCAGAAGCTGGATACAGAACCCTTAACCGGTGACGTGGTTTCCAATGATACACAAAGTACTTATACTTATACACCCCAGTCTGCCCAGTCCGCACAGACCTATTATTCGGTTCCTGAGGAACCTAAGAAAGAAGGCGGCTATATCGGCGTAGCGATTGCATCACTGGTCTGCGGTATTCTTTCTTTGCTCTGCTGTCCGCTGGCCTGTTGTGGAAGCTGTTGTGGCGGACTCAATGTATTGCTTGCGATTGCCGCGGTTGTACTTGGTATTATTTCACTGGTGAAAGCCTTTGAAGGAAAGGGAATGGCGATTGCCGGACTTGTTTGTGGCGGTATCGCATTAGTTGGCATGATTTTTGCACTGGCATTACCGGCATCCTTTACGAAAGGTCTGATGACCGGAATTCTTGGCGAAGAATATAACATTGGCGATATGGATGGGCTTGATAATCTTATGAATGATTTCGGAGTGTACTACAACTTTTGATGAAGAAGATAACAATAAGAAGAGCCGATGATTTATTTTTTTATCTTGCTGCGGTAGTAATCATCCCCGGGATTCTGTTCGGAATCTGGTTTTCACGGTGGGGATATCATTATACGGAAGAGCTTACGAACTGTGCCTTCCGGTTAAGAACCGGGCTTCCCTGTCCGGGATGTGGAGGAACAAGGGCTTTTATCCTGTTTTTCCGCGGAGAGTTTTTCTTAAGCCTCTGTTATCATCCGGCGGTGCTTACACTTGCGGTCTGTTATCTGCATTTTATGGCATTGTATCTTTATCGGAGATTCGGCCATGACAAAGCAACTTACCGCAAAGAGATACCGGTACAGATTTATGCCTATGTGTTTATTGGTATTGTGTTGCTCCAGTGGTTTGTGAAGCTGTTTCTGATTTACTTAAAAGTAAAGGGATATTAAAAATATTATTTTATATAAAAGGAGAACAAGGATGAAAGTATGTAAGAATTGTGGAGCACAGAACAAGGATACTTCTTTATTCTGTGAGGGATGTGGAACCAGATTAGAGGAAGCACCTGCAGTAGAGACCCCTGTAGCGGAAGAACCGGCAGCACCGGTTGTACCTCCTGTAGTGGAGGAACCGGTACATGAGCCGCAGGTACAGCCTGCCTTTGAAGGACGCCCGGTAGACATCGGAACGCCGGAGGGCGCATTCTCCGGACAGCCCGAACAGGCCGAGCCACAGCAGAATGTATATCAGCAGCCGGCCCAGCAGAATGTGTACCAGCAGCCAGCGCAGCAGAACGTATACCAACAGCCTGCATATAATTCTGTACCGCAGGAGCCGGAAAAGAAGAGTGGAAACTGGATGACGATTACTTCCCTGATCTTATCTATTTTATCCATTTTATGCTGCTGTCTGGATGTATTTGCACTGATTCTGGCAATCGCATCCATTGTACTTGCTATCATTGCACTGGTTCAGCACAAGGGTAATAAGGGAATGGCAATCGCATCCCTGATTGTTGGCATTATCGGATTCTTAATTGCAGTATACCTTCTGGTTTATGCCTTTGTAATTCTTCCGAACAATCCGGCATTACAGAGCCAGATTATGGATCTTTATGATGAACTTGGAGTAACGGGATTTATCTGGTAAATTAAAAGTTCGAATACAAAGCTTCCTGCTTTGTATTCGAACTTTTTCTGTTTTTAATAAATCTTTTGTTTATTCTGTTAATTCTATTTATTCTGTAGTTTCTTCGCCGGAAGCTTCTGAAGTATTTTCGTCCGTAGTTCCGGGAACATCGCCATAAGCAAATTCATCTTCTTCGGAATAATCCTCAGAATCCTCATAAGTATCTTCCGTAGAATCCATTGCAGGATCCTCTGTAAATTCATCGGTAGAAGGATCCGTGCTGCCATCAGAAGCGTCCTCGTCATAGGTGAAGATTTCTTCCGGAATATCGCCGTGAAGGATCTGGACAATATACTGGAGCCGCTTATTCGCAAACTGGTAATTCTGATAAGCAATGTCTGCGGAGGTCTTGTCATATTCTTCGCCACCGTAAGCCTGATGATAATAGGAAACCGCTTCGGTCATATATTTACTGGCATCGGTTGCTAAATCCGCAACACCGGGGAAACCGTCCGGTACCTCTAAGGAAGCCATCTGGGAAAAGGATTTATCCAGACTGTCAAGAAGCGGAAGTAATTGATCCCCGATATTTTCATCGTTGGGATCGAGCTGATTGATCGCATCGTTGATGGTCTGTACATTTTCAAAGAACTGCGTCATGTTTGCACGATAGGTTTCAACCGCTTTATCCTTGCCGCACCCGGTAAGAAAAAGTGGCAGGAACAACACCGGAAACAATAACCTCATTCCGGCGGTTTTATGGAAATTGTGAAATATCATAGGAACCCCTCTCTAAAGTTTTACCTTCTGTAATAATCTAAAAATAAGTTAACATAGTTAAGAAATGAAATCAAGAAAGGATAGTATTTTTTGAAATTTTGTGATAGCATATAAGCAATGTATAAAAATCAGTACAATTTTATAAAATCCGTTTTGGGAGGAAAACATGGAAGAACTACAGCAGAATCAGGAACCAGAAGTTACAGAAGAGAACACATCTTCCGAAGGGATCACGCAGGAATTGCTAAAGACGGCCAAGAAGCAGTTGTTTTACACAAGGCTTTCGACCTGCTTCGTGGGTGTGATGGCTGTAGCAGTTGTGATCAGTCTCTTTGCAGTCGTCCCGAAGGCAAATCATCTGCTTGGTAATGCGAATGCATTGCTCGGAGAGGTGAACAACCGTCTGGAGGTGTTGGACGAAACGATTGCCAGCGTGAAGACCATGAGTGACAGCATTACATCCGTAGGAGATCAGCTGGATACGTTTATTGAAGACAATTCAACCGCCCTGCAGGGTGTTGTGAAGAAGATGGATTCCATTGACTTTGAGGGCTTAAATAAATCCATTAAAAATCTTGGTGATGTGGTAGAACCACTTGCTAAATTTTTCAAGGTATTTTAGGTTAGACAGAAGAGTAAAGACAGGAAGGGAAAACAATGATAGGAGCAGATGCAATTGTTAAATGTTTAGAAGAGGAAGGGGTAAAATACGTTTTCGGTTATCCGGGTGTTGCCATTTGTCCTTTTTATAATAGTATTCTGGATTCCGATATCCAGACCATTTTAATTCGCACCGAACAGAATGCTGCCCATGCCGCGAGCGGACTGGCACGTGTCACGGGAGAGGTCGGCGTCTGCGCCGTAACATCGGGACCGGGAGCAACCAATCTGATTACCGGCGTTGCTACGGCATTTGCAGACAGCATTCCGTTAGTATGCATTACCGGACAGGTAGATTCTTCTTTATTAGGAAGTGATGTCTTTCAGGAGGCAGACATTACCGGTGCGGTAGAATCCTTTGTAAAATACAGTTATCTGGTTAAGAAGGTTTCTGATATTCCCAGAATCATGAAGGAAGCCTTCCACATTGCAAATACCGGAAGAAAGGGCCCGGTACTGATTGATATTCCGATCGATGTCCAGAATGCAGAACTTAAGAAGTTTGTTTATCCGGAAAGCGTTTCCATGCGGACCTATAAGCCGACCGTGAAGGGCAATATGGCACAGATTAAAAAGGTGATTCGCGAGTTGGAGGATTGCAAACGTCCGATTATCTGCGCGGGCGGCGGTGTCCTTTTAGCTGATGCAAAGGAAGAATTACAGGAATTTGCCATGGTGCATGATATTCCGGTTGTTTCCACGATGATGGGAATCGGTGTGATGCCGACAGAACATCCTCTTTATTACGGAATGGTTGGAAATAACGGAAAGCCCTGTGCCAACCGTGCAATGAATGAAGCAGACCTGATTATCATGGTGGGCGCCCGTGTAGCGGACCGTGCGATCAGTCAGCCGGATCTGATTACCGAGAATAAAGTATTGATTCATATTGATGTGGACCCTGCCGAAATCGGCAAGAATGTAGGTCCGGGAATCCCGCTTGTCGGAGATGCGAAGCATATCTTTAAGGATCTGCTTTCCCAGGAACTTCATGTGGAGCATAAGGATTGGCTTAACACCTTAAATGGTTACCGCGTATCCATGGTTTCGAAGCGGAACCCGAATCCGGCTTATGTGGATCCGGCGAAGTTTATTGAACTGTTAAGCCGTGCCATGGATGAGGATGCGGTCTATGTAGCCGATGTCGGACAGAACCAGATCTGGTCCTGCGGCTACCATATTGTAAAGAAGGGGAAGTTTTTAACCTCCGGTGGTATGGGTACAATGGGGTATTCCATTCCGGCAGCACTGGGCGCAAAGCTTGCGGATAAGAAGCGTCAGGTTATTGCAGTCTGCGGTGACGGTTCCTTCCAGATGTCGATGATGGAACTTGCTACCATGCGCCAGTATCAGGTGCCGGTGAAGATCGTTGTATTAAAGAACAATTACCTCGGAATGGTAAGAGAATACCAGCATTACACCTATCAGGATCATTATTCGGTCGTTGACTTAAGTGGAAGCCCGGATCTTGAACTCTTAGCGCCTGCCTTTGGCATGAAATATTTACGTTTGGAAAACATGGATCATGCAGAACAGACAATTGCGGATTTCTTAAGCAAAGACGAATCCGTATTGTTAGAGTGTCTGATTGATCCCATGGATCTGGTAAAGTAGGAGGGAGATGTGCAGATGAAAAGAATTTATTCCGTTTTAGTTGAAAACCATTCCGGTGTTCTGTGTAAGGTTGCAGGTCTCTTTTCCAGAAGATGCTTTAACATTGATTCCCTTGCCGTTGGTGAAACACAGGACAGGGACGTTTCCTGTATGACAATTGTCAGCAGCGGGGACAAGCGGACGATTGAACAGATTGAAAAGCAGTTAAATAAGAAGCTTGATGTGATTAAGGTAAAGACCTTTGATGAAGGAAGCAGTATTTCAAGGGAACTTCTCTTAATGAAGGTGAAGTATAATAAAACAAACCGCCGTGACATCATTGAAATGTGTGAAATTACCGACAATGCCAATATTGTGGATTTTTCCCCACATACGATGATGATTCAGATGTGTGATACCCCGGAAAAGATTCAAACCTTCATGGAAATGTTTAAAGGAATCAGCATTGTGGAAGTGGCACGCACCGGAACTCTGGCTTTACAAAAATGCAAAGAAACCGATTAGGTTGTCGTTGACTTTTACATAGCAGAGTTGTAAAATCGGTACTAGCATTAACAAGAGAAATCCGTTTAAGGATCTCGAAACAGGAGGATCCCATGCAGAAGAAAGTATTTCAGTTATTAGTAGATAATACTTCGGGTGTTTTAAGCCGCATTTCCGGTTTGTTTTCCCGGAGAGGATATAATATTGAAAGTATTACGGCAGGTGTAACCGCAGATGCACGGATTACCCGGATTACCATTGTGGCATCCGGTGATGCTGAAACACTTGCACAGATTGAGAAGCAGGTAGGAAAGCTCGAGGACGTCCGTGATGTCAAGGAATTGGAGCCGGAGATCAGTGTTTACCGTGAACTTGCCCTGATTAAGGTAAGAGCGAATGAGGAGCAGCGTCAGGGAGTGATTTTATTAACGAATACCTTCCGTGCCAACATCATCGACGTTGCGGTGGACAGTCTGATTATTGAAATGACCGGCGGACAGGCAAAGATTGACGCCTTTTTAAATCTGTTAAGCGGCTTTGAAATCTTAGAGCTTGCAAGAACAGGTATTGCAGGTCTCGGAAGAGGATCCGAGAATGTTACCTACCTGAATTAACTAAGGAACCAAAATTCTGCATTGCAGATTTGGCATAAAATTAGAGGAGAAACCTCAGCGAAAGGAGTCATTGAAATGGCAAATATTTATTATCAGGAAGATTGTAATCTCTCTTTACTGGAAGGAAAAACAATTGCGATTATTGGCTATGGCAGCCAGGGACATGCACATGCATTAAATGCAAAGGAATCAGGATGCCATGTCATTATTGGTCTTTATGAAGGCTCCAAATCCTGGGCAAAAGCAGAAGCACAGGGATTTGAAGTATATACAGCAGCAGAAGCTGCTAAAAAAGCAGATATTATCATGATTCTTATTAATGATGAATTACAGGCTGCTATGTACAAGAAAGACATCGAGCCGAACCTCGAAGAAGGCAATATGCTGATGTTCGCACACGGCTTCAACATCCACTTCAACCAGATCGTACCGCCTAAGTTCGTAGACGTTACCATGATCGCACCTAAGGGACCCGGACATACCGTCCGCAGCGAGTATCAGGCTGGCAAGGGTGTTCCCTGTCTGGTTGCCGTACATCAGGATGCTACCGGTAAGGCACTTGACATGGCACTTGCTTATGCACTTGCAATCGGTGGAGCAAGAGCTGGTGTCTTAGAGACCACATTCCGTACCGAAACCGAAACAGACCTCTTTGGTGAGCAGGCTGTTCTCTGTGGTGGTGTGTGTGCATTAATGCAGGCTGGTTTCGAAACACTTTGCGAAGCTGGTTATGATCCGAGAAACGCATACTTTGAATGTATCCATGAAATGAAGCTGATCGTAGACCTGATTTACCAGTCCGGTTTCGAAGGAATGAGATATTCCATTTCCAACACCGCTGAATATGGTGATTACATCACAGGACCTAAGATCATTACCGAAGAAACCAAGAAGACCATGAAGAAGATCCTGAAGGACATTCAGGATGGTACTTTTGCAAAGGACTTCCTGTTAGATATGTCTGCTGCCGGTGGACAGGCTCACTTCAAGGCAATGAGAAAGCTTGCTGCTGAACATCCTTCAGAGCAGGTTGGTAAAGAAATCCGTAAGTTATATAGCTGGAACAATGAAAGCGATAAGCTGATCAACAACTAATCGTTCCAAACAAAGAAAGAGATACGCACCCGGAGAGAAATCCCCGGGTGTTGTTATGTTTATATGAATCCAAAAGAATTCACGAAATTTTCATTTTTCAAAATCGACAGAATGTGGTATTCTATGTAATAGATTGTTTAGGAGGTATGGATCATGGGAATGACGATGACACAGAAGATCCTTGCAGCGCATGCAGGATTAGATTGTGTAGAAGCAGGACAGCTCATTGAAGCTGATCTGGATCTGGTGCTTGGTAATGATATTACCAGTCCGGTTGCGATTAAAGAAATGAGCAAAATGAATGTGGATGGTGTCTTTGATAAGGACAAGATTGCACTCGTTCCGGATCATTTTGTTCCGAATAAGGATATTAAATCAGCAGAGCATTGCAAATGCGTACGTGAATTTGCACGTAAGAACGAGATTACGAATTACTTTGAAGTGGGACAGATGGGAATCGAACATGCACTTCTTCCGGAGAAAGGACTTACGGTAGCCGGAGACGTGATTATCGGAGCAGACTCCCATACCTGTACCTACGGAGCACTTGGCGCATTTTCTACCGGTGTCGGAAGTACCGATATGGCAGCCGGAATGGCTACCGGCAAGGCCTGGTTCAAGGTGCCCGGTGCAATCCGCTTCGTACTTACCGGCAAGCCTTCCAAATGGGTAAGCGGTAAGGATGTAATTTTACATATTATAGGTATGATCGGTGTGGATGGCGCGTTATATAAATCCATGGAATTTACCGGCGACGGCATTAAGAACCTTACAATGGATGACCGTTTTACGATTGCCAACATGGCGATTGAAGCCGGCGGTAAGAACGGCATTTTCCCGGTCGATGATCTCGCCATTGCTTATATGAAGGAGCATTCCAACAGGGAATATAAGATTTACGAAGCAGACGAGGATGCAGTTTATGATGAAGAGTACACGATTGATTTAAGTACCCTCCGCCCGACGATTGCTTTTCCTCATCTCCCCGAGAATACGAAGACCATTGATGAAATTACCGAGGATGTTAAGATTGATCAGGTAGTGATCGGTTCCTGCACGAACGGAAGAATGGATGATATGAGAACCGCGGCCGAGGTCCTTAAGGGCAGGCATGTGGCAGACGGCATCCGCTGCATCATTATTCCGGCGACACAGGCCATTTACCTGCAGTGTATGGAAGAAGGTCTTTTGAAGATCTTTGTGGAGGCCGGAGCTGTGGTAAGTACACCGACCTGCGGACCGTGTCTTGGCGGTTACATGGGGGTTCTGGCTGCGGGAGAACGTTGTATTTCCACAACGAACCGGAACTTTGTCGGACGTATGGGACATGTGGATTCTGAAGTTTATCTGGCAAGCCCTGCTGTTGCAGCAGCAAGCGCGCTTACCGGCGTGATTTCATGTCCGTGTGAATAAAAATCAGGAAAGGATAAGGATTATGAAAGCAGCACAGGGTATTGTTTTTAAATATGGTGACAATGTGGATACAGATGTAATCATTCCTGCAAGATATCTGAATTCTTCGGATCCGGCAGAGCTTGCCACTCATTGTATGGAAGATATCGACAGGGATTTTGTGAATAAGGTGAAAAAGGGTGACATCATTGTTGCTGAAAAGAACTTCGGATGCGGTTCATCGAGAGAGCATGCGCCGATCGCTATTAAGGCCGCAGGAGTAAGTTGTGTGATCGCAGAAACCTTTGCACGTATTTTTTACCGGAATGCAATCAATATCGGACTTCCGATTATTGAATGTGCCGAAGCATCGAAGGGAATTGATGCAGGCGATGAGGTTTTGGTGGATTTTGATTCCGGAATCATTAAGAACCTGACAAAGGGTACGGAATTTAAAGGACAGGCATTCCCTCCTTTTATGCAGAAAATCATTGACGCTGAGGGACTTGTAAATTATATTAATGCAAGATAGTTAAAAGAAAGGTGTGTATCAAGAAAATGACACAGGGAACAAATCAACAGGAGTATAAGACGAAATACGACCGCAAGATGGCAGAACGTGCCATGGAAAAGAAAAAGGAAGAACGTCAGTTAAAGATCATGAAGATTGTTGGCGTGATTCTTTGCGTGGCCGTTGTGGTGGCGATTGTTGCTCCGATTATTACTAATGTAGTTAAGAAACAGCAGGCTTTAAACGGTACTTATGTAAAGATCGGTGATCATAAGCTGAGCGAACTGGAATATGATTATTATTACTATTCCGCAGTCAACAATTACATCGGCACCTACGGATCATTTATTTCCTATCTGGGACTGGATACCTCCGTGGACTTCGACAAACAGCAGTATGATGAGACGATGACCTGGAAGGATTACTTTGACCAGATGACGGTCAATGAACAGATTAAGCCGATTTTTGCGCTGCTCGATGAGGCACAGAAGAATGGCTTTACCTATGATGCAACAGAGGATTACGATGCTTATGTGGCAAGCATTCAGGAAGCAGCCGATAATGCAGGAGTAAGCTTAAGTGTTTATTATAAGAATTACTTCGGACCTTATGCAACGACTTCGAATGTAGAAGATTTCATTAAGAACGGTTATGTTGCATCCGCTTATTATGAACAGCTGGTAGCAGATAACGCACCGACCGAAGAAGAAGTAAAGGCGCATTACGAAGAGAACCGCAATGCTTACGATCAGGTTGATTATAAGAGCATCGCTTTCGAAACACCGGAATTTGACGAGGACGCAACCGATGATGAAAAGGCAAAGGATTTAGAAGACCGTCAGAAGCAGGCAGAAGAAGCCCTTGCTTCCATCGAAAACGGAGATACCGTGGATGGCTTTGAGTTAACAGAAGGTGCCAAGTATAGTGCCGTTCCGTCTAGTGCCGCAGCATGGCTCTTTGATGATGCAAGAGCAGAGGGGGACATTCAGGTATTTACCGATGACTCCACCTCCAATGTCTACGTGGTTCAGTTCGTGAAGAAATTCTATGATGAAGCAAATGATGAAACCATTTCTTCTTCACTGACAGCCCAGACAGTAAGTGCACAGCTTCAGGAAGTGGCAGACAGCTACGAGGTTGTTGATGTAAAGGGTGACCTTAAATATCTGACCATTCCGGAAACGACCACGGAGGATACCACAACAAGTGATACAGCAGAAGACGCTGCTACAACGGATGACGCAGCTGCAACAGATGACGCAGCAGAAGATACAACAGCCGATGAAGCAGCTACGGATGCTGCAGAGTAATATCAGAAATAAAAAATTTTTAGAAAAAAAGTCAGACATGAAATATGGATTCGTGTCTGACTTTTTGCTTAACTAAAAATCATGTTACAACTCTTTATTTTTTATGAGCCTGTCCTTTTCTTTGCTTTAACGAATGATCTTTTAATATTGAAAAGGATTGGAGAAGGAGCCTGCCGGGGAAATCGGTTCTCCATTCTGTAACAGGTGATTGGAATCTCCCATAACCTGTACACGGAAATAAGCTTCGTTACTCCGGCGTTCTTCCGTAGATAATACGGTAATAGAGGTGGTGGGCAGGAAAAATCCATGAACCAGTAATGGGAATGGAATGTTCAGCAGGTGGGATAAAATGATACAGATCACCCCCAGGTGGCAGAAGAACACAAGCGTCGGTTCCGGATGTTCCTCATCGGGCAGATGGTTGTTCCGGATCGTTCCGTCCTTACTTACGGTAGAACTGATAAACCGTTCTTCTTTTACCCGGTAAAATTTGTCATCCCGCGTATAGCCATAGGAAGCAAGCAGTTCGTCAAATTTCTGACAGACATTCGGGTATTCCGACGCAATCCTGGGGTTCTGGGTAAGGAAGCTGGTATTTACCCAGTCATTCATCGTGAACATCTGTGGTTCTTTTGTCCAGGTCCCGGGGGTAAAGTCCCAGGGAACACCGTGACGTCCGGTAGTGGGATCATCAATCGGATAAGAAAATTCACGTAACCAGTCTAAGGTAATGGCTTCCCGCTTTACGGCTTTCAGTGTGCAGGATGCGGTATCCCTTGCACGTCCCAGGGGAGAGACATAAAACTGGGTAACTGGCCATTTGGCGGCTCTTTTTGCCAGAAGTTCTGCCTCTTTCCAGCCTTTTTCCGTTAAAGAATCAATCGAGTAGTCCGGTTCGCCGTGCCGGATAAATATTAATTTCATAAATGATCGTCCTTTCTGATTATTCTTTTTTATGATAGCATAAATTCTTTTGAAAACAACTTGAAACATATGTTCGGTCATGGTAAGATAGGACATATGAAACGAGTAAGAAATGATTGTATCCTGATCTTAATAATTGTTCTGCTGGCGGGTGGATTCTGGCTTATGCAATATCTGAACGCTGCACAGAAGGAAGCGGTTCTCCGGATCTATCAGAACGGAGAGCTGACCGGGGAATATGACCTGTCACAGCCCCGGACCATTCCGGTTACGGGAATGGAAGACAGCTACAATCTGGTTCTGATTGAGGATGGAACGGTCCGCGTGACCGATGCGGACTGTCCGGATCAGCTTTGTATGAAGCAGCGTTCGATCTCGAAGAACGGAGAGAGTATTATCTGCCTGCCGCATAGGCTGGTTTTACAGATCCATGCGAAGGAGGAAGGGCCCTTAGATGCGGTGACCTACTAAACAATGAAATTTAAATCCATTTATCTTAGCCTGTTACTGGCGCTTGCGTTGATTCTGTCCTATGTGGAGACACTGATTCCGTTTTCAGTTGCCATACCCGGGATTAAGATCGGCATGTCGAACCTTGCGGTTGTCTGGTGCCTGTACCTGTTGTCTTTCCGGGAGGCTATGCTGTTATCTGTCAGCAAGGCGGTTTTATCCGGTCTTTTGTTTGGAAACCCGGTGATGATTTTATATAGTTTATCCGGCTCTGTATTGAGTTGTTTTATGATGTATTTACTGAAACGCAGCAACGGCTTTCATGTTCCGGTGGTAAGTGCCGCCGGAGGCGTGGCACATAACATCGGACAGCTCTTTGTTGCTTTTTTGATGGTGAAGACCTATGGAATTGTATATTACATTCCGTTTTTATTACTTGCAGGGCTTCTGATGGGAGGGGTGAACGGAAGTATTTCCGCGCTGGTGCTTCCTTACCTGCAAAATTATTTATCCAAAGGAGATTCCTTATGATCGCATTTGTAAACGGCATCGTTGAAGATTATTCCGAAGAAGCAGTCATTCTGGATGTGAACGGGATCGGATACGAAATCAAAATTTCCGGTGATACAGCGGCGGCGCTTCCGTCTATCGGAGAACGGATGAAGCTGTACACCTATACCTATGTCCGGGAGGATGCCTTCTGTCTGTATGGGTTCCTCACAAGAGATGATCTTGAAATATTTAAGAAGCTGATTACGGTAAGCGGAATCGGACCGAAAGGCGGACTTGCCGTGCTTTCCGTGATGAGTGCGGATGACTTACGGTTTGCCATTCTGGCAGGAGATGCCAAAATGATTGCGACGGCTCCCGGAATCGGCAAGAAGACGGCAGAGCGTGTGATTCTTGATCTGCGGGACAAGATTTCCATGGAAGATACCATGATTCACCGTCAGATGACCGAACAGGCGGCACAGGATGCCTCTACGGAGGATAACAAGATCCGCACAGAGGCGGTGGAAGCACTTACGGCCCTTGGTTATTCTGCGCAGGAGGCATTGCAGGCGGTGAAGAAGGTTAACGTTACGGAAGAGATGGATGTGGAAGCTGTCTTAAAGGCAGCATTGAAAAATATGTTTTAAGGGGTTTCACTTATGGCCAGAAGAATGATAGAAACAGATCTGCAGGAAGAGGACCGGAAGATTGAAGGTACCTTGCGTCCACAGAAACTGACAGATTATATCGGACAAAGTAAAATTAAGGACAGCCTGCAAATATATATCCAGGCGGCCAAACAGCGTAACGATGCATTGGATCACGTATTATTTTATGGACCTCCGGGACTTGGAAAGACGACACTTGCCGGAATCATTGCGAACGAAATGGGCGTCCATATGAAGGTGACAAGCGGTCCGGCTATCGAGAAGCCGGGAGAAATGGCTGCGATCTTAAACAATCTGCAGGAGGGGGATCTTTTATTTGTAGACGAGATTCACCGTCTGAACCGTCAGGTGGAGGAAGTATTGTATCCGGCCATGGAGGATTATGCGATTGATATTATGATCGGAAAGGGACCGACAGCACGGTCGATCCGTCTGGATCTTCCACATTTTACGCTGGTAGGCGCTACGACGAGAGCGGGACTTCTGACTGCTCCGTTACGGGACCGTTTCGGAATTATTCACCGTATGGAGTTTTATACGGTAGAGGAATTGCAGACGATTATCATGCGTTCCGCAGAGGTGCTGAATGCTCCCTTAGAGCCTGCGGGAGCGATGGAAATGGCCAGGAGGAGCCGCGGAACGCCGCGTCTTGCCAACCGTATTTTAAAGCGTGTCCGGGACTATGCGCAGGTGAAGCATGACGGTATTATTACGGAAGAGGTAGCAATGACCGCCCTTGATCTTATGGATGTGGACCGTATGGGACTTGACCATATTGACCGGAATATTCTGCTTACCATGATTCAGAAGTTTGGCGGCGGCCCCGTCGGACTCGATACGCTGGCGGCAGCCATCGGAGAGGATGCAGGTACGATTGAAGATGTTTACGAACCCTATCTTCTTAAGAACGGATTTTTGAACCGGACACCGCGGGGGCGCGTTGTCACGGATTATGCATATTCCCATTTAGGACTTGAAATCACCCGATAATCTGTTTATAATGTATCTTGTATAGCATAAGAATGGAGTTTCTATATATAGTTGCTATGCATAAGAAATGGATCCAGAGAATCCTTTTTACGTTGCCATGCATATGAGAAAATGATCCAGTGGATCATTTTTGAGTTGCAATGCATCCAGAGAAGCTGCCAGTGGCAGGTTCGGTTGGTGTAGTAGTGGAAGATGAGGGGTGTGTTCATGTCATCAAAGACAGATACCGAAGTGATTATCGGAGGAAAGGTTTTTACCTTAAGTGGATACGAAAGTGAGGAATATCTGCAGAAGGTTGCCTCCTATATTAATAATAAAATTGCAGAATATAATAAGAACGAATCTTTTAAACGTCTGACTCTGGATATGCAGAACGTTTTATTACAGTTGAATATTGCGGATGATTATTTCAAGGCTAAGAAACAGATCAGTATTCTGGAGGAAGAGATCCAGACGAAAGAGAAGGAATTATATAATCTGAAGCATGAATTGATTGCCTCACAGATCAAACTTGAAAACACTGAGAAGAATGTTAAGAATCTGCAGGCTGAAGCAAATGAAAATGCGAAAAAAATCATTCGGCTTGAAACGGAATTAAAAAATTAATTTTAAGCTGTCTTTTTAGACAGCTTTTCTACTTTATGGGAACCTTAATGGAATCCGGGGAGAGTTTATTGATGAAACAGGTGGAACTACTGGCACCTGCCGGTAATTATGAAGCACTGGAGGGCGCGATCTGCGCGGGAGCAGATGCCGTATATCTGGCAGGTAATCGCTTTGGCGCCAGAGCATATGCAGATAACTTTACAGAGGAGGAACTGTGCCGCGGTATCCATATGGCACATATCTATGGCAGACGGATCTATCTGACGGTGAATATTCTCGTGAAGGAAACAGAGCTTTCAGAGCTTGTGACCTTCCTGCAGCCCTTGTATGAAGCAGGACTGGATGGTGTGATTGTACAGGATCTTGGTGCCATTCAGGTCATCCGGCGTTACTTTCCCAACCTTCCGGTTCATGCAAGCACCCAGATGACGATTACCGGACCGGAGGGGGCTCGTTTCTTAAATGAACAGGGAATCTGCAGAGTGGTTCCCGCAAGAGAGCTTTCCTTAAAAGAGATTCGGAGAATCAAGGAAGAAACCGGAATTGAAGTGGAAACCTTTATTCATGGAGCAATGTGTTACTGTTATTCCGGACAGTGTCTGTTCAGCAGTATGTTAGGCGGCCGGAGCGGTAACCGTGGGCGGTGTGCGCAGCCCTGCCGGCTTCCTTATACCATGAAGAATCAGAAGGAATGTTATCCCTTAAGCATGAAGGATATGTGCACGATTGAACTTCTTCCCGAACTGATTGAGGCAGGCATTGATTCCTTTAAGATCGAAGGACGTATGAAGAAGCCTGCCTATGCTGCGGGAGTTACCTCGATTTATCGGAAATATATTGATTTATATTATAGCGGGAAGTCCTATCAGGTTGAAAAAGCCGATCTGGAATTCCTGTCCTCCCTGTATATCCGGAGTGAGGTAGGAGAGGGCTATTATCATCAGAAGAATGGCAGGAATATGATTACCCTGTCCTCTCCGGCGTATTCGAAAACCAGTGAAGAGGTACTGGAAACGATAGAAGACCGGTATCTGAAACAGAAAAAGAAAATTGAAATTGATGCTACTATTTCCCTAAAAAAAGGAGAACCGTGCTTTTTATTGCTTACAGACGGTAACGTACAGGCGAGTGCCATCGGTTCCGTACCGCAGGAAGCGTTGAAACAGCCCTTAAGGGAAGAAGATGTCCGTAAACAGATGAACAAGCTGGGCAATACGGCATTTTTTCTCGGGGATCTACAAATTCTGATGGACGAGGACGTTTTTGTACCGGTCCGGGAGCTCAATGATCTGCGAAGGGAAGCGGTTCTTAATCTGGAAGAGGAGAGGATCTGCGAAAATGGATTACCAGGCTTACGTCATCGGGAAGAATCTCCTGCCTGTTCTGCTTTGACGGAACGGTCATTCGGGCAGAATATCCGTGGCAAATCACAGGACAAGGCTCCGAAAATGCTGGATGTTTTCGTATCGACAAGGGAACAGTTTGAGACCCTTTCCCAAGAACTTCCGATCCGTCGGATCTATCTGGATTATTCCCTGCTTGCAGAGAAAGATCTTCTTTCTGCTTCATGGGAAGAATGGAAAGGGAAACTGTTTCTTGCAGGCCCCTATGTGATCCGTGAACATAACCGGAAAGACTTAAAGGACATGGAAGAAGCACTGCAAAGTGGATGCTTTGAGGGCCTTTTGTTCCGTAATCTCGAAACCTATGCCTATATGAAGAAAGCTTTACCAGAATGTAAGCTGATTCCAGACCACAATCTGTACTTCTGGAATCACGAAACGGTACAGTTCTGGGAAAACCGGATTACCGCATATACGCTTCCGGTGGAAGAGAATCAGGCCGAATGGAAGGAGCTTCTTGCAAAGGCTCCGGCTGCTATGGAAGCCTGTGCCCTTGTTTATGGACGGCTTCCGATGATGGTTACGGCAAACTGCATCGAAAACACGATGAAGAGCTGCCGGCATGAAGCAGGAATCAGTGTTCTTACAGACCGTTACAAGACTTCGTTTCCGGTACTGCATAACTGCCGGAGCTGTTATAATATCATCTATAACAGTGTACCGTTATCGCTTCATGCTCTTGTTAAGAAGGACATGCGCGGCATTTCAGCTTACCGCCTTGACTTTACAACAGAAAAGGGAGAAGAGACTGCGGCAGTTGTCCGCTATTTTGCTGATCTGTTATCCGGAGTGGATGTGAAGCCCCCTTATAAGGAATATACAACTGGACATATAAAAAGAGGAGTGGAGTAATGGAATTATATGTCAGCGAATTTTCCAAATATGTAATCACACTGCTGATTACATTATATACGTATGAATGCTTTGCCGTATTCCGTTACGATAACGAAGAGGCACGCAACGGCATTTACATCCGTCAGAATGTGCTGATGTTTGCCTTTCATTTTTGCAGCTTTCTGGTTATCTGCTTTGAAACAGGAGATTTTACTTACCTGTTCTTTTATGCGTTCCAGCAGATTCTGCTGTTTACGGCGATTGTACTGTACCGCATGATTTACCCGAAAGCCAACCGGCTGATCGTGAACAACATGTGTATGCTGCTCAGTATCGGCTTCGTGATTCTGACGCGTCTTGATATGAAAAAGGCGGTTAAACAGTTTATTATTGTGGCGGGATCTCTGGCCGTTGCCCTTCTGATTCCGTTCCTGATTGAAAAGATCCGCTTTTTGAAGAATCTGAAATGGATTTATGCAGCGGTAGGTATCCTTGCGCTTTCGGTGGTTCTGATTCTTGGGCAGACCACCTATGGAAGTAAGCTTTCCTATTCGATCGGAGGCGTTACTTTTCAGCCATCCGAGTTTGTTAAGATCTTATTTGTATTTTTTGTGGCAAGTGCTTTATATGAAGCTTCGGGATTTTTAGAGGTCTTTACGACTGCCGTGGTTGCGGCAGCACATGTTATTGTGCTGGTGATTTCCAAGGACCTTGGAAGCGCCTTGATTTTCTTTGTGGTGTATGTTCTGATGGTCTATGTGGCAACGAAGAATCTGCTCTATGTATTGGCAGGAGCCGGAGGCGGCGCGGTAGCCGCTTATCTTGCCTACAAGGTATTCCGGCATGTGCAGGTACGTGTGCAGGCCTGGAAGGATCCGTGGAGTGTCATTGATTCCGCAGGCTATCAGATTACCCAGTCCTTATTTGCCATATCAAGCGGTGGCTTCTTTGGGCTTGGGTTGTACAAGGGAACACCGGAATCCATTCCGACGGTAGAAGCAGATTTTATTTTTTCCGCGATTGCAGAGGAGCTTGGAATTCTGTTTGCCGTCTGTCTGATTCTGATCTGCGTGAGCTGCTTTATTATGTTTATGAATATCTCCATCCGGCTGAATGATAAGTTCTATCAACTGATCGCATTTGGTCTGGGTGTAACCTATATTTTTCAGGTCTTTCTTACGATTGGCGGCGGTACGAAGTTCATTCCGCTTACCGGAGTGACCCTGCCGTTAATCAGTTACGGTGGAAGCTCGGTACTTACTACGTTAATGATGTTTGCGATTGTAGAAGGACTTTATGTTCTGCGGCAGAAAGAAATCGAAGAGCAGATGCGCCTGAAACGGCGGAGACGCCCGGGGGCTCCAAACGGATCCGGACGCAGACGCCCTGCAACCGAAAGACCGGTACGTCCCTCCTATGATGAGGACGATGATTTTATCGAAGACTGGAATGAACCAGAAGATGAAGGAGAAGAATTTGAAGGGGAAGAATAATCGTACACCGAAGAAGAAATCCCAAAAGAAAAAGAATCCGGAAATTATGGCAGTAACCTGGCTGTTTACTCTGTTACTGCTTTCCATGTCCGGCTATATTATTTATTATTCCGCAACCCATAAGCAGGAGCTGATTAATAACAGCTACAACGGACGTCAGCAGATGCTTTTGGCACAGAACCGCCGGGGAAGCATTTATTCCGGGGATGGTCAGATTCTGGCGCAGACCGTTGAAGACGAGGACGGAAAAGAAGTACGCGAATACCCGTACGGAAATTTGTTTTCCCATGTGGTAGGCTATGCAGTTAACGGAAAAATGGGCCTGGAATCCCAGTGCAATTATTATCTGATCAATTCCAATGCGCCTCTTTCCCAGAAGGCTTCTTTGGAAGCAAAGGGAGAAAAGTACCCGGGAGATAATGTCTATACGACACTGGATACAAACCTGCAGCAGGTGGCTTCGACTGCACTTGGTGTTTACCGGGGCGCCATTATTGTGACAGAGCCGCAGACCGGAAGAATCCTGGCGATGGTATCCCATCCGGATTTTGATCCGTCTACGGTAGCACAGGAATGGGACAATTATTTACAGGATACGGAAAGCGGGATTCTGCTTAACCGTGTCACACAAGGACTGTATCCACCGGGATCGACCTTTAAAATTATTACTTCTTTGGAATATATCCGGGAGCATCCGGACACTTATCAGAATTACCGGTATCAGTGCGTCGGTTCCATCAAATGGGGCGAAGACCGGATCCAGTGTTATCATGGCTCGGTACATGGCTCGGTGGATTTCACGAAATCTTTTGCCAAGTCCTGTAATACCTCTTATGCCAATATCGGACTTTCCCTTGACCGGAAGGAGTTCGGAGATACGTTAAACCAGCTTCTCTTTAATCAGAAGCTGCCGGTTTCTTTCCAGCATTCGGTAAGTAATCTGGTTGTGGATGAGAATACACCGGATGCAGACATGATGCAGATTTCGATCGGACAGGGCGCTGCCGGAATTACGCCTCTGCAGTTAAATATGATTACCTGTGCGATTGCCAATGACGGGAAGCTCATGAAGCCGTATCTGGTAGACTCTGTAAAAAACAGTGCCGGGACCATTACGAAGGAGTTCAAGCCGTTCACTTACGGAGAACTGATGACCGAAACCGAAGCTGCCGCCATGCAGACCTTGATGGAGGCGGTTGTCACAGAGGGTACGGCATCACGGTTAAAGGGCTTATCCTATACGGCTGCCGGGAAGACTGGATCTGCGGAATACGGTACGGTAAAGGGCGAAAGCCATGCCTGGTTTACCGGATACGCACCGGCAGAAAATCCGCAAATCTGCGTGACAATTATTATCGAGGGTGCCGGAGCGGGGGGCGATTATGCCGTTCCGATTGCAAAGCGGATTTTTGATGCATACCTGACAGAGCCGCAGTCTTAAAGGACATATACAGGCAGGAGGAGCAATTTCTGTATGAAATTTTATAAGTATCTCTATGTGGGAGAAACAGTTGAACATGTAGGGATAATAAAACAAAAATTGAAGATTCATGCAATGGTACGGGTTTATCTGGTTACACTTGCCTATGGAGACGATCAGCTGGAAATCTATTCTTCCATGCTATTAAAGCAGAAATATTTCAGAAAACACGCACCGATTATCATCGGAATCGCTTCGGATTATGAAGAAGCGGTTGCGATTGTGCAGCAGATAGTAGAAGAAAGCCTTGAAAGAACCGGGAAATGTGACCTCAAGGAATATTTGAAGCTCAAAGTAAAAGATCGGAAGAAAGGTTCGTAATGCATGGGAATGGTAATTTTGACCATACTGAAAATCATAGGGATCATATTGCTTGTTGTTTTGGGACTGATTCTGCTTCTTCTGTTGCTAGTGCTTTTCGTACCGATCCGTTACCGGATTGATGCTTCAAAGAATGCAGAGGGCGAACAGCAGATTCATGCACTTGTTAAGGTGACATGGCTCCTTCATCTTTTGAACATCCGGTTTCTTTATCCGGAGGAAGCGTATCTGCGTGTGAGAATTGCCTGCTTTACCCTGTTCCGGTCGGATCAGCCTGCGAAGGAGGCGGCATCTGCTAAGAAAAATACTGCGACTGAAAAGGAAAAAGAAAGCGAAGCAAAGAATGTAAAAAATTCAAAAGCTTCCCAAGAAGATTCTAAGTTCTCTATACAGGATGAAGATACCCTGCTTGCTACGGAAGATGAAAGTTCAGGAGTGCAATCTCAATCCGTAGATGAGGAAGGCTGGAGCCGTATTGACAACGCACAAATAAAGATAGATGAGGAAACGGGAGGCAATCTAAAAAATGCCCTGGGAAATCAGACAGAGAATGTAACACATACCGAAATAGATTCTGAGTCAGTAGAAGTTACAGAGGAAGCGGAAGAAGCAGAATCAGTTTCCGAAGAGGAAACTTCAAAATTGGAACTACTGCGAGAGAAAACCATCTGGTGCATTCAGAAGCTCTGGGAGCTGCTTAAAAATATCCGGTACACAATTCAGTCAATCTATGATAAGATAAGGAATATTATTCATCATATCCGATATTACTATAAGGTGCTCCGGAGTGATCTGTTTCACCGGACATGGGAGAAGTGTTCGAAGGAGGCATTACATCTCTTAAAGAGCATTGCCCCGGGGAAGGTGAAGGGCTATCTGCATATCGGAATGGAGGATCCGGCGACCACCGGACAGATTCTTGGCTATTACGGAATGTTGTATCCTCTGATCGGAGGGCATATTGATGTGATTCCGGACTTTGATCAGGTGATTCTGGAAGGAACGCTTAAGATCCGGGGACATATCACATTATTTCAGGCAGTAAGAACGGCATGTATCATTTATTTTAATAAAGATTTACGAAAACTCATCAAGCTGTTGAAAAGGGAGGTAGCATAATGGCTGATAATAACTTTACAGGAGTGATTGAATCACTGATGAAGGGAATGAATACGGTGTTATCTACAAAAACGGTAGTCGGGGAAGCAACACAGATTGGAGATACGATTATTCTGCCGCTTGTAGATGTTTCCTTTGGTGTTGGGGCAGGTGCCTCCGCAGGAGACAAGAAGAATGGCGGTGGAGGTGGTTTCAGTGGCAAGATGACTCCGAGCGCAGTACTTGTCATTAAGAATGGTTCCACGAAGCTTGTCAATATCAAGAATCAGGATACCATGACAAAGGTACTTGATATGATACCGGATATTGTTGACAGGTTTACTGCTCCGAAGGAAGAGATGATCGATGATGATGCCGCCGTAGAAGCGGCTTTTCCGGAGGAGAAAAAGGAAGTATAGACGATTCCGGTCTGCATGGAAACAGACCTTATTGCATAGAATAAGATAAGAACCCGATTACGAGGAAACACCTTGAAAAAATTAATTGGCTTTATCGCATTCTGGATTGCAGTCGGAATGGTTCTGATGCTGCTTTTGACACATCATTATCTGATTGCGTTGATTATTATCGGATTGTTACTGTTAATCGGATACAATTGTTATTATTGTGGATAACGGGGCTATGCCCCGGAGGAGATACCATGGATGGTGAGCGGAAGGGGAAGCCGGTTGACTGTCGCGATGATTTTGAGGAAATTCTGGTGACAGGAGATACGGAAGAATTAAATGAACTGAAAGGATGGCTGTTTCGGGAAAATATCCGCCTGGAAATGGAACGCAGCGAATTTCTTCATACACAGGAGAAGTTCATTGAAGAGCGTGCCCAGTTCCGGGATGAAATGCTGGAAGTAAACCGGAAGCTGGTCATTGAGCGAAAGCGTTTAAAGCAGGACGAGCAGTTCTTTGACAAGAAAATGGAAATCTTAAAGAATGGCTTTGTCCAGCTCGATGCAGAACGGAAGGCCTTTGAAAAAGAAAAGTTACAGTTTCATTCCGAGCAGAAGGTGCATGAACGGGATCTTCACAGGGAACGGAACGACCAGATGGCCGAAATGCTTTTCCAGGGAGTAAACAGCCAACTTGCATTGAAGAAGCGTTACCGGGATCTGTTAAAGATGTTTCATCCGGACAATGTGGCAGGAGATACCGAAATGGTTCTTGTCATCAACCGGATTTATGAAGAGTTGAAAAGAAGCTATGAATTTGGCCGTTGGGCATAAGAAAAGGGCAAGCGAAAATCGCTTGCCCAAGTCATTTGTTTTAATTCCGTTAAGTAATTAAGCTCTTTCAACAGCTCCGGACTTCAGACAGTTTGTGCAAACATGCATTCTTTTGGAAGCTCCGTTTACTTTACACTTAACACTTTTGATGTTAGAATTCCAGATTCTGTTAGATCTTCTATGAGAATGGCTGACGTTATTTCCAAAATGTACGCCCTTACCACAAATATCACATTTAGCCATCGTAGCACCTCCTAACAATTTAAATATAACCGCAACAGTTGTATAATAGCAGATATCCTTATAGAATGCAAGGGGAATTTTTACATGTTTTGAAAATTATGATATTTTTTTGAAAAATTGGTTTCATTTTTTGCAGACAGAGGTTATAATACCTAATATATGTTTAAAAAGAAGGAGGGCTACTTATGAAATCTTCTACAACGAAGTATTCAAATAAAATGACTTCAATTAATACCAGCATGGGAAATATTTCCATCGACAATGAAGCGATTGCACAGTATGCAGGCAGCGTTGCGATGGAATGCTTTGGTGTTGTCGGTATGGCAGGAATCAACATGAGGGACGGTCTTGTGAAGCTTCTTAAGCTCGACAGCATGACCCGTGGAATCAATGTTATGGTTCGTAATAATAAGCTGGTAATCAATTTTCATATTATTGTTGCTTATGGCGTAAGTATTCTTGCTGTATCAAACAATCTGATCAGCAATGTTAAATATAAGGTAGAGGAATTTACCGGAATCGAAATTGAGAAAATAAACATCTTTGTTGAAGGTGTAAAAGTGATTGATTAGGAGGAAGCTTTACAGTGAATAGCAATAAGATCAATGCTAAGATGCTTGCAAAGATGTTCTTAGCCGGTGCGAAAAATCTCGAAGTAAAGAAAGAATGGATTAATGAATTAAACGTATTCCCGGTTCCCGATGGTGATACCGGTACGAATATGACGCTGACAATCATGTCCGCAGCCAAGGAAGTGGTAAACCTCCAGGATGAAGACATGATGACAATTTGTAAAGCAATTTCTTCCGGCTCCTTACGGGGTGCCAGAGGAAACTCCGGTGTTATCCTTTCCCAGTTATTCCGTGGATTTACGAAGACCATCCGCGAATGCGAAGAAATTGATATTCCGACACTGGCCACCGCTACCGAGAAGGCTGTGGAATCCGCTTACAAGGCTGTTATGAAGCCGAAGGAAGGAACCATTCTTACCGTAGCGAAAGGAATGGCAGATAAAGCAAGAGAATTAGCCGAAGAAGGCTGTGACGATATGGAGCTTTATTTCCGGCAGATCATTGAATACGGAGATGAAGTATTAGCGAAGACACCCGATATGCTTCCTGTTTTAAAGCAGGCCGGCGTGGTAGACTCCGGCGGTCAGGGACTTATGCAGGTAATGAAGGGTGCCTTTGATGCATTCCTTGGCAAAGAAGTGGACTTTACCTTAGAAGCTCCGAAGGATGGTGCTGCCAAGGAGGGACCTGCTTCCTCCGTAGATCAGGAGATTAAGTACGGTTACTGCACCGAATTTATCATCTTATTAAATAAGACCTTCAATATCAAGAACGAAATTGATCTCAAGGAATATTTGGAATCCATCGGTGATTCCATTGTGGTTGTTGCAGACGGGGATGTGGTTAAGGTACATGTACATACCAATGATCCCGGACTTGCCATCCAGAGAGCATTGAAGTATGGTGCATTATCCAACATGAAGATTGATAATATGCGCTTAGAGCATCAGGAAAAGCTCTTTAAGGAACAGCAGTTAAAAGAGCAGGAGCAGAAGAAGGAACCGGAAATGCCTCACAAGGAGGTTGGTTTTATCGCTGTTTCCGTAGGCGAAGGCATGAGCGAAATCTTCAAGGGACTTGGTGCGGACTACATCATCGAGGGTGGTCAGACCATGAATCCGAGTACCGAAGATATGCTGAATGCGATCGATAAGGTGAATGCCGACACGATCTTTATTCTTCCGAACAACAAGAACATTATTCTTGCAGCGAACCAGGCGAAGACCATGGTCGAAGACAAGAAGATCATTGTGATCCCGACCAAGACCGTTCCGCAGGGAATTACCGCAATCATTAATTATGTACCGGATATGGATCCGGAGGACAATGCGGCAACCATGGAATGTGAAATCAAGAATGTCAAGACCGGTCAGGTTACCTACGCTGTTCGTGATACCATGATTGATGATAAGGAAATCAAGCAGGGTGACTACATGGGAATCGGTGATTCCGGCATTCTTTCTGTTGGACGCGACATGGAAGAGGTTACCTTCAACATGATTAAGGCCATGATGCATGACGATTTGGAACTGATCAGCATTTACTATGGTTCGGATGTAACCGAGGAAGCTGCCGAAGCAGTCAAAGCGAAAGTAGAAGAAACCTATCCGGACTGTGATGTGGAATTACAGATGGGTGGACAGCCGATTTATTATTACGTGATTTCCATGGAATAAATATCGGAACGAAAATGATAAAGTGAATGGAACAATCAAATACATTGCAAAAGGACGGTTCGACCGTCCTTTTTGCATATAGTAAGAAGTAGAAACAAAAGCTACATATAGTGGTTGTAAGAGGTGAAAAATGAATTCGACAAACGATATCCTGTCTGTAAAAGGAGTCGGCGAGAAAACAGCCAGACTTTTTCGAAAGATCGGGATTGATACGGTAGAAGATCTCATTCACGATTATCCAAGAGATTATGTGGTTTATCCGGAGCCTAAGAAGCTTAAAGCTGCACAGGATGGAGAAATGATTGCGGTATTTCTACAGCTACAGGGAAACTTTTCCTTTAAGAAGTTCCGGAACCTGACTATCGGGACGGGCAAAGCAACTGACGGTCAGGATACGGTGGCCTTAACCTTTTTCAATATGCCGTACCTGAAATCCAAGCTGGTTTCCGGAGCCTGTTATCTTTTCTATGGAAAGCTGCAGGAAGAACACGGGCAGTACCGTATGGAGCAGCCGGTGATCTACGGCAGGGACGAATATGAAAAGCTGCGCATGCAGCTCCAGCCGGTTTATGGGCTGACCAAGGGACTGACCAATCATCTGATCCGGAAATGCATTGCACAGGTTCTTCCAGAATATGCGGAACCCGAGTTCGTACCGCCGGAAATCATAGAGGAATATCACCTTCTTAACCGGAAGGAAGCCCTGAAGCGGATTCATTTCCCGGAAAGCTACGAAGAACTTGCCGAGGGCCGCAGGAGGCTTGTCTTTGACGAATTGTTTCTGTTCCTTCTGATGATCCGGAAGATGAAGCAGATCAGGGAAGAAGAAACCATGTATCCCATGCTGGAAACGGCATGGCCCGAGCGGCTTATGGAACAGCTCCCTTATCCGCTTACCGGAGCGCAGAGGCGGGTTTACGGAGAAATTGTTGAGGATCTTACCGGTGGACGATGTATGAACCGCCTGATTCAGGGTGATGTCGGATCCGGCAAGACAATTCTTGCCTTTTTAGCCCTTCTGCTGTGCGTGGATAACGGCTATCAGGGAGCCTTGATGGCACCGACGGAAATTCTTGCCACCCAGCATTTCGAACAGGTCTGCGCCATGACAAAGAAATATGAACTTCCGTTTAAGCCGGTCTTATTAACGGGATCCATGAGTGCTAAAGCCAAAAAGGAAGCTTATCAGCAGATTGCCGATGGCAGTGTGAATCTTGTGATCGGGACGCATGCCCTGATTCAGGACAAGGTATCATTCCGGAAGCTTGCACTGGTTATTACCGATGAGCAGCATCGTTTTGGTGTGCGCCAGCGGGAACGCTTCGGAGAAAAGGGCGGCAGTCCCCACGTTCTTGTCATGAGTGCAACACCGATTCCCCGTACTCTTGCGATTATTCTGTATGGGGATCTGCATATTTCCCTTGTGGATGAACGGCCTGCCGAACGGCTTCCCGTAAAGAACTGTGTGGTAGGTGTTTCATACCGTCCCAAGGCATATGCCTTTATTGAAAAGGAGGTTGCCACCGGAAGACAGGTGTATGTGATCTGTCCGATGGTCGAGGAAAACGAAGCACTGAACGACGTTGAGAATGTAACGGACTATACGAAGCTTCTTCGCGAGAAGCTGAATTCCAAAATCCGTGTGGAAATGATCCATGGTAAGATGAAAGCCGATCAGAAGCAGGAAATCATGGATCAGTTTGCTAAAGGAAATATCGATGTCCTGGTTTCCACAACGGTAATTGAAGTCGGAATTAATGTGCCGAATGCAACGGTCATGCTGGTTGAGAATGCCGAACGCTTCGGACTGGCGCAGCTCCATCAGCTCCGTGGCAGGATCGGGCGTGGGAAGGAGCAGTCCTATTGTATTTTTATGAATCATTCTGAAAAGCCGGAGAACAACAAGCGGCTGAAGATCCTGAATGATTCCAATGACGGCTTTTATATTGCAGAGCAGGATTTAAAGCTGCGTGGGCCGGGGGATCTGTTCGGGATCCGGCAGAGTGGATTGATGGAATTTAAGATTGCGGATGTTTATCAGGATGCCGGTTTTTTAAAAAAGATCAGCCAGACGGTAGACCATCTGCTTGCGGAAGATGAAGATCTGATGCAGAGCCGGAATGCCGCATTAAGGGAATATTTGGAAGAGAATACCACGAAACTGATTGACTTTAAGTCGATCTGAAAGTAAGATATTTGGGAAGGATTGGTGAACCGATTGAGTAAAAAAATTGCAGTAGTAACAGATTCGAACAGTGGGATAACCCAGAAGGAAGGCAAGGACCTTGGCTTATTCGTGCTTCCGATGCCTTTTATGATCGACGATACGGAATATTTCGAGGACATCAGCCTGACGCAGGAGGGCTTCTATGAGAAATTAGAGGGCGGTGCCAATGTGGTAACCAGCCAGCCTTCCCCGGATTCTGTCATGAAGCTGTGGGATGACCTTCTTGCAGACTATGAGGAACTGGTTTATATCCCGATGAGCAGCGGGTTATCCGGCTCCTGTCAGACGGCACTCATGCTGGCTGATGAAGCGGATTACATAGATCGTGTTCACGTTGTAAACAATCAGCGGATTTCGGTCACTCAGCGGCAGTCCTGTCTGGATGCGTTACTGCTTATAGAACGGGGACTTACCGGCGCGGAAATTAAAACATTTCTGGAAGGGGATAAATTCAATTCCAGTATTTATATTATGTTAGATACGCTTGTTTATCTGAAAAAGGGCGGCCGTATCACTCCGGCAGCCGCAGCAATCGGTTCGTTGCTGAAGCTGAAACCGGTGCTTACCATTCAGGGGGAAAAGCTTGATGCGTTTTCCAAGGCAAGAACCGTATCCCAGGGAAAGCAGACCATGATTTCTGCCATCCGCAAGGATATGGAAACGCGTTTTGGCGGTGCAACACCGGAGAATATCTGGTTAGAGATTGCTTATACGAAGGATTTAGAAACTGCCCTGCAGTTTAAAGAAGAATTATTAAAGGAATTCCCCGGATTTGAAATTGTCGTGCAGCCCTTATCCTTAAGTGTGGCCTGCCATATCGGACCGGGTTCCCTTGCAGTTGCATGCTGCAAAAAGATATGAAAAACAAAGAAAGAGGTTTATTAAATGGCGAAGGAAGCGGTTTATGACGCTTCCAGTATTACGGTGCTGGAAGGCTTGGAAGCGGTCAGACGAAGACCGGGAATGTATATCGGCAGTGTCTCTACGAAGGGCTTAAACCATCTGATTTATGAAATCGTAGACAATTCCGTGGACGAACATCTTGCCGGTTACTGTGACAAAATCTGGGTAACGCTCGAGGCAGACGGATCGGCAACCATCGAAGATAACGGACGGGGAATTCCGGTCGGACTCCACGAGAAAGGAATCAGTGCAGAACGTCTGGTGCTTACGACGCTTCACGCAGGCGGTAAATTCGACGATTCTGCTTATAAAACAAGTGGAGGTCTGCACGGAGTTGGTTCCTCGGTTGTCAATGCATTATCCACGCATCTGACCATTCAGGTAAAGAGCGGTGGAAATCTTTATGAAGACCGTTACGAAAGAGGAATCCCTGCGGTAGATCTGGTAGACGGACTTCCCCCTGTGATCGGAAAAGCAAGAGGAACCGGTACGAAGATTAATTTCCTGCCGGACGATACCATTTTTGACCGCACGCGGTTTAAGGAAGACGATATCAAGAGCCGTCTGCATGAAACGGCATACTTAAATCCGTTACTTACCATTATTTTTGAAGATAAAAGAAAAGACGTAACAGACCATGTGGAATATCACGAGCCGGATGGAATTATCGGATTCATCAAGGACATGAACAAGTCCACGGAGACCGTCTGTGATGTTATTTATTTTAAAGGCGAAAGCGAAGGCATTTCGGTAGAAGGAGCCTTCCAGTATATCAATGAATTCCATGAAAATGTTTTGGGATTCTGTAATAATATTTATAATGCAGAAGGCGGTACTCATCTTACCGGCTTTAAAACTGCGTTCACAAATATTATCAATACCTATGCAAGAGAGTTGAATATATTAAAGGAAAAGGATGTAAACTTTACCGGTGCCGACGTGCGTAACGGTATGACCGCCGTGATTTCCGTCAAGCATCCGGATCCCCGTTTTGAAGGACAGACGAAAACAAAGCTCGATAACCAGGATGCGGCCAAGGTCGTAGCGAAAGTCACAAGTGATGAACTCATCCGTTACTTTGACCGTAATTTAGAAAACTTAAAGAGTATTATCGGCTGTGCCGAAAAAGCAGCCAAAATCCGTAAAACCGAGGAAAAGGCAAAGACCAATATGCTCACGAAGCAGAAGTTCTCCTTTGATTCAAACGGAAAGCTTGCAAACTGTGAATCCAGAGATGCTTCCAAGTGTGAGATCTTCATTGTCGAAGGAGATTCCGCAGGTGGAAGTGCCAAGACAGCCAGAGACCGTGCCTATCAGGCCATTCTTCCCATCCGTGGTAAGATTCTGAATGTGGAAAAAGCAAGTATTGATAAGGTATTGGCAAATGCAGAAATCAAAACCATGATCAATGCGTTTGGTTGTGGATTTTCCGAAGGATACGGAAACGATTTCGATATCACGAAGCTTCGTTATGACAAGATTATTATTATGGCCGATGCCGATGTGGACGGTGCCCATATTTCCACATTGCTTCTGACCTTATTCTACCGGTTTATGCCGGAACTGATTTACGAAGGACATGTTTATATTGCCATGCCGCCGTTATATAAGGCGATGCCCTCAAAGGGAGAAGAAGAGTACCTGTACGATGACAAGGCATTAGAGCAGTACCGCAAGAAGCATAAAGGCCCCTTTACCTTACAACGATACAAAGGTCTTGGTGAAATGGATGCGGAGCAGTTATGGGAAACAACCTTAGATCCGGCATCCAGAATCTTAAAGCAGGTTGAGATCGAAGATGCCCGTATGGCATCCGAAGTAACCGAAATGTTGATGGGAACCGAGGTTCCTCCCAGAAAGGCATTTATTTACGAACACGCTACCGATGCGGAGCTGGATATCTGATTTTTAAGACAGGTTCCAAAGTTTCTTAGAAAGGAATTTATTTCATGGAAGAAAAAATCATCAAAACCGAATATTCGGAAGTGATGCAGAAATCTTATATTGACTATGCCATGAGTGTTATTATTGCGCGCGCCCTGCCGGATGCCAGAGACGGGTTAAAGCCGGTACAGCGCCGTGTGCTTTACGATATGCATGAGCTTGGAATCCGTTATGATAAGCCATACCGTAAGAGTGCGCGTATTGTCGGTGATACCATGGGTAAATACCATCCCCACGGAGACAGCTCCATTTATGATGCGCTCGTTGTGATGACACAGGATTTTAAGAAGGGAATGCCCTTAATTGACGGGCACGGTAACTTCGGCAACATCGAAGGTGACGGAGCAGCCGCCATGCGATACACGGAAGCCCGCCTCGAAAAAGTAACTCAGGAAGCGTTTTTGGCAGACCTGGATAAGGATGTTGTTGACTTTGTACCGAACTTTGATGAAACTGAGAAGGAACCCTCCGTTCTTCCTGTAAAGATTCCCAACCTCTTAGTCAACGGTTCCGAAGGAATTGCCGTTGGTATGGCAACCAGCATTCCTCCTCACAATCTCGGTGAGGTTGCCGATGCGGTAAAAGCATACATGCAGAACGAAGAGATTACTACAGAAGGATTGATGAAATATATCAAGGGACCGGATTTTCCGACCGGTGGTATCGTTACCAACAAGGACGAACTGCTGGAAATTTATGAAACCGGTGTTGGGAAAATTAAGGTCCGCGGCAGGGTGGATATTGAAAAGGGAAAGGCCGGCAAGACGAATGTGGTCATTTCCGAAATTCCCTATCCCATGATCGGGGCGAACATTTCCAAGTTCCTGATGGATATAGCAGCCCTTTCCGAGACCAAGAAGACGCAGGATATTGTAGACATTACGAACCAGTCCTCCAAGGAGGGTATCCGTATTGTCATTGAGCTTCGTAAGGATGCGGATGTTGAGAATTTTGTCAACATGCTCTATAAAAAGACAAGACTCGAAGATACCTTTGGTGTCAATATGCTGGCCATTGCCGATGGCAGACCGGAAGTCATGAGCCTTAAACAGATTATCAAACACAATGTGGATTTCCAGTTTGAAGTAGCACGCCGGAAATATACCACACTCCTTGAAAAGGAGCTGGAACGTAAGGAAATCCAGGAAGGCTTAATCAAAGCCTGCAATGTCATTGACCTTGTTATTGAGATTTTACGTGGATCCAAGGACCGTGCCATGGCGAAAGCCTGTCTGGTCGAAGGAAAGACCGATGGCATTAAGTTCCGATCCAAAGAATCCAAAATTATGGCTGCCCAGCTCTGTTTTACCGAAAAGCAGGCAAACGCCATCTTAGAGATGCGTTTATATAAATTAATCGGTCTCGAACTCGAAGCGTTGATCAACGAACACGAAGATACGCTTGCCAATATTTACCGGTATGAAGACATCTTGGACCGCCGGGATTCCATGGCGCAGGTTATCATGAATGAACTTGATGACATCCGCCGGGAATACGGAAAGCCGCGTAAAACCGTTATTGAAAATGTGGCAGAAGCCGTTTATGTGGAGAAGAAGATTGAGGAGATGGATATTGTCTTCTTAATGGACCGCTTCGGCTATGCAAGATCCATAGATATTCCGACCTATGAACGGAACAAGGAGGCTGCGGATACCGAAAATAAATATGTGGTCTTTTGCAAGAACACCGGTAAGATCTGTATCTTTACGAATACCGGACAGCTTCACACAGTGAAATTACAGGATGTTCCGTTTGGAAAGTTCCGTGACAAGGGCATTCCGATCGATAACATCAGTAATTATGATTCGCAGAAGGAATATGCCATCACGGTAGAAAGCCAGACGAGTCTGAACCTTTACCGGATTTTGTTTGTTACCTCTAAGGCTATGATGAAGGTCGTTGATGGCGGCGAATTTGATGTGGCAAAGAGAACCGTTGCCGCAACGAAGCTACAGGATAACGACGAGGTTATCAGCGTTGAAATTATCAGGGAACAGAAGCAGGTCATCCTGCAGTCCGCAGAAGGATATTTCCTGCGGTTCGGATTAGAGGAAATTCCGGAAAAGAAGAAATCGGCCGTGGGCGTACGCGGAATGAAGCTTTCCGATAAGGATCATGTAGAAGCGGTTTATTATACACAGGCGGCTATGCCGGATCCGGATATTGTATATAAAGACAAGCATGTGGAACTGCAGCGGATCAAGCCACAGCACAGAGACAGCAAAGGAACGAAGCTTCGGCTGTAGCGTTAAGGAGGAACTATGAGGGTAATTGCAGGAACGGCGCGCAGCCTTCCGTTAAAGACACCGGCATCCATGGATACCCGACCGACCACGGACCGGATTAAAGAAACTTTATTTAATATGATTCAGATGGATGTGCCGGGATGTATTTTTGCAGATTTCTTTGCAGGAAGCGGCGGAATCGGCATTGAAGCCCTAAGCCGTGGGGCAGAGCACAGTTATTTTATTGAAAATAACCCCAAAGCCATTGCCTGTATTCAGGATAATTTACAGTTTACGAAGTTTGCAGACCGGGCAACCCTGATTAAGGGAGATGTCTTATCCGGCGTCCACCAGATCCACGAAAAGGAGGTTTCCATTATTTTTATGGATCCCCCGTATGCGCTCGGTATTGAACCGGCGCTTTTCCGTGAATTAAGAAATATGCCGTATGTTACGGAAAATACCACCATTATTTTAGAAGCCGCGATTGACCGGTCCTTTGATTTCCTTAAAGAATGCGGATTTACGATTGTAAGAGAAAAGTATTACAAAACCAATAAACATCTATTTATCAAAAGACAATAGGGAACGGAATCCCGACGTCTTAAGGAGAAGAAAATTGAAAAAAGCAATTTATCCGGGAAGCTTTGATCCGGTTCATTACGGACACCTTGATGTCATCCGCCGTGCCGCCCAGATGTTTGACGAATTAACGGTAAGTGTCTTAAACAATAAAGTAAAGACACCATTGTTTTCAGTAGAAGAACGTGTTAAGATATTAAAAGAAGCGGTAAAGGATATTCCAAATGTAAAGGTGGAATCCTTCAGCGGCTTATTGGTAGATTATGCAAGAGAGAAGGATGTTCATGTTGTGATCCGTGGCTTGCGTGCCATTACCGATTTCGAATATGAACTTCAGACAGCCCAGACAAATGCCAAGCTTTCCCATGGTGCAGTAGATACGGTCTTTTTAACGACCAGTTTGGAATATGCCTACCTCAGCTCCTCGAGTGTCAAGGAAATTGCCAGCTTCGGAGGCGATATTTCCATGTGTGTACCGGACTTTTTAGGAAAGCAGATTTATGACAAATATGGAATAGAAAGAAATGAACCGGAGGCAATGGAATGAGCAGCAGAATTGAACAGTTAATTGATGAAATCGAAGAATATATCGATGGTTGCAAGTATCAGACCTTTTCCGATACCAAGATTATTGTGAACAAGGAAGAAATTGATGAGCTTCTTCGGGAACTGCGTATGAAAACCCCTGATGAGATCAAGCGTTATCAGAAGATCATCAGCAATAAGGAAGCTATTTTAAATGATGCCAGAGCGAAAGCCGAAGCTCTGATTAACGAAGCAACCCTGCATACCAACCAGTTAATTAATGAACACGAAATTATGCAGCAGGCCTACGCACAGGCGAACGAGGTCGTCACCATGGCAACGAAGCAGGCACAGGAAATTCTGGACAATGCGACTATGGAAGCAAACAATGTGCGTTCTGCCGCTATGCAGTATACGGATGATATTTTGGCAAATGTGGAAATGCTCATCAACCAGACGATGAAAACTACAACCGAGCATTATGAAAGCTTTATGGCGGGACTCAATCATTATAATGATGTCGTGAATTCCAACCGTGTAGAACTCAATCCACCGGAGCCGGATAAGTTTGAAGCACCGGAGGGTGATCTTCAGGAAAGTACGACGGGAAGTATTAATGTTGATATGTTGTAAGGTCTGAACCGGCCTACCGATTGGTAGGCCGGTTCCCTTGTATATGGGGAGTGAACGATGCCGATTATAGTTATAGATCCCGGTCACGGCGGAGAAAACCGTGGCGGGGAATATGGTGAATTTGTAGAAAAAGAAATCAATCCGATTGTCGCACAGGCCATGAAGGAGCATCTTGAGAAATTCGAGGATGTTACGGTTTATCTGACGCATGAAGTGGACATGGACATGACCATCAAAGACCGAGTTGCCTTTGCGAAAGAAAAGAATGCGGATTTCCTGTACTGTCTCCACTTCAATCTGTCTGTAAACCATAACTTATATGGTGCGGAAGTGTGGGTGCCGTCCCGTGGAGAATTATACAGCAAGGGATTTGCTTTTGCGGAGATTGAAATGCAGCAGCTTACGGATATGGGCTTGTTTTCCCGTGGCATCAAGACGAGACTGAATGACCGGGGAACCGATTATTATGGAATCTTACGGTACTCTGCAGAGATGGATGTTCCATGTGCATTAATCGAGCATTGTCATCTGGATCACGAAAAGGATGCCTTTGCGGTAGCCGACGGGGAAGAATCGTTAAAGGCTCTTGGAATCCGGGATGCGGAGGCTGTTGCAAAATATTTTGGCTTAAAGTCCGAAGAACTGGGCGTTGATTATTCCGGTTATCCCGTTTCCCTGATTGCGGTTCCTGCCGATGTGGCAAGACCGGATGAAACGGCACCGGAGGTAAATGAGATTGAGCTTTCCTCCATCGATTTGGAAACCGGCATGGCAACGATCCGGATGACTGCTTCAGACAGTGACAGTTATATCCAATATTATGCCGTCAGTACCGATGGCGGAAATACCTATTCGGAATTACTGGAGTGGCCGCGTCCGGATCAATGGGACGTCTCGGCACCCGAACATACTTTTACGTTCCAGCTTCCGTTTGATACCGCGGTGGAGCTGCGGACCATGGCATACAATGAATATGATAAATTTACAGAGAGCAACACCATTGATGTTGCAGCAATCGAGGATCCGGAACGGTTACGTCAGGAAATGCAGCAGCAAAAGGTAGAGGAACTTCTGGAAAAACAGCAGACCTATACCGAAGTTACTGCCGAAGCCTTTGCCAGCCACACGGATCCGGTAACGCCCGCAAAATCAGGTGGATATTCGATCAGAATTATGGCTACAATCGCCGGAATCGTGCTTCTGATGCTGATTCTTCTTCTGGTTCTGATCAGAAACCTGCGTGGATTATTACGACATAGAAAACGAAAATAAGCGCTGTCTGGATCAGCTTATGCAGGAGATAAACCGGAATGGACAGCCCTGCATTTTTTAAGATCGAGCCTGCCTGCAGAATAAACGAAAGCCCGCCAAGGGGAAGCAGTGCAAGCACGTAAAGCGGTGGATAGGCACTCATTTTTGCAATTCCTCCCGTGATTTCAAGAAGACAACACAGAAAGGCTTTGAGGAACGGAAGGGGAAAATGGATCGCTACAGGAAAACGGCCAAGCAGCCGGACGAGGAGTTCTGGCAGGATATAGAGCGTCTGCAGCAGAATCAGATAGCCCCCGAGTCTGGTAATGGACGTGATCGCCTGTGTAATCGAAGCATCAATCGCATTCAGCAGACTTACGTGGGATCCGGATGGGAGCTTTTGAAAAGAGCAGGCCTTGTAGGCCGTTTTTCGTAACAGTAGTCCATACAACAGAGGAATCCCGTACATGGCGATAAGATACGGAAGTTTGTTCGTAATTCCAAGGGTGGGCAGCACATAGGAGCAGAAGTATACCGGTCCCATATTGTTTGTAAAGGCACACAGGTATTCGGCTTCTTTCTGGGTGATCTGCTTTTCCTCATACATGGTACAGGCTGTCAGGGCACCCATTGGAAAGCCACAGAAGAACCCGACGAGAATTCCATAGATCCCCGCTGAAGGAAAATACGAAGTCAGATTCATCCGGATGAGAATTCCGGAAATAACCATAAAAGGAAATAACGTTGGCAGGATTTTAAGGAACCAGAGCAAAAGGGCATCCTTGGCATATCCGATACAGGCCGCAGGCTCTGTCAGGATACATACTGCCAGAAACATAAAAAATAAAAAAGAAAAGAAACGTTTCATTTCCGAATCCTGCAAGGTGTGTTATTCTATTACATATGCTTAAGCAGCGCAGGATATGCCGCATTCCTGATACGGAAATGAATGATAGAACAGGAGTATAAGAAATGTTACAGAATATCGATGCCGTTTTATTTGATCTGGATGGATCCCTCGTGGATTCCATGTGGATCTGGAAGGATATTGACCGTGAGTACCTGGGAAGGTTTGACATTCCGCTTCCGGAGGATCTACAGTCCAATATTGAAGGAATGTCGTTTTCAGAGACTGCGGTTTATTTTAAAGAGCATTTTTCCATTCCGGACAGTATTGAACAGATGAAGTCGGACTGGACGCAGATGGCAAGGGATAAATACCTGCATGAGGTTCCGTTAAAGAACGGGGCGGACCGCTTTATTGCGTACTGTGCCGATCACGATATCCGGCTTGGAATTGCCACCAGCAACGAACGCTCCCTTGTCGAGGGCGTTTTGGAATCCCTTGGCGTATCCCGGTACTTTACCTGCATTGTAACCGGATGTGAGGTAAAAAAGGGCAAGCCGTCTCCGGATGTTTATTTAGAGGCTGCCAGACAATGTGGGGCAGCACCGGAAAACTGCCTTGTGTTCGAGGATATCATTCCCGGAATTCAGGCAGGAAAGGCTGCCAACATGAAGGTCTGTGCCGTACATGATTTGTATTCCCTGCATCAGACGAAGGAAAAACAGGAGCTTGCAGACTTTTATATTCACGATTATGAGGACGTGATGAAATTACTGGAGGAAAACATATGAGAGCAGTTAAAGGAACGTTTGGATATCTTGATAAAAAGAAGCGGAACGCCATTTTATGGACAATTCTCTGCTTTGGCATTTCGCTGGCTATTTTTCTGGCTGGCTACCTGACAACCGGAACCAGAAGGAATCTGTTAACCGTGGTTGCAGTGCTCGGATGTCTTCCGGCATGCAAAAGCATTGTCAATATGATTATGCTCTGCCGTGCGAAGGGCTGCAGCAGTGAGGCCTACGAGCAGATTAAGCCCTGTGAGGGACGTCTGATCGGTATGTGTGACCTGTATTTTACATCCTATCAGAAGAATTTCCCGATCAGTCATATGGTTGTGGATGGCAAGGTCATTCTGGGCTTTTCCGAGAATGAGAAATGTGATCTGGATGCCGCAGTTGCACATTTACAGACCATGTTAAAACAAGGCGGCTTCAAGGACTATACCATTACCTTAACGAAAGACCTTAAGAAATACTGTGAACAGTTAAAGAACCGTTCCGAAGCACAGCCGGAGCGGAATCCCGAAAAGGAAGATGAGGTCCGCGTCTTGTTATATGAAATTACCTTGTAACTTTAGATGATGTATGAATCTTTATTGATTGAATGTCCTATATCTTAATTGAATAATATGGAAATGCAGGATATTGAAATAACCAAATATAAAAATTTTCAAAGTTGCAAAATATTAAAATTCTAAAATATAAAATTATTGAAATACCGAAATATAATAATATAGAAATATTTAAATAGAAAAATAGAGAAATATAAAATTATAAAAATACAGAAAAACAGGGAACCGATACATGAGGGAATATCAGATCGGGGAAAAGGAAGCCGGGCAGACGCTGCTTAAATTTCTGCAGAAGTACCTGCCACTGGCACCTTCTTCCTTTTTCTACAAAATGCTCCGCAAAAAGAATATCAAATACAATAAGCAGAAAGCCGAAGGGAAAGAAAAGCTGCAGGCAGGAGATACGATCCAGTTCTATCTTTCTGATGAAACCTTAAGCAGTTTTCAGAAGGAGGTTTCCCATAAAACTTCTTCGTATGAGAACGCTTATCAGACCCTTAAGGGGATTCAGGTTGTTTATGAGAATGATCACATCCTTATTTTAAATAAGCCCTTTGGCATTCTTACCCAGAAGGCTTCCGATCAGGACCTTTCCTTAAACGAATGGCTGATCGGTTATCTGCTTCATAAAGGCGATCTTACGGAAGAGGATTTACAGACCTTTCATCCATCGGCCTGCAACCGGCTTGACCGGAATACCTGCGGACTGGTTCTGTGTTCCAAAACCATAAGAGGCGGACAGGTGTTGAGTGAATGGATCCGTTCCCGGGATGTCCGGAAATTTTATCATCTGTTCGTAAAAGGAACCGGATTACAGAAAGAAGCCTTAAAAGGGTATCTGAAGAAGGACGCGAGAACGAACCGCGTTTCCGTAAGCCGGAATGCTGCCGATGGAGATTACATTGAGACAAGATATGAGCCCCTTGCAGAATATGGTGACAAGACCCTTGTGGAGGTAGAACTGATTACCGGAAAGCCCCATCAGATCCGCGCCCATATGGCTTCCATCGGACACCCGCTGCTTGGTGATTACAAATACGGTGATCGCAACTTTAACGATCAATATAAGAAAAAGCTGGGTATCCAGAGCCAGATGCTCTGTGCCTGCCGGCTGGAATTTCCGGAATGTGAAGAAGCTTTTCCGGATTTGAGCAGACGGATCCTGACCATTCCGGAACCGGATCTGTTTAAAAAATTAAAATCCGTGTGATGAAACAGAAATGGTATTCCAGGCCAACCCGGATGCCAGAAAGGAAGAGAGACCAATGTCAACCTGGAATTCCAGAGGGCTTCGAGGATCTACCCTCGAGGATATGATCAACCGGACAAACGAGCGGTACTTGGAGAGCGGACTGGCTCTGATCCAGAAAATCCCGACTCCGATTACCCCGATTAATATTGATAAGAATACCAGACACATTACCTTAGCCTATTTTGACCAGAAAAGTACGGTAGACTATATCGGGGCGGTGCAGGGCATTCCGGTCTGTTTCGATGCCAAGGAATGCGCGGTGGATCGTTTCCCGCTTCAGAACATCCATGAGCATCAGGTGAAGTTCATGGAAGACTTTGAGAAGCAGGGGGGCATTTCCTTTTTCCTCATTTATTATACCCACCGGGATGAGTTCTTTTATCTGCCTTACGAGATTTTCCGCTTTTTCTGGGACCGCTCTTTAGCAGGGGGACGTAAAAGCTTCCTCTATGAAGAAATGAACCCGGATTACCGTCTTCCAAAGAAGCATGGCGTGTTAGTGCCATACCTCGATATCCTGCAGAAGGATCTGGAAGAACGGGAGTTGACAAATGAGTCATAGTTTCGTATACTAACAGTAATTTAGTGTGCTACCTAATTAGCACGTTACCACAATAAAGTGTTTATCTTTCATAAACACAATGAAAAGTAAAGGGAAAGCACTATGAAAAACATTCTATTACATACGCCGGAAGGTGTCCGCGATATTTACGGAAACGAGCTGGCCGGCAAGGAACACATCGAACAGGTCATTGGTGAGAAGTTAAGCTGCTTCGGATACGAAAGCATCGAAACACCCACCTTCGAATTTTTTGACGTATTCTCCAAGGAGATCGGTACAACCCCCTCCAAGGAACTGTACAAATTCTTTGACAAAGAAGGAAATACCCTTGTTTTACGGCCGGACTTTACGCCATCCATTGCACGGTGTGCAGCGAAATACTATATGGATGAGACACAGCCGATCCGTTTTTGTTATAAGGGAAATACCTTTATCAATACCGGAAGCCTGCAGGGCAAATTAAAGGAAGTCACCCAGATGGGGGCAGAGCTTATGAACGATGATTCCGTGGAAGCCGATGCCGAAATGATTGCTCTGGTTGTGGAATCCTTATTGCAGACAGGGTTAAAGGAATTTCAGATCAGCATCGGGGAAGTGGAATACTTTAAAGGTCTTTGTGAAGAGGCCGGATTGTCTTTAGAAACCGCAGAAGACCTTCGGGAGCTGATTTCCGGCAAGAACCTTTTCGGTGCCGAAGAGCTGTTAAAGGAGCGGAATGTCTGTGCAGAAGAGCGTGAACGGCTGCTTAAGATTTCCGACTTTTTCGGAGCGGTTGAGATTCTGGATGAAGCGGAAATCCAGGTCCATAACGAAACCTCGCAAAAAGCGGTTTGCCATCTTAAGAAATTGTATGAAGTACTGAAAGCCTATGGGGTAGAAAAGTATGTATCCTTTGACCTCGGTATGCTCAGTAAATACCATTATTATACCGGCGTCATCTTTAAAGCCTTTTCTTATGGTGTCGGTGATGCCATTGTAAAGGGCGGCCGCTATGATAAGCTGCTTGGCTATTTCGGAAAGAGTGCCCCGGCTATCGGCTTTGCCGTTGTGATTGATGATCTGCTTTTATCCTTAGAGCGTCAGAACGGCACCTATCAGGAAAAACCGGTTGTGCAGAAGATTACCTACACCGAAAGCAACTATACGGAAAAGCTGAAAATGGCACAGACCCTTCGTGACGAAGGTAAACGTGTTGCCCTGATTCCGGAAACTGAAAGAACCGAGGTTTAAACCATGAGTGAAGATCGTTATTTAACATTTGCATTAGGCAAAGGAAGACTTGCCAATAAAACACTGGATCTGTTAGAACAGATCGGAATTACCTGCGAAGAAATGAAAGACAAGAATACCCGTAAGCTGATCTTTGTAAACGAAGAATTGAAGCTGAAATTCTTCTTAAGCAAAGCGTTGGATGTTCCTACTTATGTGGAGTACGGGGCTGCGGACATCGGCGTAGTCGGAAAGGACACGATTCTGGAAGAAAACCGCCGTGTCTATGAGGTGCTGGATCTTGGCTTTGGCAAATGCCGGATGTGCGTATGCGGGCCGGCCTCTGCAAGGGAATTGTTACAGCATCACGAGCGGATCCGCGTGGCAAGCAAGTATCCGATTATTGCCAAGGATTATTTTTATAACAAAAAGCATCAGACCGTGGATATCATCAAGCTGAACGGCTCTGTGGAGCTTGGACCGATTGTCGGTCTTTCCGATGTGATCGTGGATATTGTAGAAACCGGCTCAACCTTACGTGAGAACGGTCTTGAAGTATTAGAAGAGATCTGTCCGTTATCTGCCCGCATGATTGTCAATCAGGTCAGCATGCAGATGGAATCGGAACGGATCAAGGAACTGATTTCCAAAATGAAAGCACTGTGTGAAAATAATTAATGGAAACACCAAGGGAGGAAAGAATCATGCGTATTGTAGAACTGACGGATGAAACAAAAAACAATCTGCTCGAAAGCCTTTTAAAAAGAAGCCCGAACAGCTATGGCCAGTATGAAAAAACGGTAAATGACATTATTGAGGATGTCCGTGCAAGAAGGGATGAGGCGCTTTTTGAATATACCCTGAAGTTCGATCATTGTGAAATGAATGCGGAAAAGATCCGTGTCACAAGAGAAGAAATTGACGAGGCTTATGCACAGCTTGAAGAGAACTTCATCGAGGTAATGAAGCACTCTGCGGAAAACATTCGTAAATTCCATCAGAAGCAGATGCACAACAGCTGGATCGTTCCGGAGGATAACGGAACCATTTTAGGGCAGAAGATTACGCCCATTTCCATTTCCGGTGTTTATGTTCCCGGCGGTAAGGCTGCTTATCCGTCCAGTGTATTGATGAATGTACTGCCTGCAAAGGTGGCAGGCGTTTCCCGTATTATCATGACGACCCCTCCCGGAAAAGACGGTAAAGTCAATCCCGGAACACTGGTTGCCGCAGACATTGCCGGTGTCGATGAAATTTACAAGGTCGGCGGTGCACAGGCCATTGCGGCCATGGCATTCGGAACTGAAAGCGTACCGAAGGTCGATAAGATCACCGGTCCCGGTAACATTTTCGTTGCCCTTGCCAAGAAAGCCTGCTTTGGCTATGTCAGCATCGATTCCATCGCAGGACCAAGTGAAATTTTAGTACTTGCCGATGAAAGCGCAACACCCCGTTATGTTGCTGCAGACCTGTTATCCCAGGCAGAGCACGATGAGATGGCAAGCGCGATTTTAATTACGACAAGCAGAGAACTTGCCGACAAGGTATCCGAAGAGGTGGAAGCCTTTACGAAGCAGTTATCCCGTGAGGAGATCATCCGGAAATCCCTGGATCACTATGGATATATCCTCGTTGCCGAAAATATGGAGCAGGCCATTGATGCCGTCAATGAAATTGCATCCGAGCATCTGGAGATTCTGACGAAGAATCCTTATGAAACCATGACCAAGGTGAAGAATGCCGGAGCGATTTTCCTCGGAGAATACTCCTCCGAGCCTTTGGGCGATTACTTTGCAGGACCGAACCACATTTTACCAACCAACGGAACCGCAAGATTTTTCTCTCCGTTAAATGTGGATGATTTCCTTAAGAAAACCAGTATTATTTCCTATTCCAGAGATGCTTTGGAGAAGGTTCATAAAGAAATTGAACTGTTTGCAGAAAAAGAGGGCTTGACCGCGCACGCAAACTCGATTAAAGTTAGGTTTGAATAGATCTTAAGAAAGGTTGTGAACCGGATGAACAGAAACGCTTCCGTAAAACGCAAAACAAAAGAAACCGATATTTCTCTTTCCATTAACTTAGACGGATCCGGAAAGTCCGAGATTTCAACAGGAATCGGCTTCTTTGATCATATGTTAGAGGGATTTTCCCGTCATGGATTTTTTGACCTTGACGTAAAGGTTATAGGAGATCTTCACGTAGACGGACACCATACCGTGGAGGATACGGGAATTGTGTTGGGAACTGCCATCAAGGAGGCTCTTGGAGATAAGAAATCCATCAAACGTTTCGGTTCCTGTATTCTGCCGATGGACGATGCACTCTGTCTGTGTGCGGTAGATCTGGGCGGCAGACCTTATTTTAAGATGGATGCACAGATTACGGCGCCCATGGTGGGAAACTTTGATACCGAACTGGTACGGGAATTCTTTTATGCCGTTTCCTATACGGCAGGAATGAACCTGCATATTAAAATGCTGGACGGAGTGAATGCCCATCATATCATCGAGGCCATGTTCAAGAGTTTTGCCAAGGCCCTGGATGAAGCCACGAAGAAAGACGAAAGAATTACGGATGTATTAAGTACGAAAGGAAGCTTATAGTTTCAATGGAACAGTTTAAGAAATTTATACCATGTATTTATTTAAAGGATAGCTGTGCCGTAGCAGGCTTTCAGAGCCGGGAAATCGTCAGTGAAAATCCGGTGGAGCTTGCCTGCTTTTACAGCGAATGCAATGCCGATGAAATCTTAGTGTTTGATCTTTCCTATGATGATGCAAGCCACGAGGCAGCCCTTGATCTCATTAAGGAGATCTGCAGCCGTGCAAACCTTCCGGTCATTGGTGCCGGTAATGTAAAGCGTATGGAAGATATTAAGAAACTGCTTTATGCCGGATGTACGAAAGCCGCATTAAATTATTCCAAAGAGGGCAATATTGAGATTACAAAAGAGGTATCCGATAAGTTTGGCAAAGAAAAGATCGTTGCCTGCATTGCAGCCGCAGAAGAGATCAAGGCCAACGAATCCCTTCTCAGCGAATATGTAAACGAAGTTATTCTGATCTCCGAAAAGACGATCAAACAGGCCATCGAAATCTCGAAGATGCCTTTTATCGTTACCCTGCCGGAGGTTTCCTTAGATAAGATTTTAGAACTTTTGTCCGTGGAACACATTGCCGGAATTACCGGACCTGCGGTCAACGAAAACGCAAAAGAATTAAATGACATCAAGGATCTGTGTTCCGGAAACGGAATTTCCGTGCATACCTTTGAACCGGAGATTCCCTGGAGTGACCTTAAGAAGAACAGCGACGGTCTTGTGCCGGTCATTGTACAGGATTATAAGACACAGGAAGTTCTGATGATGGCCTATATGAATGAAGAAGCATATCGCGCCACCTTAAAGAGCGGCCGCATGAATTATTTCAGCAGAAGCCGTCAGAGCCAGTGGCTTAAGGGTGAAACCAGCGGTCATTTCCAGTATGTGATGGAAATGAAAGCCGACTGTGACAAGGATACCATTCTGGCCAAGGTTTCCCAGATCGGGGCAGCCTGCCACACAGGTAATTACAGCTGCTTCTTTAATGAAATTATGAAGAAGGAATATTCGGAATCGAATCCGCTTCTGGTATTTGAATCCGTTTTAAATGTCATCAAGGACCGTAAGGTAAATCCTAAAGAGGGCTCTTATACCAATTATCTGTTTGACAAGGGAATTGATAAGATCCTTAAGAAGCTTGGTGAGGAAGCAACGGAAATCGTCATTGCTGCCAAGAATCCGAACGCCAATGAAATCAAGTATGAAATTGCAGATTTTCTGTATCATATGATGGTTCTGATGGTGGAACGCGGCGTTACCTGGGAAGAAATTACCGAGGAACTGGATAAGAGATAAAGAATCGTTACAAGAATGATTCATTAAGAGACATATTTGAATGGTCCCGTCATATATTGATAAAAATAAATGAATGGGACAACATGATGAGTATCAGTACTGATAAAAAATTAGAGCTGTTACGGGATATTCGTCTGGAAAACCAGAGGAATCATCAGCTTATGCAGGAACGACAGCACATTTTAGAAGCTCCTTCTTTTAGGGAGGCTTCAATGGGAAACATGGATCGTGGAAAAGGTACTTCTTCTGCATGGAGAAGCTTGCGGTTCCGGATTTTTGTTTCCTTTTTGTTGTTGGGTGGATTTATTGTTGCCCACAAAATGGAATGGCACTATCGTGACATCGATTGTGGTGTGTTCTTACAGCAGCTGAATGCGTCCGTATCCTTCGAACAGCTCATGCAGGATGGAAGGGCCTTATTGAACCATGAGAAAGCTTCAGTTAAGTGAAGAAATTTTAATGCAGGTGGAAAAGCCTGCCCGTTATATTGGAAACGAAGTCAATGCCGTCATGAAGAATCCGGACGAAGTGAAAGTCCGGTTTGCCATGTGTTTTCCGGATGTGTACGAGATCGGCATGTCCCATCTTGGCATCCAGATTCTTTATGATCTGCTGAATTCCTTTGAGGATGTATGGTGTGAACGTGTCTATTCCCCATGGGTGGATCTTGACCGGATCATGAGAGAAAAGCACATTCCGCTTTTTGCACTGGAATCGCAGGATCCGATTAAGAACTTTGATTTCCTTGGAATTACGATCCAGTTTGAAATGTGTTATACGAATATCTTACAGGTGCTGGATTTATCCGGCATTCCGCTCCTTGCAAAGGACCGTACCGGAGAGGATCCGATTGTCATCGGTGGAGGTCCCTGTACCTATAATCCGGAACCGATCGCAGATTTCTTCGATATTTTCTATATCGGAGAGGGCGAGACCCGTTACCGGGAGCTGATTGACCTTTATAAGGAATGTAAGAAAGAGGGATGTAGCCGTCAGGACTTTTTGCGGAAAGCAGCCTGCATCCCCGGAATGTATGTACCTTCCCTTTATGAGGTTACCTACCATGAGGATGGCACGATTGCAGAGCGTAAAAAACTCGTACCGGAAATTCCGGATGTGATTCATAAAGAGCTGGTCTGTGATGTTTCCAAGACCTGTTATCCGGAAAAACCGGTCGTTCCGTTTATTAAGGTAACCCAGGATCGTGTCGTTCTGGAAATCCAGCGGGGCTGCATCCGTGGCTGCCGGTTCTGTCAGGCCGGACAGTTATACCGTCCGGTGCGCGAACGAAGCCTTGCCTATCTGGAAGACAAGGCGATTAAATTATTAAAGAATACCGGACATGAAGAGATTTCCTTAAGTTCTTTGAGTTCAAGTGACTACACCAAGCTTCCGGAACTTCTGGATTTCCTGATCGACGAATGCGAACGCCGGAAGGTCAATATATCCCTTCCTTCCCTGCGAATTGACGCGTTCTCCCTGGATGTTATGAATAAGGTGCAGGATGTCAAAAAGAGCAGTCTGACCTTTGCACCGGAAGCAGGAAGCCAGCGTCTCCGTAACGTGATTAATAAGGGATTGACCGAAGAAGTCATCCTGCATGGCGCCCACCTTGCCTTTGAAGGCGGCTGGACCAGGGTAAAGCTTTACTTCATGCTCGGGCTTCCCTTTGAAACCGAAGATGATATCCGCGGCATTGCGGAACTTTGTAATAAGATTGCAGCCGAATTTTATGAAACAGTTCCCAAGGAAAAACGAAACGGAAGGGTACAGATCGTGGCAAGTACCTCATTCTTTATCCCCAAGCCGTTTACCCCGTTCCAGTGGGCACCCCAGTGTACGAAGGAACAGTTTTTAGAAAAGGCCTACCTTACAAGAACCTCGATCATCAGCCAGTTAAACCAGAAGAGCATCAAATACAACTGGCATGAAGCTGATGTGAGTGTTCTTGAAAGTGTTCTTGCAAGAGGCGACCGGAAGTTAAACAAAGCCATTTTACGCGCCTACGAAAGGGGCTGTATGTATGATGCGTGGAGTGAATATTATAAGCATGACGTATGGCTTTCCGTTTTTGAAGAATGCGGCATTGATCCGGACTTTTATACGACAAGGCCCCGTGAGGACGATGAAGTTTTCCCATGGGATTTCCTGGATTGCGGCGTAACCAAAGAGTTCCTTTTACGGGAATGGCACAAGGCGCAGGAAGAGACCATAACCCTAAACTGCAAACAGCAGTGTAACGGATGCGGCGCGGCCAAATATCATACGGGAATCTGTATGGAACCACGTACCAGTAAAGGAGCGGAAGAATAAGTAATGAAAGTCAGAGTAAAATTTTCAAAATACGGTCCGGTGAAATTCATCGGACATCTGGATGTGATGCGTTATTTCCAGAAAGCCATCCGCAGGGCAGAAATTGATGTGGCCTATTCCGAAGGATTTTCTCCGCACCAGAAGCTTTCCTTTGCGGCTCCATTATCGGTGGGACATACAAGCAGCGGGGAATACTTTGATCTGGAGCTTTGCAGCTTAAACAGTACCGAAGAATTAAAGACTGCTTTACAGTCTGCCATGGTGGAAGGAATCGATATTCTCGATGTCCGGCTTTTGGACGATGCCGAGGGTAATGCCATGGCAAGCGTAGAGGCGGCTTCCTATTATGTGACCATCCGTGACGGTGTCGAACTTCCGGATGAATTTATGGAAAAGCTGCTGGCCTTTTATGCACAGGACAATATTCCTGTTGTGAAGGAAACCAAGCGCGGCCATAAGGAAATCAATTTAAAGGAAAGCATTTATGAGCTGTCGGTCGTATCGTGTGCGCTTGGAAAAGCAGATGAAGAAGTAAAAGAACGGATCTACATGAAATTAAATGCCAGCAGTGGGGGTAATATCAAACCGGGATTCGTGCTTGAAAGCTTTTGTCATTCCATTTCCTTTGAGATGCCGCCGTTTGGTTATACGGTCCACAGAATCGAAACCTATCGGGAACGGGAAGGAGAGTTCGTACCGCTGTTATGGGAAAAATCATAGTCATTCGTAAAGCAGACCGGATTCTGGTTTTTACCTTTCCGGATTACCGGCCGGATGCGCTACAGGTATTCTTTGCTCCCGGAAAAGGGGATCTGGTCGGAAATGTATATGTAGGGCGCGTGGACCGCGTACTGCCGTCCATGGGCGCTGCCTTTGTGTCCGTGCGTAAGGATCAGAATGTGTATCTCCCCCTGTCAATGGATGCCTCTCTTAAGGCAGGAGAGGAAATTCTCGTCCAGATTGAACGGATGGGTATGGGAGACAAGCTTCCGACTGCCAAAACAGATATTGACCTGGTCGGTCGCTACAGTATCTGCCGTGTAAACGGGAAAGGCATGCATTTTTCGAAAAAACTGTCCCCTTCGGCAGTTGCCTCTTTTAAAGAAGCTTTATCTGCCAGAGGAATGGTTGGAAGACGCGACTTCGGTTTTACGATCCGTACGAACATGGAGGGCTTGAAGGACTATGAAGAAGCCTTTCTCGAAATGGAAGAACAGATCGGGAATGCGGTAAGGATCAGGGAAGCAGCTTCCCACCGGAGCATTTACAGCTGTCTGTACCAGGACACGCCGGAATACCTTTCCTATATCAAAGGAATTCCACTTTCTTCTTATGAAGAGATCGTCACCGAGGATCCCGGAATTTATGCAGAACTGCAAAAGCTGTTCCCGGAAGAAAAGCTCCGGCTTTATGCTGATGCATCCTATCCGCTTGAAAAGCTGTATTCCATTTCCACCCATTTAAAGGAAGCACTGTCCGAAAAGGTCTGGCTGAAAAACGGCGGTTATCTGATTATCCAGAAGACCGAAGCCATGACGGTCATTGATGTGAATTCCGGAAAAGGCAGTGAAAAGAAGGGAAACAGCAAAGAAGACATGGTGTTTGCCATGAACTGTGAAGCGGCTGCGGAAATTGCACGCCAGTTACGTCTGCGGAATCATTCCGGTATCATTGTGGTGGATTTTATCAATATGGAAGAAGAACCGCATAAACAACAGTTACTGACCCGTTTCGACCAGTTTCTTAAGGAGGACAAGCTGCCAAGCCGTGTCGTGGATCTGACGCCGTTAGGAATTGTAGAGGTCACCCGTAAAAAATTTAACAAACCTTTAAAAGAAATGCTTGACAATATAGAAATTTGATGGTATTTTAGTTGAGTATGCCGCATAGCGAGGTAGAAGTGTGCCTTCAGGACTTCCTGAATCACCACCGAAGCTAGCGAGTAAACCATTTATGGTTAGTATAGGAGGTGCCATATGTACGCAATCATTGCAACAGGTGGAAAGCAGTACAAAGTTTCCGAAGGAGATATCATCAAGGTTGAAAAGCTTGATGCGGAAGCAGGAGCTACTGTAACATTTGACCAGGTTGTCGCTGTAAGCGATAAGGAGCTTAAGGTTGCCGGTGATGTAACGAACGCAAGCGTAACTGCAACTGTTATGGAGCAGGGCAGATATCGTAAAGTGATCGTTTACAAGTATAAGAGAAAAACCGGTTATCATAAGAAGAACGGTCACAGACAAGCATACACTCAGGTTAAGATTGAAAAGATCAACGCATAGTATGCATAGAAACAGGTTAAGATGACAACAGTAACCATTTTACAATCGAAAGACGGGGAATACAAAGGCTTTGTCTGTGCAGGACATGCAGGCTATGCCAATTCCGGCAGTGATATCGTGTGTGCCGCGATTTCTGTTCTGGTAATTAATACCATTAATTCTCTGGATCAGTTAACGAAGGCGTCCCTCGATGTCGAGACGGAAGAAACCGACGGATACATATCCTGTCAGTTTAAGGAGCCTTTAAACGAAGCACAGAAGCTGTTAATGGATTCCTTTGTTCTGGGGATGGAACATGTCGTAGATGGCTACGGCAGTCAGAAGAAATTCTTCAAATCGAAGAAATATTGTGAACTGAAATTTAAGGAGGTGTAGACCATGTTAAATATGAACCTTCAATTTTTCGCTCATAAGAAGGGTGTTGGTTCTACCAAGAACGGTAGAGATTCCGAATCCAAGAGATTAGGTGCGAAAAGAGCTGACGGACAATTCGTAAAAGCAGGTAATATTTTATACAGACAGCGCGGAACTAAGATTCATCCCGGTATCAACGTTGGACGTGGCGGTGATGATACACTGTTTGCATTAGTTGATGGAGTGCTTAAGTTCGAAAGAAAAGGAAGAGATAAGAAACAGGCTTCCGTTTATCCGGTAGAGAAATAGTACAAAAAGGATTAGGCTTCAAACATTTCCGTTTGAAGCCTTTTTGTCATGTAGAACACTTAGTAACCCCTTGTAAATTAAAGGAGGCAGGTCATGTTTGCAGATAGAGCCAGAATTATCGTAAGAAGCGGAAAAGGCGGAGACGGTCATGTGTCCTTCCGCAGAGAAAAATATGTACCAAGCGGTGGACCGGATGGCGGCGATGGCGGTCATGGCGGCAGCGTGATTTTAGAGGTCGATGACGGCTTAAATACGCTCGCAGATTATCGTCACGTACGGAAATATCATGCAGAAGATGGCGAAAACGGAAACAAAAAGAAGTGCCGCGGAAAAGACGGTGCGGACATCATTTTGAAGATGCCGGAAGGAACCGTTGTAAAAGAAGCTGAAAGTGGTAAGGTCATCACCGATCTTTCCGGTGAGAACCGCCGGTTTGTCCTGTTACAGGGCGGCAAGGGCGGTAACGGCAATCATCATTACGCAACCAGCACCATGCAGGCACCAAAATATGCCCAGCCGGGGCAGCCTGCCAAAGAAATGGAGCTTTTATTGGAGCTTAAGGTAATCGCAGATGTCGGTCTTGTAGGATTTCCGAATGTAGGGAAATCCACCTTCCTTACGAAGGTTTCCAATGCCCGTCCGAAGATTGCCAACTATCATTTCACAACCTTAAACCCGCATCTGGGGGTTGTGGATCTGGAAGATGCCAAAGGATTTGTTATTGCAGACATTCCGGGACTCATCGAAGGAGCTTCCGAGGGTGTCGGACTTGGATTTGAATTCCTGCGGCACATTGAACGGACCAAAGTCATGATCCACATTGTGGATGTGGCATCGACCGAGGGAAGAGATCCGATTGCAGATATTTATGCAATCAATAAAGAATTGGAAAATTACAATCCCGAAATTGCGAAACGGCCGCAGGTCATTGCCGCAAATAAGACGGATATGATTTTTATACAGGAAGGTGAAGAGGATCCGGTGGAACGTCTTCGCAAGGAATTTGAACCGAAGGGAATCAAGGTTTATCCGATTTCTGCATTGAGTGGAGAGGGCATCCGTGAGCTGCTTTATGAGGTACGCCATATGCTCGATGGCATCGATGAAAAGCCCATCGTCTTTGAGCAGGAATTCTTCCCGGAATATATGCTGACCGATTGTGATGAGCCATACAGCGTCACCTATGATGAAGAAGCGGATGAATATGTGGTCGAAGGCCCCCGTATCGAAAAGATGCTTGGTTATACTAATCTGGAATCCGAAAAGGGCTTTACCTTCTTCCAGAATTTCCTGAAGCTAAATGGTATTTTGGAACAGTTAGAGGAACTTGGTATTCAGGAGGGAGATACCGTGAGAATGTACGGTCTTTCCTTCGATTATTACAAATAGGAGAACTTGATGATGACAAGTAAGCAGCGTGCATATTTAAAAGGGCTGGCAATGAACATTGAGCCGGTCTTCCAGATTGGCAAGTCCGGACTTACCCCCGAGGTTACCGAGGCCGTCCGCGAAAGCTTTAACCGGAAAGAGCTTGTGAAGCTCGCCGTTCTCAAAAACTGCATGGAAGATCCCAATGCCATGGCACAGATTCTTGCAGAAAGAACCGGCTCCCAGGTGGTACAGGTGATCGGGAAAAAGATTGTGCTTTATAAAGAGAACAAAGATCACAAAAAAATCGAATTACCCAGATAAACCGGAGGAAGCCAATGAAATCTGCTGATATTAAAAAGATCCGAAAGAAAATGGAAAAGACGCTGGATAATGCGCGCTTTGAGCATACACTCGGTGTTGCCTACACGGCAGCCTGTCTGGCCATGCGTTATGATGTTGACATTACGAAAGCTCAGGTTGCAGGCCTTTTACACGACTGTGCCAAGTGCCTGACGAACGAAAAGCGCATTTCCATCTGTAAGAAACATAATATCCAGATGAATGAAGCCGAACTTAAGAATCCACAGCTTCTCCATGCCAAGGTAGGAAGCTTTCTTGCTATGGAAGAGTTCGATATCCACGATCAGGACATCATCAATGCGATTTTGAACCATACGACCGGAAGACCGGATATGAGTCCGTTAGAGAAGATCATTTATATCGCAGATTATATCGAACCGGGAAGAAAGCAGGCGCCAAACTTAACGCCGATCCGTAAGATGGCATTTGAGGATCTGGATAAAGCGTTACTGATGATTCTGGAGGATACGCTTTCTTACCTGAAAAGTACCGGCAGCGTTGTCGATGCCATGACACAGAAAACCTATGATTTTTACAGTCAGTGTTCATAAAGGAGGATTCCATGGGAAAGTTAACCGTAGAAGAAATTAAGAAAATGGCAGGTCTTGCCATCGAAGCATTGGAAGATAAGAAGGCCGAAGATATCCGTGTCATTGATATCAGTGAAGTATCTGTCCTTGCTGATTATTTCCTGATTGCAAGCGGTAAGAACCGCAATCAGTTACAGGCGCTTGCCGATGAAGTGGAAGAGAAGCTCGGCCGTGCCGGATATCCGATGAAGCAGTCCGAAGGATATGACAGCGCCAACTGGATTCTTCTTGATTTTGGCGATATCATTATTCATCTGTTCGATCAGGAGAACCGTCTGTTCTATGATCTCGAACGGATCTGGCGGGATGGAAAGCAGATTGATCCGAAGTCTCTTCTTTCCGAATAATTTTCATCTAAATCATACGTTGTTATGTAGGGGCGTTGTCTTTTTTGAATCAACGCCTCTTTTTGTTTGCTTTTTTGTATGCTCCTTTTATGCCTCGCCGCCTGATTTTCCGCCGGCATACATATAAAACGTAATAAGATACAATCCGCAGATTCCGACGATGGCATAAATAATTCTGGAAACCCAGGAAAGATTACCAAAAATAAAAGCAACGAGATCGAAGGAAAAGAAGCCGATCAATCCCCAGTTAATTGCACCGATAATCGCAATGGTTAAAGCGGTACAGTCTAATGCTTTATTATTCATTATTGAAAACCTCCTTTCATTCAATGTATATTTTCCCCTGTTTTCGTATAAATATAATTGACAATAACAGGAATTTGCGATACGATAACGTGTAAATAAATTTTCGGTTGTTTTTTAAACCGATAAAAGGAGGAAATTATTATGAAAAAATGCATGAGTTTATTACTCGTTGCCGCAATGACCATGTCCCTTCTTGCAGGATGTGCAGGAAGCAGCACCGGCAGTACGGACAACACAGAAGGTGTATCAGAAACCACATACACGGATGGCACATCAACAGCAGCTTCCGGTGAAACCTTTAAAATCGGTGGTATCGGTCCTGTAACCGGCGGAGCTGCCGTATATGGTATTGCTGTTAAGAACGCAACAGAGCTTGCTATTAATGAAATTAACGCTGCCGGCGGAATCAACGGCTATCAGGTAGAATTTAACTTCCAGGATGACGAGCTTGATAACGAAAAATCCGTAAATGCTTACAACAACTTAAAGGATTGGGGAATGAACATTCTCGTTGGTACCGTAACAAGCGGATGCTGTATCGCAGTTGCAGCAGAAACCAAGAACGATAACATGTTCCAGATCACTCCTTCCGGATCTTCCGTAGACTGTATCAACGGAAACGACAATGTATTCCAGGTATGCTTTACGGATCCTAACCAGGGTGTTGGTGCAGCACAGTACATTGGCGAGAACGGTTTAGCAGCAAAGGTTGCTGTTATTTATGACAGCTCTGATGTATATTCTTCCGGAATCTATACCAAGTTTGCCGAAGAGGCAGCCAATCAGAATTTTGAAATTGTAGCTGCTGAAGCCTTTACTGCAGACAACAAGACAGACTTCTCCGTTCAGCTTTCCAAGGCACAGAGTGCTGGTGCTGATCTGGTATTCCTTCCGATTTATTATAATGAAGCATCTTTAATTCTTGCACAGGCAAACGCTATGGGCTATGCTCCGAAGTTCTTCGGTTGTGATGGTCTTGACGGTATCCTTGGTGTTGAGAACTTTGATGCATCCTTAGCTGAAGGCGTTATGTTATTAACACCTTTCGCAGCAGATGCACAGGATGATGCAACCAAAAATTTCGTATCTGCATATGAAGCAGCTTACGGTGATACCCCGAACCAGTTTGCAGCAGATGCATATGATGCTGTATATGTTGTGAAGGAAGCCATCGAAAAGAGTGGTGCTACACCTGCAGACGGCGTTTCCGGAATCTGTGATAAATTAAAGGGTGTTATGACAGAGATCACTTATGATGGTCTTACCGGTGCCGGAATGAGCTGGGCTGCTGACGGTACTGTAAACAAAGCGCCTAAAGCTATGGAAATCAAGAATGGTGAATATTCCTTAATTCAGTAATTTAAATTAAGAATCTGCTTTCATAAAGCATAGAAATGAATCCAAAGGGGGATGTTGTTATCAGCATCCCTCTTTTTAATCACAGGATTATAAAATCTATTACAAATTACCATTTCACTATTGCAATGCGTTAAAGTAATTTGTTATAATATTATGAATATTTTTTTAAGGTACTTTTATTATACTTTCACATAAGAAAGGACAGGATTTGTTATGAGTTTTATATCCTACTTAATCAATGGAATCAGTTTAGGAAGCGTGTATGCGATCATAGCGCTTGGCTATACCATGGTTTACGGCATTGCAAAAATGCTGAACTTTGCCCATGGTGATGTCATCATGATCGGCGCCTACACCATTTTTGCTACTGTCAGCATGGCAGGACTGCCGCCGGCACTTGGAATCTTTCTTTCCGTTGTGCTGTGTACCGTGCTTGGTATTACCATCGAGGCCATTGCCTATCGTCCGTTACGTCAGGCATCCTCCTCACTGGTTGTGCTGATTACTGCAATTGGTGTCAGCTATTTCCTGCAGAATATTGCGTTACTTATTTTCGGTGCGAACACCAAAGCATTTACCTCGGTTGTGAACGTTCCGGGCCTTTCCCTTGCAGGAGGACAGATTACCATCAGTGGAGAGACGATCGTAACCATTTTGTCCTGTATCGTCATTATGATCGGCTTAACCTTATTTGTGAATAAAACCAAAGCAGGGCAGGCCATGCTTGCTGTTTCCGAAGATAAGGGTGCCGCACAGCTTATGGGTATCAATGTAAACGGAACCATTTCCCTGACCTTTGCAATCGGATCTGCATTGGCAGCCATTGCCGGCATGCTGTTATGTTCCGCTTATCCGGCATTAACTCCGTACACCGGTTCCATGCCCGGTATCAAGGCATTCGTAGCTGCCGTATTTGGTGGAATCGGTTCGATTCCCGGCGCGCTGATTGGTGGAATTATTCTTGGAATCATTGAGATTTTAAGTAAAGCATATATTTCCTCCCAGTTATCCGATGCCATCGTGTTCATGGTACTGATTGTCGTTCTTCTGGTGAAGCCTACCGGTATTCTTGGTAAGAAGATTCAGGAAAAGGTTTAAGGAGGAGCAGAATATGAAAATCAAAATGACGAAAAATCTTCGTGAAAATTTAATTACCTACGGAATTGTTATTGTTGCTTTTATCATTGTAGAAAGCATGATCACAACCGGTAATATATCAAGCCTTATGAAAGGGCTTCTGGTTCCTCTGTGTGTCTATGTCATTATGGCGGTTTCCCTTAATTTAACGGTCGGTATTCTGGGAGAGTTAAGCCTTGGACATGCAGGCTTTATGTGTGTGGGTGCCTTTACCGGAGCCTTTTTTTCCAAATGTATGGAGAACGTGATCACCGTAGGACCGTTACGGTTCTTTCTTGCCCTCCTTATTGGTGCCATATCTGCCGGCCTCATCGGTTTCCTGATTGGTATGCCGGTATTACGGTTAAAGGGCGATTATCTTGCTATTGTAACACTTGCTTTTGGCGAAATCATTAAAAATATCATCAACGTTTTATATATCGGTAAGGATTCCAACGGACTTCATTTTTCCATGAAGGATGCCGTTTCCCTGAATATGGAACCGGATGGACAGATTATCATCAACGGCGCACAGGGTATTACCGGTACACCCAAAGATTCCAATTTTGTAATCGGTTTTATATTGATTCTGATTACCTTATTTATCGTATTGAATCTGATTCGTTCCAGAGACGGACGCGCGATCATGTCCATCCGTGATAACTTAATCGCAGCCGAATCCGTTGGTATCAATATCACAAAATATAAGCTGATGGCATTTTCCATTTCCGCAGCTTTAGCCGGAATCGGCGGTGTGCTTTATGCCCATAACTTAAACAGTCTTATGGCAACTCCGAAAAACTTCGGTTACAACATGTCCATTACGATTCTGGTCTTCGTTGTACTTGGCGGAATCGGTAATATCCGCGGCTCCATCATTGCAGCCGTTGTATTAACCCTGCTTCCGGAGCTCTTACGTGGATTGAACGATTATCGTATGCTGATTTATTCCATTGTTCTGATTGTCATGATGCTCTTTAACTGGAGTCCGAAGTTCATCACCTTACGTGAAAAGTATTCTCCGAAGAACCTTTTCCGCAAGAACGCAAAGGAGGGAAAGTAAATGTCCACATTATTAGATGTTAAAGATTTAAGTATCTCTTTCGGCGGTCTGCATGCAGTGGATGACTTCAATATTTCCATTAAGAAAGGACAGTTGTACGGTCTGATCGGTCCGAACGGTGCCGGTAAAACAACCGTATTCAACCTGCTCACCGGTGTTTATAAGCCCAATGAAGGTAAGATTTTACTGGATGGCACGGATATTACCGGAAAGAACACCATTGAGATTAATAAAGAAGGAATTGCCCGTACCTTCCAGAACATCCGTCTGTTCAAGGATTTATCCGTACTGGATAATGTTAAGGTCGGACTTCATAATCATTATAAATATTCCACCATCGAAGGAATTCTTCGTCTGCCCAGATACTATAAGACCGAAAAGGCCATGAATGAACATGCCTTAGAGCTTCTTAAGGTGTTTGACCTGGATCAGGAAGCGGATTTTCTGGCTTCCAACCTTCCTTATGGTAAACAGCGTAAGCTGGAAATTGCAAGAGCGCTGGCTACCGAACCCAAGCTTTTACTGTTGGATGAACCTGCCGCCGGTATGAACCCCAATGAAACGCAGGAACTAATGGACACAATTCGTTTTGTCCGTGATCATTTTGACATGACAGTATTGCTGATCGAACATGATATGAAGCTGGTATCCGGAATCTGCGAGGAACTTACGGTTCTTAATTTTGGCCGTGTACTTGCACAGGGTACAACCAGTGACGTTTTGAATAACCCTGAAGTAATTACTGCTTATCTCGGTGAATAGTCTTACATTGATTCGAAATTTATGAACAAAACGGATACTTAGATGAGGAGGATTTTAACATGTCCATGTTGGAAATCAAAGATTTAGAAGTATATTACGGCATGATACAGGCGATTAAAGGTGTTTCCTTTGATGTAAATGAGGGAGAAGTAATTGCGTTAATCGGAGCGAACGGTGCAGGAAAAACAACAATTCTTCATACGATTACCGGATTACTCAATGCTAAGAAAGGCTCTGTATGGTTTGAAGGAAAGGATATTACCAAGGTACCGGCTCACAAAATTGTTTCTATGGGAATGGCACACGTTCCGGAAGGCAGAAGAGTCTTTGCCAACCTTACGGTTCTGCAGAACCTCAAAATGGGAGCTTATACCCGCAAAGATAAGAATGAGATCGACCAGACACTGGAAAATATCTACAAACGTTTTCCGCGTCTTAAGGAACGTCAGAACCAGCTTGCCGGAACCTTAAGCGGTGGTGAACAGCAGATGCTTGCCATGGGGCGGGCTTTAATGTCTCATCCGAAGATTATTCTTATGGATGAACCTTCTATGGGACTTTCACCCATTTTTGTAAATGAAATTTTTGATATTATTAAAAGTTTCAGTGCAGGTGGAACAACGGTATTACTGGTAGAACAAAATGCGAAGAAAGCATTGTCCATCGCAGACCGTGCCTATGTTCTGGAAACGGGTAAGATTGTCTTATCCGGCAAAGCCAGCGATCTGTTAAACAATGATTCCATTAAAAAAGCATATCTTGGAGAATAAACAGCTTATATATGCAGGACTGAGCTATTTATGGTTAAATAAATTATAGGAGGGTGAACGCGATGGAAAAGAATATTGTAATTACAATTGCCAGACAGTACGGAAGCGGCGGACGTACCATCGCCCAGATGTTGTCAGAGCGTATGGGGATTCATTACTATGATAAGGAGCTGTTGAAATTAGCTTCCGAAGACAGTGGTATTAATGAAGATTTGTTCCGAAATGCCGACGAACAGGTTAAAGCAACCCGGCTTTTTAAGATTGCGCACAGCGTCTATAAGGGAGAACTGATTCCTCCGGAAAGCGATGATTTCACTTCCATGGAAAATCTGTTTAATTATCAGGCAAAAATTATTAAAAAGCTTGCCGAACAGGATGAATCCTGTATTATCGTTGGCCGTTGTGCAGAATATGTTTTAAAAGACTATGACAATGTTCTAAGTGTATTCATTCATGCACCACATGAATATTGTATGGAGCAGGCTGCAAAGAAGCAGAGCATGGGTTCCAGGGAATTGGAGCGTTATATACAGAAGATCGACAAGCATCGTGCCGATTATCACAAGTATTATACCGGACTGGACTGGACCGATGCCCGAAACTATGATCTGTGTCTCGACAGCTCCAAGCTTGGTTTCGAACGCTGTGTACAGGAAATTATGTCTTATATTAATGTAAGATTCAGCTAAGAAGCTAATGAGCAGAAAAGATCACATTTTTAACTTTTCATAAATAGCAGGAAGATATACGATATCTAAAAAGCACATCCATATACCGAAATAAATTTACGGTTAAGGATGTGCTTTTCATTTCCCCTGCTTACTTCATGACACGGAAGACGCCAAAAACCTTACCCAGGATCTGGCAGTCATCCACAATAATCGGATCCATCGTGTCATTCTCCGGTTGGAGACGGATATGTCCATCTTCCTTATAGAAGGTCTTCACGGTAGCAGAATCATCAATAAGTGCAACAACCGTGTCTCCATTATGCGCGGTATTGCAGGCATTCACAAAAATCTGATCTCCACTGAAAATTCCAACATTAATCATGGAATCGCCCTTCACCTTCAAAACAAAAGATTCTCCCTGTGGAACCAGTTCTGCGGGAACCGGGAAATATCTGTCGATATTCTCCTCAGCAAGAATCGGAGTTCCGGCAGCCACCTGTCCGACAACCGGAAGACTGACCATCTCGGTACGAACCATCTGAAAATTATCATCACAAATCTCAATTGCACGTGGTTTCGTAGGATCACGGCGGATATAGCCATTCTTCTCAAGAGTCTCCAAATGAGAATGTACCGAAGAAGTGGAACGGAGATTCACAGCCTCGCAGATCTCACGTACTGCAGGCGGATAGCCGCGCTTTAATATTTCTTCCTTAATATAATCTAAAATTTCCTGTTGCTTGGCACTAATCTTACCGTATCCCATCAAAAACCTCCTTAAAAACAAACCTTTAGTTAACTTATTTTTAGTATAGCATAGATTTCTGTCCAAGGCAAACATATATTCCGAAAAAATGTTCGATTATTTTCTCTTAAAGTATTGACATGCGAAAATATGTTCGATATAATGCAAACATAGATACAGAACAGTTGTTCGCAACAAACGTTCGGATTGTACGAACAGAAGAGAAAAGAGGAATCCAGTATGAACACATCTAACGAAAGAAGAAGTGAGAGAAGAATCCGCATGAACCGCATAAAGAGAAGAAGAGAGCTCCGCAAGCGTATTCTGACATTTGCCCTGACCTTCGTACTTGCTATCACCTGTTCGATGATGTTTTTTACTGTGAAGACGAAGGCGCAGAACAGCGATGAAACCATTTACTATAAATATTATAAGAGTATTACCGTAAGCAGAGGGGACTCCCTCTGGACATACGCTGCGGAATACGCAGATGAAAATCATTATGACAGTTACCAAAACTATATTGATGAAGTCCTTCAGATGAACAGACTTTTCAGTGAAGACATTACTACCGGCCAGCATCTGGTTATTCCTTATTACAGTGCGGAATTTGTTGGTTAGAAGAATCATTATGAACTTATTATATTCAGATTCAGTATCAATATACGAACAGATATTATAATAATTATGAACCTATTCATGTAGTTTAGGATTATAATGTTCCCTTAACTGTACTGCTTTAGCGGCACTGCGTTTTCTATAATCGTTCTGCGCTGCATAATGCTTCCGGGTAGTATTAACGTCCTTATGCCCCAGGACATCGGCAACAAGATAAATATCCCCCGTTTCCTGATAGAGGGCAGTACCATATGTACTGCGCAGCTTATGAGGAGTAATATGTTTTAGGGTGGTTACCCGTGAAGCATATTTTTTCACGAGATTTTCAACTGCCCGGACAGAAATCCGGCGATTCTGTAAGGATAAGAATAACGCTTCTTCATGTCCCTCACAGGGAATGATATGATGGCGCTGTTCCAGATAGTCCAGTAATGCATCCTGTACTTCATCTCCAAAATAAACAACTGTCTCATAACCGCCTTTTCGGCGGATTTTAATTCCGTTATTTTTAAAATCCACATCATTTAAGTCAAGGCCGACACATTCCGATACCCGAATCCCGGTTCCAAGAAGAAGCGTTAATAACGCCACATCACGAATCTGTGTTTTCTGATGATAAACCAGTTCCCGTTTTGTCAGTTTGTCACCATCTTCAACCTGATCCAGTAAAGTCGCAACCTCATCCGCATCCAGACGAATGATTTCTTTTTCATGCAGCTTTGGCAGTGGAACCAATGCTGCCGGATTAGTTTTGATCTGTTCCAATGTAAAGAAATAATTATAAAAGCTCTTTAAGGCAGATAATTTCCGTTTTTTGCCTCGTTCATCATTGGTAATTTCTTTTCCATTTTTATTGTAAAGAGAAAGATATTCCATATACTCTTCGATATC
>CAVHRK010000087.1:0-7466 GCA_963638365.1 Anaerobutyricum sp. | reverse complement strand
AATTCATTCATAAATCTTTTATTTTAGACTTGACTTTTAATAGTTAGTCTTTTTATTTCTCTACCTTCACAAACTGCTCGTTACAATCTAAACACATAACGTTGATATCCTTAGTCGCTCTGAAGCTATTCCCACAACAGGGGCATACATACTTGCGTGTACTGCTCTTTGGTTTTCTGTTGCCATCTTCTCCACCAAGTCCACCTATTCCTTTTCCACCAGTTAAACCATTTTTCCCACCTGCACCCCAGCTACTGTAATACCCGTCCCTATTGATATCCAATGGTTTCTCTATCCCATTACTATGAATCACTTCACTAAACTCTAAGCTGGGCTCTGTCACACTCCAGCCTATATAAGGTGCCTTGCTGATTATTAAACCTCTTGCTTCTGCTTCTCTCTTAAAATTTTTGTTGTGATATCTTCCACCTTGTGATGTATCTGCACATTTTTTACACTCTGCACAGTAGAAGTGTACCATCTCATGACAAAGCGTTGCGCAGACACTTTCAATTGGTCTGTCCAAATACTCTGCACTTATGTTTATCTCATGCAACCTCTCGTTTTCCTTGCGCCACTCCTTTCCCAATGTATAGTGACCGTAGGCTCGCTTGCTACTCATAATGGTTATTACAACAGGTGGCAACTCATTATTAAAATAAACTCTGTTCAAAACTTCAAATGCATACTCTAACATCTCTTGGTAATTCTTCAGCATTATTTCTTTCCCCCTTAAACTTCTGAGGGCACCAGCCCCCCTCTGACTGATGCCCCTATCCCTCTTTTAGACCTCATCCTGCTTACATAAATCAAAATACTCACACCTTATGCAAGAGTGCTTACATTTCTTTTTCCTGCTCTGTGTTACCCAGTGTATAAATCTCTCCATCATTGTGTCACCATTTCCTTTCCTCAACTTCTATAATTATCCTAACGCTGAGGGTTTCTGGTGTCTGTGGTGTAAGTGCCGGAATATAAGCCATATAATGTAGGAAGTGCACGAATAAAAATGGCAATTTGGCAATAATGAAATTTTCCCTTTCAACAGTTAGATATTTTCCTATACCTTTCACGTCACAGTTTTGGAAGTGCACTTACAAAAATAGGGTGCCTTATTCAGACACCCTGCAATCAACTCTCTCTATTCTGCTAACCTTACGCTCCCCTCTTCTCTGCTGAAGAAGTAAGCATGATCTGCTAAGACTTCTTCCGGCTCTACATAAAGTTTATTGATCTCTCGAACCATTTGATTGTACCTCTTAACGATTTCCTCATCATATTCCAATGGAATAAGAATGACCTCATGTACAGAACAGGGCAGGACATACAAATCACTTTCCATCTTGTCTGCAAACTCTTTTAATATTGAAGTACCATAGACCATTTCAACAGCCCCGTAATTATGCTCCCAGTTGCTCATCACATACATACCCACAAGGTCATTTCCAAATTCTCTATGTAGGATTATGTAAATACTCGGAGTAATCTCTTCCATCGGGATAATCACTGGATCTAATCTTTTCTTTATATTCTCTTCCGCATCCGATATAAACTGTTCTTGTGATACTCCCCATGCCTCCAAATGTTTGTTTTCAATCATTATGGATCCCTTGTCAATAGGTGTAATATTTGTTGTACATTGATACACGACTGCCAAGTCCATCACTCTTTTATGAGGTACATGCTGTAATATCTCTTTGTTTCTCTCATAGTTGATAAGCCGACACCCCAGCCTGCATTTGACTAAGTCATAATTCAGGAAAAATTTCATCAGATCCTTCTGCACATCTTTCATACCATTTTCACAGGCTTCAATAACCTTATTGACAATCTCTTCCAGTGTCTTATCCCCTTGCTGATAGGAATTAAAATAGTATTCCACGTAGGTTGTCGCTATTACGTTACTATCCGGATAAATAATACTGATCCCTGTCAACGTAACATCATTGTTTTTTAAGACCTTGGTAAGCCTTACTTCCTTTCCGGTTTTAGATTCCACTTCGTTTTTAAGTAACTGCGTGAACTCTGTTTTCTCCATTCTCGTTATCCTCCAAATATTATTTTCAACTTCTCAAGTTGATGGATGGATTCTAACGCTAGGATATACTCTTGTCAGCGGTGTTATTAGCCGGAATTCTTACTTCTTTTTAGTCAAATAGCCGGACATACACTCAAATTTTATTTTACACTTCCAAACCACAAAAAAAAAGAGACCAACTTTTCAATTGGTCTCTTTAAGTCTGAGTCAAAAATTGTGAGTCAAACCTGTGTCAAATCACAATCCCAAATACCCAAAAACCCTTATTTTACAAGGCTTTAATCTTGTACATAAGGCATCAGGGCGACGTGACGTGCTCTCTTGATTGCTACAGTAAGAGCTCTCTGATGTTTCGCACAGTTGCCGGTGATACGTCTGGGAAGGATTTTTCCTCTCTCAGATACATATCTCTTTAACTTGGCGGTATCCTTGTAATCAATTACATTGTCCTTACCACAGAATACACAAACCTTTTTTCTTCTACGCATACCGCCTTTTTTTCTAGGAAAATCAGACTTCTCTGCTTTATTAAATGCCATAGTGGTTACCCTCCTATTCATAGTAAAAAACTTACTTAGTTAAACGGTAATTCCTCATCAATTCCGTCCGGAATATTCATGAAGCCATCACCTGCATCCTGCATAGCAGGTGCATTGTTATTTCCGCCTGTAAAGCCCCCATTGCCTGCGGAAGAATTGTTTTTGCTTTCAGCGAATTCCTGCTCTTCAATAACAACATCTGTCGTATATACACGTACGCCGTCTTTGTTTGTATAGCTTCCTGTCTGGATACGACCGGTAGCTGCAATCTTGGTTCCCTTACGAAGATACTTCTCAGCGAACTCTCCATTACGTCCAAAAGCAACACAGTTAATGAAATCTGCGCTCTGCTCATCATTATTACGGTTAAATCTACGGTCTACAGCTAATGTATATCTGGCAATTGCTGTTGCATTCTCACCCTGAGAATACCGAACTTCAGGATCTCTTGTTAAACGTCCCATAAGGATTACTTTATTCATACCTGCCTCTACTTTCCGGCATAGTGGTCATCTTATGCCTCGTCCTGTCTTACGCATAAAAATCTGATAACATTGTCCATAATGCGAACACGGTTTTCGATTTCGATCGGCGCAGTAGGCTCAGCGTCAAACTGGATGAAGTAGTAGTAAGCTTCTTTCATCTTCTGAACTTCATAAGCCAGTCTCTTCTTGCCCCAGTCGTCAACGTTTGTGATGGTTCCACCGAATCTTTCGATCAGGGCCTTGCACTTGTCAACTACTGCTGCTCTTTCCTCGTCTTCGATTTTCGCACTAACAACAACGGCTAATTCATACTTGTTCATGCTAGTTACCTCCTTTTGGTCTCTGGCCCCTGTCCTGAAACAGGAGCAAGGATTTGTATGTCTTTTTACATACCACGGATATTCATAATATCATGTATTCCATAAAACTTCAAGCATTTTCTTGCTTTTTCCATATTTTGTGCAATTTCGTTTATATGTGTTTTGTATAATAACCGTCATGTCTTTTATATCACTTTACAACTAGCTATAAATCACTATATAATAATATAGAAGATAGTGTAAACCAGATCAATCAAAAGAAAATTCAAGGAAAGGTACAGAAAGATATGCAGTTACAGAAAGTTATTTCGCCCGTAAAATATCTCTATCATTATACTACCCGTGAAAACGCACAACAGATTATAAAAGAGCGCACCGTACGATGCTTTCAGGATCGCTTTACCTTTTTTACTGCCTCACGTGAAAATGCAGTAAAGGTCTGTCACAATGTACTGAAAGAAGGAACTCTTTATATTGACCATGACCTGACCTTAAAGAGACGGGCTCTGGTTGATTTTAATGATTATGTCATTTTAAGAATTCCATGTCCTGATGATACCGAGTTTTATCATTTGCAGATAGACCATTCCGCTAATAACTTCTGTGCCTATGATTATTCACTGATGCATAAGGGAGAACTCCACTTTAAAAAATGTAAATTATTTTCTCTGGATTCTGCTACCTGTATAACCAGAATTCCGACTTACAGAAAAACCTTTAACAGAGCTGCTGCAATTGCAGGTGTTGCCCTGCTTCTCGGCACTTTATGGACTTCTTCTGTTTATGCTGCCGGAAACCGCTGGCTGGATTCAGGTAATTATGATACCACATGGTGGGAAAATGGTACCAAAACAAGTTACAATATCAGCACCGCCAGCCAGCTTGCCGGATTATCCTATCTTGTAAATATTGGTATTGATGGTAAAGGTCAAAATATGTCCGGTAAAACTTTCATTTTGAAGGAAGATATCGATCTAAGCTCTATGGAATGGACAATGCTCTCTAAAGCTTTTAACGGAACTATTGAAGGCGCACATAAAATTATTTTGTCAACAAATGATACCTTTATTCTGAACATGCTGGTCAAATAAAGGAGATCTCCTTCGAATATGTTACTGTAAATCGTACTCCGGAAGTGACTATAGAAACAAACTTCTCCTGTATGCATTCCCCTAAGCTTATAACCGTTCAGGAAGCAACACCCGATTCGGACGCCATTACTGCAGAACAATGTGAATATTGTAATGAGATTTTAGAATATGACATAATTCCCGGTACAGCCTGTGCCTCTTTCCTCAATAATACCGCTGATGCCATTCTCCATACGAAGGAATCGGAGGTTGTTGCAGAAACTTCCATATGGACCTGTTTGGACAGACGTGTTACGGATGCTCTCATAGCAAGACCTGATGTTTCTCTCACCTTAAATTACACCTATCAGGGAATACGCTATACCGTAACGATTCCTGCCGGTACCAATGCATCAGAGCTTCTGGATGCCAATGGTTATTGTGGATTTCGTTATCTGGACTCCCTGTTTCATGGTTCAATCCTTACAGAGTAAATAAAATATCGTTTCATAAAAATATCCGGGAATTCCTATCGAATTCCCCGGATATTTTTTTCTGCCTGACTTCGTGCAATCATAATCTGATGTCCACACCCCATGCATTTTAACCGAAAATCTGCTCCTATTCTCAGCACCTCCCACTCATAACTCCCGCATGGATGTGCTTTTTTCATTTTTATAATATTTCCCACCTGAATATCCATACTGTTTTCTCCTACTATATCTGAAATATCAGATCCTTACACACACCGACAAATTCCCGCAACATATTATTGGGAAGCAGGAACCAGTATCCATGTGCTGCAAGTCCGGATACGTTCTGATAGCCATCTCGTTTTGCAATTCCGACTGCCCGGAACACATGAAAGTTATTGGTTACAATCAGAACTTCATCCCTTTCCTTATCAAAATATTTTGCAGAAAAAGCCAGATTCTGTACTGTATTTACCGACTGATCCTCCAGAAGGATTCGGTCTGCCTCCAGTCCATGCGCAACAAGGTAGTCATACATTCCCTGTGCCTCGCTGATATGCTCATCCGAACCCTGTCCACCAGACACAATCACCTGGCATTCCGGATGATCTGTTAAATAAGTAAGTGCAGCATCCAGCCGGTACTGCAAAACCTTAGACGGACCGTCGGGCTTCATCTGCGCTCCGAGAACCACCAGATACTTCGCCTGATCCGAGCCTGACATTCCGAATCTGCTCAGGATAAATCCTTCCACAATCAGGAAGAAAATCACTCCAATCGTCATCACACACCAGAAGATTCTGCGCACAAGTAACGGTACATGTTCCTGCCAGATTCCCCTCTTCATACAAAAAGACAATCCCAGTGCCGCAACTCCCAGAAGCAGCCATACAAAGAAAAAGTTCGTTCCATGACCGACAAACAATGCAATACACAGAAAATAAATGACACAGATCCACCCAATTACTGCCAAAAAGATACTCATTTTCCCTTTTTCCTATCCTTACAACTGTGAAAAAATCTCCCCGATTGCTCCCTGAACCACCAGATCTGCAATTCCGTCACGTGCAGTTGCCGTCTTATTAATCAGAACCAGCTTGCTGCCTTGATAATAGTCAATGAGACCGGCTGCCGGATATACGACAAGTGAGGTTCCTCCCACAATCAATACGTCCGCTTCCTTAATATAATGAACCGCTTCCTGCAGTGTGTCCTGATCAAGTCCCTCTTCATAAAGAACCACATCCGGCTTCACTCTGCCGCCACATGCATCACATTTCGGAATATCATCCGCATGCAGCATATACTCTGCATCAAAAAATTTTCCACATTCTTCGCAATAATTCCGAAGTACACTTCCATGAAGCTCTAATACCTTCTTCGAACCGGCTTTCTGATGAAGTCCGTCAATATTCTGGGTAATGACTGCTTTCAGCTTTCCCTGCTGTTCCCACTCTGCCAGCTTCTTGTGTGCCGCATTGGGCTCAGCCGTAAGGCAAAGCATTTTATCCTTATAAAACCGGAAGAACTCTTCTGGCATCTGCCGATAAAAGGTATGACTCAAAATGGTTTCCGGTGGATAATCATACTTCTGATGATACAATCCATCCACACTCCGGAAGTCCGGAATCCCGCTCTCCGTAGACACTCCGGCTCCACCAAAAAATACAATATTATTGCTATTATTAATAATCTCACGTAACTGTTCTATGGCGTTCATACTCTTTCTCCTTCCTTCACAAGTATTTATCATATCTCAAGTTTTACATATTTATTTAATTCACATCCATAGCATCATCATATCATCTAAGATTGCACATTTCAAACCAATTCTCGGTACTTAACGGATTTTAAAGCATAAAAAAACTTGAATCACTGATGTCTCAATGTTTCAAGCTTTTCTTAGAGGCGTGAGCCGGATTTGAACCGGCGATGACGGTGTTGCAGACCGGGGCCTTACCACTTGGCTATCACGCCATACCATATAAATTTAAAAATTACAGATTACTATATCTTATGCATCATAACCTGTAAAAATGACTCCGACGGGAATCGAACCCGTGTTACCGCCGTGAAAGGGCGATGTCTTAACCGCTTGACCACGGAGCCTTTCTCTCTTTCTTTTCCTCATACGGAAAAACTCCCCGAGTAGGGCTCGAACCTACAACAACTCGGTTAACAGCCGAGTGCTCTACCATTGAGCTATCGAGGATCATTCGTGTTATCTTTGTAAGTGCACATGTATATGATTTTATGTTGGGTGCTTGCACACATAAATAAAATCTTATACATGTATAAGCGGCATAGCCGCGACCGAGAGGCTCTGCCTCGAGGTTACTTACATCATAACTTATAAAAATAAAGGTTTATACCTTCAAAACCGATACCGAACCTTTTTCCATCTCTCTTTCCAAGTTAAGCTTCCGGTCGATTAGTACTTATCCGCTCAGTACATTACTGTACTTACACTCCAAGCCTATCTACCTCGTCGTCTTCAAGGGACCTTCTTCTTGCGAATCGGATATCTCATCTTGAGGGGGG
>CAVHRK010000086.1:0-15863 GCA_963638365.1 Anaerobutyricum sp. | reverse complement strand
GCGATTCCATTGATAACAAAACTTTCGTACTGGATATCAATGTGATCCTGAATCAGCATCATATCATCAATCTTGAAATGCAGGTCATCAATCTAAATAACTGGCAGGATCGTTCCCTCAGTTATCTTGCCCGAAATTATGATCACCTCAAAAAAGGCGAAGATTATCAGCTCACCCATCCGGTAATTCAGATCGGGCTTCTGGACTATACCTTATTTCCTGATTGCCCGGAATTCTACTCTACTTACCAGTTCCTTAACGTAAAAAATCATACGTTATATAGTGACAAGCTACGGATATCTGTGTTAGACTTATCTTGTATTGATTTGGCAACCGAAGAGGATAAGCAATACCAGCTCGATCACTGGGCTGCTCTCTTCAAAGCAAAGACATGGGAGGAATTACAAGTGCTTGCGCAAAACAATAATTATTTTAAAGAAGCATCTGAAACGGTCTATCAACTGACGCAGGAAGAGCAGATCCGCCAGCAATGTCTTGCCCGCGAAGATTACAACCGGACCATGAAAGGAATTGAAAATAATTTTGCTGCCCAAAAACATGAAATTGCTACCCTGAAAGCAGATCTCGCAGATGCTAACCAACAGCTCTCCGAGAAAGACCAGCGTCTCTCTGAACAAAGCCAGCAGCTCTCCGAAAAAGATGCCCTGATAGCCTCTCTCCAAGCTCAATTGGCAGAGAAAAACGCTCATAAAATCTAAATAACTCAGGCTGCTTTTTTTTGCAATGTGCGCACTCTATTGTCAAAGATTGGGATCAGAGCATTTTGCTTTATGAAAATTTTACAAAAATTTCCTAATAAATAAGCCGGAAAACGATCCTGCTTTTTCGCACTCTCGTTTTCCGGCTTTCCATAACCACTCTGGTTAGAATAATGGTTACAAATACTTATCACGCGTCCTGCATAGTCTTCCTATAACTGGAACCGTTCAATGATAGCTCTTAAGTTTGCTATGCTGTCACGGCTTTCACGGAGCAGTTCATAACCTTCTGTGGTCTTTGCTGCCGCATCGGAAGACTTCTCCGCAATCTGACCGACACCCTGTGCCGACTGGCTGATCGTTTCACTGACATTGGTCACATTCTCTGCAATATCACTGATCTGCTCATCCAGCTTCGTGATTTCACTGTAGATCCGTGCCATGCCATCTGCAAATGTATTGGCATCTGCCTGATATTCTTCACCGATTTGCCGAAAAGCTTCGTAATCCAATACCACCGTATTCTCAAGGAAATCCATAATTGTGGTAATACAGTCTGCCATACTGTTTACGGCACTGTTTACTTCAATAACCATTTCCGTGATACCATCCACCGTTGCATAAGTCTGATTTGACAGATTTCCAATCTCTGTTGCTACAACGGCAAATCCCTTTCCGGCTTCACCGGCACGTGCTGCCTCAATATTGGCATTTAAGGCAAGGAGATTGGTCTGGGAAGAAATCTGTTTGATGTTTTCCGTCAGACTGTTAATCCGTTCAACCGCCTTGGACTGCTTGATAGCTTCCTGCGTCTTTCCCTTCATCTCCTCAAAAATCGCCAGTGCCTTATTACTTGAAGAAATGGTTGTGTCACGAAGCTTGTCCGCTCTTCCCTTTACTTCCACAGAAGTTTCCTGTCCTTCCTTCGAAAGCTTCTGGATGTCTTCTGTGTTTTGCTTAATTCCATCAATATTACCGGTAATCATGGATGCACTCGCTGTTGTCTCCTCCATGCCTGCTGCCATTTCCTGTGTGGTTGCAGAATTATCCTCTGCCATTTCGCTGTTTGCCTGCATGATGGAATCCAGCTTATCCATATCGTCCAAAATAGTGGTCTCTGCCTGTGTGATATCACCGACCAGTTCCCGGAACACCTTTCTCATATCGCTGACAGCCACCGCCATTACACCGGTTTCATCCTTACGTTTTACCAGGGATTCCCCGGCTTTTGTTTTCTGGAAATTCAGATCTGCCGTCTGGCGGATGACCTTCGTAATGCCTGCAATCGGAGCTGCAATGCTCCGGCTCAAAATAACGGCAAGCACGATACAGATCAGCAGACATACTACGCCCGTTCCGATAATCACAGCAGAAAGGCTTACGGCATCTGCCGTAATCTCACTGTTCGGAGCAGATAAAGCTACCAGCATGCCATTGTCAAGAGTATAGAATACCGCACTGGTCTTTGTTCCGTTACTGGTGTAATCCTCTACCACGCCCGCATTTGCCGTATCACACATCTGTGCTTTTACATCCGCAGTCACCCCAAGCTGTTCAAGATCGGCTCCGCTCTCCAGGGTCGGATGGAACATAAGGGATCCGTCCGGTTTATAAAGGAAGGAATATCCGGTATCAAACGCCTTTGTGGCTTCCACCATTTTCGTAATCTGTGAAAAGTCAATATCCATTCCGATAATACCGACGGACTCTCCGTCAACGTACAACGGAACCACATAAGAAATCATATAAATATTGACATTGCCATTGAGGTACGGATCCATCCACAACGGTGCTCCGTTTTCTACCGGAACATAATACCAGCCGACATGCTCCACATCCGTCTTGTCATACATCGTAAAGTCCGTCGGAGTCGAACTGGTAAAGTCCTCGTCCGTACTGTTTCTCGTCAGGAAAATTCCGGAAGTCGGTTCCGTAAAATCAGGATTGTAACGGACATAAACACAGATGGCTCCATCGGTATGCTCCCCGAACTTCACAACATCACTCATGATAGAATCCGTATACTGCTTCACATAGGCTGCATTGTTCTTAAACTTCGAAAAATCCAGTTTATCCATGGCGATACTGCTTAAGGTATCTACCGACTGTTCGATTTTCGAAATCTGTGCATTAATCTGTTCCTGCTCGTTCTGGCACTTCAACGCCAGCTCCTGTTCTGCACCCTGATTTGATGTCTGATACACATTCCGAAGACTTAAAATTCCAATCGGAATGGATGAAAGTAAGGTGCATACAATAATACTTACAATGATTTTTGTCTTAATGGATTTCATACGCTTACCTCTCCTCATATTTGTATTCTGATCATTTCGATTTTCTTATTTCATAGTTTTCAGGCTTTACCTGGTTTTCAGGCCTCTTCCAGCTTCTTCCTTACTCCACGACCACTGTGCCATCATCCTTTACGGTAATGGTCATGTCATCCTTTACATAGGAAAGAAACTCTTCGCCAAGGCTGTCTACAACCGGCATGCTGACATTGTCAAGCCACACATCTGACAGAATCGCTCCTGCTCCTGCCAGTGAATCAATCGGCTCTGAAAACAGCATACATGCAGGCTGACGGTTCATGGAGCATGCGCAGTAAAGAACCAGTCCTCCCGTCGTCGATCCGATGGTTGTCGGAAGACATAAGGCCTTGCCTGCCATCTGCTTTCCGTAAAGATCCGGATTGTTCTGATCTCCACAGGTTGCCTTCTTATCTCCGAACTGCAATGCCTTCTGGAAGGATGCCAGAGTATTTAAGCCTCCATGCGATACGAGTGCCTTTGCTGTTGTCGTTCCGTTCGCTACGACTCTTCCTCTAAATTCTTTCATCGGCTCATCCCTCCTTTCGTAATCTGCTCCAGAATTTCCGCATCGGTGTAGTACCTTGCACTAGTGTAGGTTCTAAGCTTGTTACTGGAAGTAATGACCGGCATCTTTTCACTGAGCGGATTGTTCATATACATCAATGGACAAATATAGGAGGTAATGACTCCCGCCTGCTTCAATGTTGCTGCATAAGGGGTTTCTTCAAACTTCTTAAGCACCGCCGGAGCTGCCGTAAATACGGTCGGAATGCCGACCTTTGTTTTTCCGTACTTCTTAAGACTTTCCTCAATCTTCTTTGTCCAGTCAATCAACTGATTCAGACTCATATGCGGGCATCCCATAAAACAGAGCTTCGGTGTCGCATCCTTCTTTTTCCAGATGACCGGGTAACTGCGGTATACCCGGTTAAGCTCCGCATCATCCACAACATAAATCTTCGCATTCTCTACGATCAGATCCTTACCATACTGAACCACCTCCGGTGTGATGTTTTCCACATGATAAAGTCCTACAGCTCCGTTAGAAGCCGTCGCTGCACCAAAGTCCTTCAGATAGGTTTTGGCATCTTCATCCAATCCTCCCGGAAGCCACTGATCCAGTCCTACAAGATAAGGAACCTCTGCCATGACCTTCATTCCGATTGCAGAGCCGAGAAGCTGTGCCTCCGGCTTTCTCGTCGTTTCGATCTTTACAATCCAGGTTGCTTTTCTTCCTTCATCGGTAAGAAGTCCGAAGTTCGGCACAAAGCCCGCAACCGAACCCATCAGATCAATAATTCCGGAGTTACGGTTACATCTGGCACCCAGTACGGAATTGGCATATACCACTGCCGAAGATTCCGACCAGGACAGCACCTCTCCCATCGCCGGTGTATTCCCCACTTCCTTCATATAGCAGGTACAGGTATAGGCGTCCTTTTCCATGATTCCAAGCCTGGTAAGCTGCTTCTCATAGTCCTCCTGCTTGGAATACATGAAATTTTTGAACACAATATTCTGTAAAAAGGAGCTCGGCACATTGGGATCAAGCGGTCTTGGATCTGCCGAAAACTTCTGCTTCGATACATTTCCGGATTCAATCAGGCGGTCCATCAGTTCATAAACCGGAGCCAGTGCCTTTAATCCAAAAGAGGTTACCAGGTGGTTATACTGACTCGTCACCGGCACCATGGAATCTGCTCCAAACAATTCCCCGTACCTCACCAGTGTCTTCATAATTCTGGCAAGGATGTCTCCCTGTTTTCCATCTAAAATTTCCTGTTGTTCTTTCGTCAAATTCAAAATGATCACCCCGCTCCTTAAATTTTCATGGCAACTTCATACGCACGCCATACGACACTTCTTAAGTTACCGACCTGTTTACAGTCACCAACCAGATGTACATTCCTGCTCTCTTCGGCAAGCGGATTGGAAATATAACCGGCCGAGCTGATGACGCTGTCACATGGAATGGTGATTTCCCCGCCATTTTTATCCTTACAAATGATCCTGCCATCTTCTACGGACTGTAAGGTGGTTTCCAGATAAACCGGCACCTTCTGCCATGCAAACCATTCTCTTAAATAGGAGCTGTTCGCCAGACACACACCGGTCTGTGCAATTAAGTCATCCTTCATTTCCACGATCACCGGCTTTTTGCCCTGCAAAGCCAGTTCATAAGCGATTTCACATCCGGTAAGTCCACCACCGACAACGGCTACCGTTTCACCCACCGGTGTTCCGGTCAGGAACTCACAGGCTTCCACCATCTTCTCATGTCCCGGAACCTTCTTAAGGACACGTGCGACCGAACCGGTTGCAACGATCACCGGACTTCCGGCAAACGGCTCAAGGCTCCTGATCTCTTCATGATAATGAATCTCGATGTCCAGATCCTTCATCTGCTTTTTGTACCAGGTCAGGAGGTCACGTAATTTTCCCTTATAGCTTTCTGCGCTTGCTGCGATAAAGGTTCCGCCAAGCTCTCCTGCTTTTTCATGGATTACCGGCTCATGTCCGCGCAGCTTTAATACTCTGGCTGCTTCCATGCCCCCGATACCACCACCAATAATATGTACCTTCTTCGGGCTTGTGGTCTTTACAAGCTTATGCTTCTCCCACTGCATCGTTTCTGCATTCACTGCACATCTTGCCAGATGCAGGGAATCCGAAAGTGCCTGATCGTTGGGAACACCCTTGTAATGACACATGTTAAAGCATCCGTTATGACAAAGAATACAGGGACGGATATTATCCTCCTGTCCGTTCATCAGCTTCGTTACCCATTCCTGATCCGCAAGGAACGGACGCGCGAATCCGGCACCATCAATTTTGCCATCCCGGATCGCATCGGCTGCCACGCGGGGATCCATACGTCCTGCACACACCACCGGAATATCCACAAACTTACGGATATGCTCCACATCCTCAAGGTTACAGTTTTCCGGCATATAAATCGGTGGATGCGCCCAATACCATGCATCGTAGGTTCCGTTGTCGCAGTTGAGCATATCGTATCCGGCATCCTGCAGATATTTAGCCGCTTTTTCCGACTCTGCCATATCACGTCCGGCTTCCACATACTCTTCACCCGGCAATGCTCCCTCGCGGAAGCCCTTGGTCTTCGATTCCACACTATAGCGTAACGATACCGGGAAGTCTTTTCCACAGACCTTCTTGATTTCTTTCACAATTTCCACAGCGAACCGGTAACGGTTCTCAAAAGATCCACCGTATTCATCGGTACGCTTATTCACATATTTTAACGTAAACTGATCGAGCAGATAGCCCTCATGTACTGCATGGATTTCTACGCCATCCACACCTGCATCCTTTAAAAGCTTCGCGGTCTTGCCAAACGCCGTGATAAACTCCTCTATTTCTTCCACCGTCATCTCTCTTGACGGCACCTTGTCAGACCAGCGGTTCGGTGACGGGCTTGGTGCTGCCGTAATCTTATCAAGATCCATAAAAGGCTTTGCCAGAACACGAAGAGCCTTATTCGTGTACAGCGTTTCCATCATACTGCTGATCGTAAAGGATCGTCCAAACCCTGCCGTCAGCTGTACGAAAAGCTTCGCGCCGGTCTTGTGAAATTCCGGCATCCACTTCGCCAGATCCTGATACATCTTTTCATTCTTATAAAGCCACTTCCCATACATGGGATTGTATACCGGCTGGCAGCCCGGAAGAACCAGTCCGCAGTTGTTCTTCGCCACTTCCATGATGAACTTCGCTCCATCCTTGTCAAAGTGGTTCACTTCCATCCAGCCTAATAGGTTCGTTCCACCCATAGAGGTCAGCACAATACGGTTTTTGATCTCGCAGTTGCCAATCTTCCATGGGGTAAACAGCGGTTCCAGTCTTTGCTCCATAATGATCCTCCTAATCAAAACTTTCATAAACCTTTTGTGTAATTTTCATATTCCTTGGCAATAAGTATACCATAACTTGTGCAAAATTGCTATAATTGTTGTAAGTGTTCTCTACTTGTCCCTCTCACTAAACTCGTGCTGCTCCTTTGGCTTGCTCTCGTTAAGTGTTCCGGACTGGTTCGCACTAACCTCTACCTGCGCTTCCAGCTTGGTCTCGCTAAGTGCTCTACACAAAAACATGGCAGCAAAATTCATCACCACCATGTTCTATCTATCCTATATTCCTAATATCTACCGATCATTCACATGCCTGTGTTGTGCACTCCCGATCTGTCTTCGACAAATGCATGGAACCCGCGTTTCGTTAACAGGTAACATCGATGACCGGCATCGGAGCTGCTGCCGGTGCACTCACACCTGCGACCTCCGCAGCAGACATTGTATCTGAAGATCCAAAGGACAGGCTTCCGTTATTCATCGGTATCACACCACTGGATTTCATCTTTTCCAGACGGTCAAATACCGCTTTCAGATACTCTGCATCTGCCTTGACAATATCCTTCATCTCTTTGTTACGGTGCTTGATCTTCATCATCTTAAGATCTGCCGGATCCATATCCCTCCGGACCGACATCAGGGAATCGGATAATTCATCCATTCCCATTTCACTGAACAGATCCTTCATGCTCTCTGAAAACTGATCCAGAATCTCATCTGAAAACTCATCAAGGCTCGAAAGAACCTCATTCAGGCTGTCCAATGCCGTGCCACAGTTTGCATATATCTGGAGCATCGCCAGATCCGGATCGGTCATCGCATACTCATTCTCCATCTGGTCCATGCTTTCCTCTGCATTGTCCAGTTCCTTCTGATTCTCCTCGGCGGATTTCATATCTTCCCCGGAAAGCTTCTCTTCTGCATCAATCTTACTGCCGGCACACGGGCCACCCGTGCATTTCGCCATCTCCTCTTCTTCCAGATGCCTTGCCTTTTTCTTGGCAACACGCTCCATCGCCTTTGCATGATCAATGGCTGCCTGAATTTCTTCACTGTCGTAATCGCCACTCTGCTTCTTACTCTTCAGCCGCAGAACCTCACGACGCGCCTGACCTGCCACCTGCTTCGCTGCAAGGGAAGTTTTGCTGCGCAGGATTTTCGTGGATAAATTCTTAAACTGATATTTCAGCTTTTTCAGGCTTAAGGAAGTATTCTTCGCCTGCTGCCGCTGCGTTCTTAAGGATTCCCCATAACTCTGCGTACTGCTGAACATTGAATTCGAACTCGATATCTGCGAAGGGGCGCCCGACGATTCCTCCCAGGAAGTCGAAAGGCTCCTCCGGATATCCCTCATATTACTATTCTTCTTTGAAAACAGCACATTGCTATTCTGCTGCGTAATCTGTTTCTGACCTATATAAGTATGCGAACCAGTCTGATTAGAAACCATATAGGACTTCTGCTGGCTCTGTATCCCGACATTGATTCCTTTCATGTCTGTTTTCCTCCTCCGTGAGTCAAACAAGAACTGTGCGTATCAGTTCCCCGATATGATACTACCGCATTTCTAATAGTTAAATCGGCATAATGGGTGGAAAACTTTAGGATCTTCGCTATTTATTACTTACTAAAGATAATAATTTTCTGGGCTATTTTCTTCACGAAAGGCATCCAGGTTACCAGTTTATAAACCGGATTCACTACGGCCATTCCTCGGACAATATTGTCATTCTTCACCTTGTGGAATCCCTTTGCCAGATCGGCCATTTCTTCGAAGCTGTTCGCTCCCCAGGTAAACACAGCACCGGTTGACTGGATGGATTTCTCAACCTTCTCTTTGTTCACAAATTTCGGGCACAGACATTCCAGCATGACACAGGCATTATCAAAATTATCATAAATAATCGAAAGCATCTGCTGCACCTGCTCTTTCGTAAGATACATCGAAAGCCCCTCAATGATAAAAAGCATTTTTCCTCTTACAGTTACCTGTTCTGCCCACGCCGGATCAAAGCACGAACATCCAATTGTGGATACTCTGCCTTTTTCATTATATACCGAATCCCGCACCGCAATGGTTTCCGGCAAGTCCAGATTGTACCAGGTAATCTTTCCATTATCCATACGATAAAATCTCGTATCCAGACCACAGGCAATATTTACTACCGTACAATCCGGATTTTTCTTAATAAAATCAGACACCAGTTCATCAAATACTACCGTACGTGCTATAACTCCGGCACTCATGGTATTGTCCTTGGATGCCTTGGAAAAGTCATAATCCAGCTTTGCCACAATTTCCTCTGCCTTTTCATCCTTAAACTTATGCTTGGGATTCTTGCTGTACATCGCCCTTGCATAAAAGCTCTGCAGCATCGTCTCGGCTGCCCCATTCAATACCGGTTTAATTTTATCCTGATTACCCTTACCTGCCATGATTTTACGATTCTCCTTCCGCGCTTCTTCCTTATGTAGTTAGCTTTTTCTAACCCATAAATAGTTTATCATAGTTTTGCATTAATACAAGGGGCTTTCGTGACACCCCTTACATATTTATTGTAAATTTCTTCTGCAATGCAATCTGTGATACCCTGATTTTCTTAGGATACACATCCTTATAGCGGTAAATGCTCAGAGTCATTCCAACCAGACCATAGCATAGTAAAATATTACTTCTGCCAACCGACAGAAAAGGCAGGAAAGATGCCGCCGGTGGAACAAGTCCCAAAGCACCTGATATATTTGCCACAATATTTAATAACAGAAGCATACCGCATCCAAATCCCATGACCATGCCAAGTTCATTTTTCTGTTTGATCGCTGCTCCGAAAATGAACATCACAAGTACCGCCAAAACAGCAACAACAAGAATCCCGGCAATGCTTCCATAACTGTTCAGAATATATGAAAAAATGTAATCGCTGTTAAACTCCGGCAGACTGCCAAACACATCGTTTCCACTATTACCAACAGGTAAGATTCCTTGGTTCAATGCCCGAAGCACCGAGGTAAGATAAAATCCATCTCCCGAACCAGTCAGAAAAGCCCGGATCCGTTCTTCCTGATATTCTGCCAGCCAATGAAACAGGTACATTCCAGCTAGTGCAACAGCCGGTAAAATCAGGAAAATACTCCATAACCCCGCCAGTGTCTTTTTCACCGGTACGTGAAACCATCCTTTTAAAATTGCTGCGGTAAGCTGAACCAGCATACTGATCAGTATAATCATTGCCCCAACAAGACTCGGTATCCGGAACGTAATAAAAACCGGAACTATGAGCCAGACAATCGCTTTTAACAATGCAGCAGGCCCGCCATCTCTGTATTTATATAAAATGGCTCCATAAACGGGCACATAAAACATCATCAGCGAAACTGCAGAAATCCTGAACATTCCGAATCCGATGCTATATCGCCCTCCATTGATATCACCGCCAAAGAAACCGGCCAGCAATAAAATTCCCATAGAAATAATAAACCAACCGATGATCTTCGAATATTTGGCAATGACCGTATAATCCACAAAGTAAATCCCGCACATGAAGATAAATCCATACAAAACAGAATAAGCAAAGCCTTCACTTTCCAGCCGGTATATCTCCTGCATATATGGTTCCAGATTGTGATAGCCACTCTGATAAAGAATGGATTGCTGTAATAAAATTCCAAGCAGGCTTAAGATTCCAACAATAATAAGCAATTTCCACGCAAACTGCGGCTTATGGATTTTATCCAAAGAAATACCAGTTGTAACCGGATCACCCATATCCGCAACTGCGTTCCTTTCCGCTTCTTCGTATGTCATTCCATGCGCCATATTATCCTCGATCTGACTCTCCATATGGTCCCTGATCTCCTCGGCAATGTAGGGTCTTGCTTTCTTACACCGGATCTGTGATAACAGTTTTTCCAAATATTGTTCCATGCCTACACCCCCATTGCAAGGACATTCGCTACCGCGGACTGATATTCCTTCCATTCTTCCTGCTTCGCAGCCAGCAAGGCCCGTCCCTCTTTCGTAATACTGTAATACTTCCTCGTCTTTCCTGCATATTCCTGCTCATATACGTTAAGCAGGCCTTTCTCCTCCAGTCCATGCAATAATGGATATAGCGTTCCCGCTTTCAGTTCAAACACATTGCAGGATTTTTTCCGCAATGTATCAATCATTTCGTAACCATACATATCCTTTTCCGCAAGCAGTCTGAGTATAAGCATAGTCATACTTCCAGACATTAACGACTTATCAATCGCCATAGTGAATCCTCCTTATGTAGATAATCTATATATCGGTCATCTATAGTATAGATAGATTGTCTATATATGTCAAGCATGAGTTTTCCAAATAGACCCTTTTGTACTTACCAGATAAATTTTGCTGTAAATAGAAAAAGGGACTTATTTTACAGCCCCTTTTTTACTTGAAACATGATCTATTTTTACTTTTTTTATCCAATGTTTTATTAATTAGCTCTGGCAACTCCATCTGGAATTTGTGTTTTACTTCTTTAGCGGATATCTACCGTGACAGGCTCCTCTCCCGGCTTTACCAGAATCAATAAAGATTGCACCTCATCCACATCAATAACCCGGTCATATCCAAAAATATTATATGCATGCGTATCATCTGTATAGCCAACACTTCCTCCATCTGTCAGGTATGGAATACGTGTTCCATCTTTTAAAATTACTCCCTTAACTTCCGGAACTCCTATCTCATCTTCACTCATTTCCGGTTTGGCAGAGGTTGTGTAGTTTACTTTCATGGATATCGGTGAAATTTCCGCATCCAAAACGGTAAAACTCGTTCCATCCAACGTTTTATTCAGATCAAAATATTCTGCGGAGCTGACATTCGGAAGCTTCATTTCAAATTCCCATACCCCGTCTTTATCACTGGTAAACTCTGTTTTATACAAGGTTCCTAAGTTTTCAAATTTTACTTTTACCGTCTTTCCTAAAATGGTGTCTTTTTCATCCGAAACAAATGTTTTTATGATATATTCCAGGTCCCCGTTTTCGTCAAAATAGTGACTAATAACTTCCCCATCCTCTGTAAACTGAATTGCGCTTCCGTCTTCATAAACAGGTGAGCCATACTCATCCGACATGATTCCATCATACATAGAACCAAACATGTCCAAATTTGTTGTCCCGGAATCAACCCTTACGTCCTCAAATCCCGGTTCTTTTCCCTCTTCCAGGCTGTATCCGGAGATGGTAAACGACATATATGCAAACCGCTCATCAACAATAACCGTATGGGGCGCGACTGTTACACCATTCTGTGTAACTTTTAATGCTTCATAATCTTCTTTTTCCGGATAAACTTCGGCAATGCCATTATCCGTAAGCACCTGTTGCTGGATAACATCGGCCTGTATATTACCATTCATTCCCCTACCCCAATAATGATGAATTGCGGCAGCGACACTGATACTGCTGACCCCCAATAAACACACACCCACAATTGCAGCAACCTGAACTTTCCATCTTCTATTGTTTCTTTTTTTCATAGCAACACAATCCTCCTGTCTGATCAAATCAAAGGCATGATTGGTTTTGCTTAATACGACTTCTGATAATTCAATTTCTTCCGGTAATAATTTTTCTTCCATCACATTAAACCTCCGCTCTGTAATATTTTGCAAGCTGCTTTCTTCCTCTTGACAGATATGTTTTTATCGTGTTTTGCGGCAAAGATGTAAGATCTGCTATTTCTTTCACTTTATATCCCTGTCCATAGAACAATTCCATTGGCAGACGATATCTTTCATCCAAAGACCTCAGTGCTTCCTTAAATTCCACATTATATTCATCATATTTTGATACTTCTTCACATTGATCCAAGTCTACATAAACGGTTTTTTGTCTCAAAATATCATAACAATGATTGATCAGTATTCTGGTAAGCCAGGTTTTAAAGTACTGTGCTTTCTTCAATGTGTCTATCTTTTCCCAACACGATAATATGGTATCCTGCATCGCATCCCCCGCATCTTCTTCATTGGCCAGAATCGCGATTGCAGTACGATACATATCTTTCATATGCAAGTTTATCAATTTGCAAAAAGCTTCTTTATCACGCCTTTGTGCTCGTTTGACTAAAAATATTTTTTCGTTATTCATTTTTTCTCCTACGCGCGTATATGTAATTCTAAGGTAAAACGCCCTTTCCTTCGCTTTACATACATTAGACGTGTATTACCGCATTTTGGTTTCAATATGATTCAGATATGCAAAAAAATACCCGGAAGAGTGTAAACACTCTCCAGACAATTTCTATCACGCTTTATTTAACACGCTTTCTTTCCTAAGCTCTTTAATCATTTCCATTACATCATTGTCATCATGAAACCCAAGTCTTTCTACCTCTCCTGCAAATGCTCTCTGTGCTTCACGTAATGCATCCATGGAAGAATTCGATATATAAATTTTTCCAGCCTCTTCCACAAACAGAATTTTATCTCCATTCTTAATACCAAGTTTTTACGAATTTCGATAGGTATTGTCACTTGTCCTTTGGAGGTTACTTTTGCTAATTCCATATAAACTCCTCTTTTCAAAAACAATGCATTCCTTACACGAATAATATATTTAATTTACATAAAATTATCAACTAATATTATGTATAGTATGATATCAAATACAAATATGGGTGTGTATTTCATACTGCTGTATTCTATCTTCGTAATTTCTGACTACAATACAAGAAAGTGTCCTTGAATGCATAATTTTATGAAATGGGATTTGTATTCATAATTTTATTTGTGCATCATACAACATGAAATAGCATTACGCTTCACAAATCTGTTGCAAAATCCATATTTCAAAGACTTGAAATCCTTGATTTTACTGGATTACTCGATAATAGTAGCAACACAACTGTTAATATCACATCTTGTATTGTTTTGGATATTTCTAGTGATGTTTTATTTTGTAAAATGGTACATTTTGTGATTATTATATCTATTTCGAAAGTTTTTCAAGTCCAAAATAAGCCCATGGGCTTTTTACCTCCAATTCAACTAAAAGGACTGATAACAATGAAATTGATACACGCAGAATACACCCCGATGCATAACAGCATCGACATTAACCACTATAACGGCTACATCCTCCGGATTGATTGCAATCAAGCAGAATCCGGGATACGGACCACACCTAATTCCCAACGCTGTCTGAATGCTTTGGCGATTGACAATCCGCTGGAATATGCCCGGCTTGCTCTCGATGGCGAGATGCAGGCATGGGTGGATGCAGAGGATAGTTTGGAAGTATTTTAATGCATAAACATATCGGATACCTTCAATTTTAGGCGGTATCCGATATGTTTTTTTCACCGCATCATATATGTTCCAGTTTCTTGATAACTTCATTTATCACTTCGATTTCTCCATATACAATCTGCTTGTATGTTTTATTATTAACCAAAATGCGATTTGGAGAAATAACCGAAACATTCACTCCGTTTTTATCCCTCTTCTTTTTAGTTATATCTCCGTATGCAATAACCATAATTTTATCAGGGTATTTTTCTACTAATTCTTTTACCTTTGATATGTATATTTCAAATTCTCCCATCCCAGCCGACAGTTCATTTGAATAAAACGCCTCTGGGAAAGCAATGTTTACGGTACTATGCTTTGTCGCCAAATTAAAATATGCAAATTTTTTCTTGTTCTTATCCTCTTCTAACTGAACATTACTTATAAATCCGTAAACCGATTTTCTACATCCAATGTCATCCGTACTTATATATTCAGCATCCTCATATTGAATTCTTGGCATATATTCACTCGTATTGCCATTTTCATCACCTTCAAATACTACGGCTTCATCTTCGCCAATTACATCGACCTCCATACTACCATTTGGCGGATCAATCATATCTTCGTCAGAATATTGTCTAAGCAATCCTTCCATTTTTCTTTGTAATCGGCGCAAAATAGTTTCTTCACTAAGTTTTATGCTTTCATAATAAGCACTGAGCTTTTTCCTTCCCATATTTCCCTTATAATCAACATGATATGGACAACCTTCTTTGTGTAAGTGCCCCTCTTTATTCCATGTGCTAAAGAATTTAACATTATTTTTTCTTTCTGTGAATTTGATTTTAGCCGGACATCCCTTTATACAAGTCAAATGCCCTTTGTATTTGGTTTCATAGTCATTTTTGTCTAAATCCCCACAATAAATTTTCTCTTTCTTATCCCCTTCAACATTTGACTTTGCATACATTATCTTTTTTGCCATACCTCATACCTCCAATCTTTGGTGTTCACTTACATTCATCAAGTCTTTTGGTGCATATTAACACACCAAAAGACCCCTTTCAGTAAGCCTATTATTGCCTTTGACGAATCTGCTGCTTAATTTCGAGATTATTCGTAACATATCCCTTTTCTCGTAACCCATTAACCATTTCAGTATATATATCATTTCCTTGAGGATCCCTAATTGTAACAATTAACACAAACTCCTGTGGTGGAACAATCATACCATTTCTCGGACTCATATCAATTCGGATTTTCCATCCCTCTTCCTCCTTGATACCCTGATTACTTATTTTTCGATAATACGATTTAATTGGACTCCATTTAAAGCCATTTTCAACTCTGGTCTGCTCATATCTTTCATCCCATGATGCTTCTAATGGTACACAACCATGAAACTTTATTTTTCCATTAACATCATATTTGTAGGTACCAAAACTTGCATCAATATTAATTCTACAATATTCACGTCCGAATCGCTCATCTACAATTGGATTATATGCCAACGTCATCCCTATCTCTCCATGATATTTTCCATTGTAAATCAGCGATTTGGGAAACGGAAAATCATACATTTCAAGATGATACCCCTGCACAACTTTTTGTTTAAATACTAATGTCACTTCATCCTGACTACATTGCAGTATATCTTGCACATTAATAGATGGCATACCGAAGCCATAG
>CAVHRK010000085.1:0-11683 GCA_963638365.1 Anaerobutyricum sp. | reverse complement strand
ATAATAGATATTGTAATAAGAAGAAAATATTTTAAAGCTAAGCAAGAACAAAAACAGAATTAATGAAATAAATAAGTATTTTACTGGTGGAAATTCAAGTTGTACTGCATAATAAATAAATGGCAGGAAAATAACATTACAAACCACTATTTCCAATGTATCAAACAACCAATATAAAGAGGTAAACTTAACTCTTCGACTATCGAACTTTCTTATTTCCTTTAAAACTCTGGTATTCCAATTAATAACATCTCTTATTCTCAATACCTTCACCTCAATTAAAATTATAGAATAGGATTTCATTAGCAAAAATTCTTCCCCATTCATATAATTGTGTAGCTTTATTATATCTAATCCTTCTTTTTAATCATTATAAGGAACACACCCCTGTACCGGATCAATTACCACCCGGCTTTTAAATATCTCATTATAAAATTGACCTACAGTTATCATAGTGTCAATAAATAACCTATTTGTGAATTTTCACCTAAAATATAACATGGAATATTGGTTTTTAATGCTTCAAAGAGAATGCAAATTCTTATAACAAAAATGGATGTAATGAAACAAATCTTGAGTAAATAGTCTAAAATCCAGCCATAGCATCAGACTCATCACAACTCAAAAATAATAAGCAACAGGGCAGAGATACCGGATGTATCTCATAGCCGGTACATACACCACTATGTCAAAAAATACCGGACAGATGATGATCTGCAATAGCAAAAGCACCGGAAGCATCGATAACATTCCCGTATCCTTTTTCCATATGCACATTGCACACGCTGTAAACGCAATGGATGCCGCAGCCAGCAGAAGCATCTTAAGAATCCCTGTCACAATTACCATTCCAACTCCCGTTGTGGTTGCAGCTCCTGCTCCACTCACTACATTCCCTGTCGCAGACTGCAATACGGTTAAGCAGGATAAGCCTATCCCAACAAGCATCATCGGTGTTGCGGCTGCCAGCATTCCGGCACATTCGTAGCGGCGACGTTTTCCTTTCTCCAACTGCGATAAGAAACTCCAATTCTTCTCTTCCTTATAAGATACTCCCGCGAGATAAATGGCCAGAAAAATCATACAGGCAATCACACCACGAACTACGTTTTGTGTGTTGACCGAATGGTCTGCAATTCTGCTTTTATTTCTGTTCTGATCCACATTATCTATCCGATCTACCTCTACATCCGCATCTTGTCCTCTTAAGCCGGACGCTGATCTTCTTAAGCCGCTTTCTGCTCCGGCATCTGTTTCCACATAAATCACTTCTGTATGGAAAATCGCATCACTGTTCAAATAATATTCATACCGCTCTGCCAGCATTGTCGAAGCTTCTTCGGAGTTCTGTCCGACAATCGTTTCTTCATTCTGCTGCAAAAGCTTTTCTCCATAAAGCTCTAAGACAGCTCCATATACCGTCTCCTTTACTGCCAAGCCCTTCGTTGTAAAAGGAGTATAGACATAAGTAATGCTGTCTGTAAATGAGCCTTCTTCGTATTCCTTTGCAAAATCTTCTGCAAATACAAATCCGCATTCCAGTTCTCCCGCATCTACCGCCTGTTCCAGTTCTTCCGAATCTTCATAAGTGGTAAATTGGTAAATATCACTTTTTTGCATCAGGCGGTCTGCGATGGTCTGTGTAATACCGGATGTCACGCCTGCAAGCCCGATTCTGCTATTTTTCGCATCAGGAATATGAGTACTTCCAATCACCAAAAGAAGCAGTACTAGAAACAGAATCTGAAGCCAGCAGATTCTGTGCTTCAGCCATAATTTCAGTTGGAGCTTATAATAAACAAATCCCATAGGGACTTTTTTTATGGTTTCGCACATACCTGTACGGGCATGCATATAAGATCGGATATCATTATGTGACTGCTGCCGGTTTCTCCCATTTCGCAAGGAAAGAAGTGCCCCGGCTGCCATTCCAATAAGCAGGAATAATACCGTTCCACTGACCGATTCTTTGGATAACTCTCCCTCCAGCATTCCGGCTGCATATGCATTCCAGTATTTCATCGGCAGGAAATGACCGATTCCGGCAATCTTTTTTCCAAGATAAGCCTCTGGAACCAATATACCGGCTCCGACGATCGTAATGACATTCACCGCAAAAACAAATACTGCCGCCTGCGAACTGCTGCCCGCCAGTTCATACAACACATGGAAATAAATCGCTATGCCAAGGCATAAGAGCAACAGGACATACCATGTTTTCCCCTGATAAAATACGAAATAAGTTCCGGTCCGGCTGGCAATGCCAATTCCCGCAAAGTAATACAGAAGTCCTGTTACATACAGAAACATCGTCATTACCAGGATCTTAACGACGGATTGCCGGATACTTCCCACGCCCCGGATTTTCAGTTTATCTTCCACGGATCTCTTCCGCTTTCCATACAAAAAGCCAAACTGGATTCCACACATCATAAGCAGGATCACAAATCCCGCTGCGTAATAATATTCCGCAACCGAAAGATTTCCCAGAGACGAAAGCATTTTGGCAGAATATACGCTGTCTCTTTTCAACATCTGATTGGCAAACAGATAGGCAATCGTATCGCCGAGTCCTGCCCCCTGTAATTCGACACCATAATAAGAGGCTGTGTCCAACGCTGCATAAACACCTGCTTCGGCGGTCTGCAAAAAGGATACCCCCGCAGTCACCAGTTCTTCAAATACCTGTGTGCTCTGCGCAGCATCCTTTGAAAAATAAATCTGTGCAGGCGGATTGATCCCTACCTGCACATCATGATAAAAGCCCTCAGGCAGCACGACCACCGCCTGAAGGGTTCCCTGTTTTAACTGTTCCACAGCTTCTTTTTCATCCAGATAATAAAAGTCACAGACCGAACGGACGCTGTCCATGGAAGAAATATACTGCATTGCCAGACGGCTGATGCTCTCTTCCTTCGGAATCACAATGCCAATATTTACCTTGTGAAACACCTGTGCATTTTGCATAAGCGCACTGAATGCTGCTACCAACGCTGCCGTCAGAAGCAGACAGGCACAGAAGCTGCCCATGGACTTTAACAATGTCTTCCATGTTCTTTTACATTCCACTATAAAAAAAGCAATCCACGTTTTCATCCGGTTCCCTTTTAGTATTCTGATAAGCCATCGAGCATCTGATTCAGGTTATCAAATAACTCGCTATACTCCGCTTCACCGGCATTTCCAATGTCAAAGGTTTCCCCCTTCATTGTATCAATGACCGCCCCCTTCGTTACTGCAATATCTCCACTTAAGCTATAATTCGACTCTCCCTCCAGGACAAACTGATCCACAGTCAGTCTGATCTCCCTGTTTCCGATGGAAAGTATTCCGTTCATTTCAATTTTTTCAGAAGCATTTTCGGATTTAATGTCATAAGCTCCGGTACTCCGGTTGTATGTCACCTCGGCATGGTTTCCCGAAAAATCCATTGTGATGCTTTCCTCATCCCCGGCAAGTTCTCCTTCGATCGAGCATACCGTAACATCGTTCACAATCAACTCAACATTCTGTATCCGATAGTCCCCACCATGGAAAACCACCTGATAAATGTTTCCTTCAAATTCAAGCTCCACACTGGCCAGTTTCTTTTGATACACATAAAACCGGATCGTTGCAGTTTCCATGTCCTTAATATCTGCAAATAGCTGTTCCGTATATTCCTCTGCGGTCATTCCAATTACATGTAACTGGTCTGCCATTGTTGTCTCGATATATTCCTGATAAATCTCCCTAAACCGGTTCATATCCTCCTGCGTCACCTGAATGGCATATCCCTTGCACTTCCGGATGTTTCCATCCACTTCAAACTGCCCGGCCTCTGACTTTTTCACTTTCAGGGAACGATAAAAGTTAATCAGCTTCACACCTAATTCTGTATTTTCGATATCTTCCGGGGATTCACTCGAATAGATCATTTTCAAAACATCATCAATCCTCTGCAGTTGTTCTGCTGAACCCACTTCCGTCAGATATCCATGCTTTTCTTCCGTATAGTTGTAAGTGAATACATGGTTGTCTATCGTTGGAATCTGAAGACGGGCCTCATGCTCGTCAATCTGCATCTTATATTCAATTTCCGGAATCGGCATAAACGAATTGTTGTATTCAATCGTTCCTGCAAGTTGTTTGTCTTTTCCCTCTACTCCCAGCTGCGTATAAAATGCAATCGAGCTGTCGAAATATTCTCTATGCATCGTAACCAGAATATTAGACGTAACCGTATACTCTTCTCCAAATCCATGGATATCCTTCAACACATCATATAAATATCCACCCTCGGAAAAGGTTTTTGCACATGCCCTTTCCACCGTTGTTCTCGGATTGGAAAACAGCACTACTGCTAATGCAAAAGTAAAAATTCCAAGCAATACCACTACTCCAACAATAATCGAAACGATAATTGCTGTCTTGTGTGACTTCTTCGGTGCCTGAGATTGAGGCTGTGTCTGAAACTGGGGCTGCGGTTGAAATTGTGACTGTAATTGAGTCTGTGACTGCGGTTGTGGTTGCGATTGTGACTGCGGTTGTGCGGTACGAATCGGCTGCCCCGTCATCGGATCAAACCTTGGCACAAACTGCTTTCCGGTTTGTTCTGTTGTTTCCTCTGTAATAAGTTCTCCTGTCATTGGATCAAATTTCGGCATTTTTCTTCTCCCTTCACCATTACTTATCCGGTGTTATGATTTCTTTTCTGATTTCCTCTATAGTAAAATCTTCTCCCGTAAGCTCCGTGAGCTTCCCCTGCTTCATAATCAGGCAGCGGTCACAGGAAAGAATTTCATTTTCATCATGTGAAGTTAACAACACAATTCCATTCATCTTCCGATACTGCATCAGCCATTGCTGAATGTTATTCTTATAATATAAATCAAGTGCCGTTGTCGGCTCATCCAACAGCAGAATCGGCGGCCACTGTGCCAGCGCACAGGCAATCGATAATCTGCGTTTCATTCCTCCCGACAGTTTCCGGACCTCTGTTTTCAACAGATCCTCCAGTTCAAAAGACGAAAGCAGCAATTCCCGGTGCTCCGACTGCCAGACGCCCCACAGCTTCAAATTATCCTTCACGGTAAGTTCTTCAATAAGGGGTGGTTCCTGCGGAACATATCCCACATACTTCTGGAAGTATTTCCGCTTCTGTAGCGGATTCTTTCCAAAAAAGGAGATTTCTCCTGCGTCAGGCCGGATGGCTCCCGCCAGAATCTGCATCAGTGTTGTCTTACCGCAGCCGTTTTTCCCGACAAGTGCAAGACACTGTCCGCACTCTGCTTCCAGTGAAATATCATCCAATATGATTCTTTTTCCATACTTTTTCTTAATATGCGAAACCTTAAGCATTTCTTTCCTCTATCATTCCTGCATGGAAGCCATCATCTGCTCCCGACGCGCTCTCTGAAACTTCATATATTCTTCTTCACAGCGGTCAAACGTACCGTCCTGTGTAAACTTTTCATACCACTTTTTCCAGATCTGCTTAAGCTGTTCCTGATAAGGCATCCAGTCCTCTACCATCATCTCCCTGGTATACTTCTGGGTACAGCGGTGATCCTCACTGGCAATCAGCATCCGTCCTCCCTTAGGACGATCCTCATAGGATAACAGGCATCCCGTATCCGTCAATGCCGCACATTCTCCCATGGCATCAACTCCGATAAAGGTAAAGCACTTATGGCGCATCCGCACATAAAGCAGCCTTCCTCCAGAATAGCCAAAGGAATCCAGTGCACAGTTGCTGTTCATCAGCCAATTTTCAATTTCTTCGATGTCAGGCTCTTTTTCTGATGTGATTTTTTCTGCTTTTACTTCTTCTATGTTCACATGCTGCATCCTCTCTGCTCCTGACATTTCTTTCTGTGCCCGGATTCCACGGATCATATCCTCCGGGGAAAGAGAACACCCTGTTGACTTGCAGCAGTTTCCTTTACATTCTTTACAAATTTCTGCTTCTGTTTTTGCCATGTGTGTCACCTCATCTTTTTTACATCATATCCTGTTACCCAAAACCTTGCAAGTGCGTTTACGATTTGCTAAGATACCTATGATAAATAAATTTCTGAATCATTTTATCTACCCAATAATTATCTACATGAAAAGAAAGGAAAACTACCTATGATTAAACACATTGTAATGTTCAAATTAAAAGAAAATGCAGACGGAAAGACCAAGCAGGAAACCATTGAAGAAGCTAAGAAACGTCTTTCTGTTTTTGAAGCCGAGATTCCCACTTTAAAGAAGCTCGTTGTTGCCATCAATGATGAAAAAGCTGCAGAAAGTAACTATGAACTGGCTTTAATCTGTGATTTTGACGATATCGAAGGACTGAATGCTTATCAGATTCATCCTACCCACAAGGCTTTCGGTGCATTCATCACTCCGTTACGTGAAAGCCGCGCCTGCATCGACTATGAATTTTAATTTAAGAAATCAGAAGTAACTATTCAGAACCCCATTCGCAAAATCGCTGCTACGCTGGATTTGCATGGCTCTGAATAGTTACATAGTTTACTTCTTCATTGATCCGTTCCGCATGATCCTCCCAGGACCGGTAGGCCTCCTCCCCACGATGATCCGGAAGGTCTATCCGCTGCATCAGATCATCTCCCAGAATTTCTGTAAATTTACAGCTCCCCCAATAGTTGAGGTGGGAAACATCATTCAGGTCCTCTTCCACATTTAATTGCATTTTCTGATTATAGTCGATGAGTTCAACACCATACTCATCTGCTACACTTCGAATCTGCTGATAGGTTTCCTCATCCTTCGGAGCAACTGCATAGGGTGCAACAATCAGAATCAGTTTTGCATCCTTTTTCTGCATATAGTCCATGATCTTCCGCAGATATTTCTCCGATTTCGGTGTCAGGCCGCCCGGTACTCCGGAAGGATTTGCTGCCTCCTCCGCTTTGATATGCTTCCAGTAAGGCGTGTAGCCCTTAAAACTCTGCAACTGATTCTCATTCCAGAAGAGCTGCTCAAAGTCCTCGGATTCCAGTTCATCATATCTTCCATGGTATACTGCAAAAGAAGGAAAATAGTCAAAAAAATGCTGAGGCTCTACACTGGTACAAAGCATGGCCAGCTTATTCAGGGAAAATTTCATTCCATAAATGTTTTCCGAAATCCAGGTATACTGATAATCCTCCTTAAACCGTGCAGGCGCATACAGATCCAACACCACAACCTTCGGATTCTGGTGCTTGTAAAATTCCTTCAAATAATAATAAGTCATCCATAAGGGCTGCTCCGCACCACTATAATCATATGCAGCAATCCCATACTTTTCCCATAAAAGCGCTGTATTCACATCACAATGAATATGACTGGTTCCCAGAAAAACTGCGTCAATGCTGTCTTCTGCCTGAAAATACAGTGCACGTTTCTGATTAATTCCATGGTCCGATTTAACCTGTAAAACCTTTGCCAGCACAGAGATTCCAAAAATCAGTGCCAATACCGCCACAACCCGGATCACTATTTTTTTATTCCTAAGCTTTTTAACAAAATTACTCATTCTATTTTCCATTTATATCTGATCCCAGATACCCTTCATCCTCTAAAACTGCATATAAATAAACTGTCCGGTATCATATCCCGGTCCATAGATCCCGAACACAAACAGGATCAGAATCATTACAACGAAAAATGCATAACGCACTCCGGAGCTTTTCCACTGAAGAAGCACAGGAAAACGTACTCCCTTCCGGGATGATACCCAATCCCCGATACTGACCATTACAATTCCAAGGAACGCCAGCCAGAATTCGATATTTTTGTCAAAAACAGTAAGAAACATTTCGTTCCAAGCCGAAAAACGCAGATTAACAGGAATAATTCCGGACAGATACCGCAAGGCTGCACTGGCACTTCCCACCCGAAAAAAGATCCACGCAAAGGCTGCCAGCAGAAATACACCTGCTGCCCGCAGGAAGGAAACACGTTTTCCCTTCCTGTCAGGAAGCGCCTTTCCCCTCTTCTTATTCCAGTCATTTTTCACCGCTTCCACTGAGGTATAAAAGCCATGAATCAATCCCCAGGCAATATAGTTTAATCCCGCGCCATGCCACATTCCACACACCAGAAATACAATCATATTGTTCATGACCTTACGGACAATTCCCTTCCGGTTTCCTCCAAGCGGAATATATAAATAATCCCGCAGCCAGGAGCTTAAGCTGATATGCCATCTGCGCCAGAAATCGGTCATAGACTGTGCCGTATAGGGCTCTTTGAAATTCATTGTCAGATGAATTCCAAACAATTCCGACAACCCGACCGCAATATAGGAATATCCCGCAAAGTCACAGTAAATCTGAAACGTGTACAAAACTGCGCCTAAAATAAGAAAAAAGCTGTCAAAACCTCCCGGATTATCAAAGATCCGGTCCACCATCGGCATAAGGCGGTCTGCAATAACGATCTTCAAAAAATATCCCCATAAAACATAGGACAGGGAAACAGATATCCGTCCGGTATGCCAGAACTTTACATTACGGATATTTTGCAATTGCGGCAAAAAATCATGTTCCCTCTCAATCGGTCCACTGATCAGCTTCGGAAAATAAGAAAGCCACAATGCCAGATTCCAGAAGTTCCGTTCTGCTTTTGCAGTCCCACGATAAATGTCCACAAAATAGGAAATAATCTGAAACAGATAAAAAGAAAATCCAATTGGCATCACAAGCCCGGTCAGAACGGATTCCGACACATGGATACCGAAACGGGTACAAAAATAAGTCCCAAACTTATAAGTGGTGATCCATAAAACACAAAATCCCACAAGCAGGCATAACAGCCATTTCCTGTTCAGTTGCTTCTTTTCATTTGTCATAAGGAAATGATACCGGTCCAGAAAGATTCCTCCGAGATAACAATAGAGTATTCCTGCAACCAGAATGAACAACGACCGGACATCCAGAAATGCACACAAAAAACAACTCATCAGACAGAGAAAAGCCACGCGCCATTTTCCCGGCAACAAGTAAAACAAACATAATGTAATAACGAAAAAAGCAATAAAAAAGAATGATACGAACAATTTCCTATCCCTATCGGCCTTTCCTGTCATTTTCCGTTCACATAGATTATCGCCATCTTTTCACAGAAATACCATCACATGATCCCGCTTAAGGATCTATGAGAAGTGATCTCTTTAAAAGCTTGGATTTAACAATCAATTCGCCACTTTCAGGCGATCACGATGCTTGATGTTTTTTATTATACCTTATTTTCCGGAACATATAAACATAAATCATAAAAATTAAGTAATAATTAAGAATAATTAAAACGAAACCGGCAGATATGCGGCCGCAATCGCAAGCAGAATGGCAGGAAGGAGGTTGGCAACACGCACCTTCTTCCCCCATACAAGATTTAATCCTACGCAGAAAATCAATACCGATCCGACAAAAGAGATGTAATTCAACGCCTGATCTGTAAATACCGGTTTCAGTAAAGAAGCCAGCAGCGTAATACCACCCTCTAAAAGAAACACCGGTACAGCAGAGAAAATACATCCTTTTCCCATGGCGCAGGTCATCACCATGATAATGATAAAGTCAAGGACACTTTTGGCAGCGAGAATCGTATAGTCTCCGGATACACCATCCTGTATCGATCCCACAATCGCCATTGCGCCAATACATACCGTCAGGGAAGAAGTTACAAAGCCATGAATAAACCGGTTATCTTTCTGATTTCCGGTCTTTTTCTTAAGCCACTCTCCGAAGCGTTCAAATTTTGACTCTATATCAATCCATTCTCCAAGCAGACCTCCCAGCGTCAATGTCAGAATCATCAGCATGGTTCCACCACCCGACAGGCTTTTTTCGCTGACTGGAAGCATATACTGCATTGCACCTGCAATTCCAATAAACAGGACACTAATGCCACATGCCATGTTCAGGGTATCCTGTATTCTTTCTTTTAACAGTCTGCCGAAGAAATATCCTAAAAGACCGCCAATCACAATGGCCGCGGTATTAATTATAGTACCCATTCCTATCATCTGTTGTATCTCTCCTTCTTCCTAATCATCCTATCTGGTATTTTCTTTCCGGCTTCCTTTATTCTATCTATTCCCATTCAAATAAAATTGTACGGCATTGCAATGTCAATTCCAAGATTCATTACTGCATTCTATATCCATACCGGCACAGATCTCCAACGTAACCGGATTAATCTGGATTCCGAACTGATTGAGATCCACTCTCCCATTCTCCACAATAACTCCATCTTCGGTAAGCCGTCTTGCCTGTTCACCCTCTCCTCCAAAGGCAAACGCTCCGGATAGTTCTCCTTTCGAGTTCACTACGCGGAAACAGGGAATATTTTCCGGATCCGGATTTTTATGCAAAGCATTTCCTACTGCCCTTGCCATCTTTTTCTCCCCGGCAAGCTCCGCAATCTGCCCATACGTGGCTACGTGACCTTTTGGAATTTTCTTAACCGCCTCGTAGATCCGCTTTGTCGGACTATCTGTAACAAGGTCATAGCTCTCTGCAATCATGCGCTTCACATCTTCTTCCGGAATGGTTCCGTCAAGAATCAGGGTATTCCAATGCTCTTTATTCAGATGATATCCGGCAACCACCACTCCCGGATAGGCACTTCTCCAGAAATCTCTCCATTGCGGATCTGCCTTCACATTAATATTCAGATATCCATCCTTTTCATAGGTCCATAAAAAGGCTTTCTTACTTCCCTTCACCCGGACTAACTGCCAGTTCGGATCATGGAACGGCGCCTCCTGATAGGTCATCGGAAAGGATAAGCCATACTCCAATACTTCTTCACGTGTCATAATCATCTCCATATTTCACTTCAGTGTCCTTAAATAATCCTTCTGCTCTTTCGTAATCCGGTAACTTTCAACCGCCTTCTGAATTGTCTTCCGGTGTACCCAGTCAGAGAGCCTGCGCTGCTCGATATAAGGGATTGTCGAGTCCCATTGCTTCGCAAGCGCTGTGGCAAAGTACCACGCAATCACCATTTTCACATAATATTCTTCCGAGGTTACAGACGCCGCCAGTTCCAGATATTCCGGCTGAAAATCCTCATCCAGATACAGCGCCATAAGCAGGTCAATTCCATAGCGGATCGTATAAGTCTCTTCCGAAGCAATCCATTCCTTTACCTTCGGAAGCAGCTCCTGCTTATGCTTTGCAAAACACTTCGGTGCCGACATGTCGCAGGTTGCCCAGTTGTCAATATAGGGAACGAATCTTTCCACTTCTGCCAGACATTTCTCATAGTCCTTCTCTGTGCTAATCAGCATCATGTGAAGATTATTTTCCTCATAATACTGATGCGGAAGCTGCTGCAAAAACTCCCCGGCTTCCGGCTTCTTTGCAAACTCTCTGGCAAACTTTCTTAACACCGGAATCCGGATCCCAATCACTGCTTCCTTATCCGTATCCGGCATAAGTTTACTGTGAAATTCCCGATACGTTTCATCCTGCAGGGTAAATAACTGCTGTTGTAAATCGGTCATGCTTTTCCTCCATTATTCAAATACCTATTATACAAAATTTCCCCGATGTTTGTATATAAAGAAAAAAGCTTAGAATATTGTTTGTCAACATTCTAAGCATTTCCAATTTCATGCAGGTGGCCGGACTTGAACCGGCACGGTGTTGCCACCGAGGGATTTTAAGTCCCTTGCGTCTGCCTATTCCGCCACACC
>CAVHRK010000084.1:0-4168 GCA_963638365.1 Anaerobutyricum sp. | reverse complement strand
CCACTGTTCCCATTATTGTATAAAGGATAGAATTTTTGTAACCAGTCCAAATTGATTTGTATTTAAATACCGCCGCATAGCTATCCAGTGTAAATTCTACCGGTAACAGTTTTACTTTTCCTTCCATTAATGCATTTCCCGAACTGAATGAACAGCTTACAATATAAATAAGAGGGTACAGCACAATCACCAGTAAAAGTGACAATAATACATAATTCAAAAAATAAACAACCTTATCTTGCGTTATTTTCTTTTTTTTCATGTTACCTCCTACATAAATCCATTTCCTGATATTTTGTCTGCTATCTTATTTGTAATCAGAATTAACAGCAAACCAACCAGCGACTGAAACAATCCTATTGCCGTTGAATATGGATAGTCCGGAAATGTAGAAACCAGAGATACTTTATAAGCGTATGTCGTTATTACTTCTGAAGTACTCAGATTCATCTGATTTTGCATTGCCAGTATCTTTTCATATCCAATATTTAAAACACTGCCCATATTCAAAACCAACATAATAACTGCTGTTGGCAGAATAGCTGGAATATCCACATAACGTATTCTCTGCAAGAGTGTGGCTCCATCAATAATTGCCGCCTCGTGCTGTTCCATATCTACTCCAGCCAAAGCAGCCATATAAATAATGGCGCCAAATCCTATTCCCTGCCATACACCTGTCCATACATAAAGTGATGGAAAAATGGATGCGCTACCTAAAATATTTATCCCGAAATTATTATAAAAAAACTTTCCAATAATTCCGGCCCTGTTATCCATAATCATGTTAATAATACTGACAAATACAATTGTGGATATAAAATAGGGGCAATAGGAAACCATCTGTACTGTTTTCTTAAAGAATAAATTCTTGGCATAATTAAGCCCTAATGCCAAAATGATGGAACATGGCATACTCACAACCATAGAATAAAAGGAAATAACCAATGTATTTCTCAGACATTCAACAAAATTATAATTTTTGAAAAAACGAATAAAGTTGTTAAATCCATGCTGCTCTGCCCAGGGACTATTCCATATCCCAAGACTAACTTTATAGTTCTTGAATGCAAGTATAATTCCATACATTGGTGCATAATTGAACAAAATTAATATAATAAGCGGAAACAGCATCATAAGATATAACTGCCAATGTGCTTTCATATATTTTCCTACCTTCATTCCACCATTGGAAACCTTCTGTTCTTTCTGCCTTTTGTCCTTTTGCACGGTCATCATGGCGTTTCCTCCTTCCTTTTGTTTGATTCTGAAGCAAGTATCACATACCCACTCCTCATCTGTCCATCAACAATATTTTTTATGATATACAAATTTTAATCAATAGAAAAACCGCCCTTCCAACCAGCATATTCAATTGGCAATTGCTCTTATTCAATTGTTAAGAACCGCGTATTTTCAATGATTTCTCGCATTTCCATTTCTTGCTTTCCATGAATTCAAAATGATATAATATATCTTAAAGAATTGTAATGATAATAAAAAATCAGTATAAGGAGTTCAGACAAAAATGTTTCAGCTGAAGAAAAAACCGTCTCAGTCCAGGCGGTATATACAAATTTATACGAAAGATAATCTTATTTATGATGGCTTATGGGATGATCTGCCTTTTGCCGAAGATATTATTATTGAAAAAAGTATCACTTTTTTTGATGATCCATCGCCTTGCTATATTCATAGAAGTGCTGTGCGTATCCGCCTTCTGTCAGAAATGGAAGAAGCCATTCATGGGCACTACGATTGCGTCCCCTCTGAATGGCTTACTATTCTGTCAGAAAATATCGGATGTAATATTGATCATGTTATTTTTTCAGACAAATACTAACATGAGAAACAAACCAAGGAAAACCAATGCATAGATCAGTTTTATCCATCCCATTCCTTCAAGAGCTAATTTTGAAGCGGCAAACATACTTCTGGTTTTCCAGATAATTATTATGAGAACCAACTGTGGAATACACATTGCCATAACATACAAAAAAAGATAAGCAGTTACTGAAAACAATTCTCCCATGTTATTTTGTTTGGATAACACGAATATAGAAGCTACAAAAAGCTGCCCTGTACAGAAAAACTCTCCTATAGATATCAGTAATCCAAGAACGAATAATGCCGGTATTAAAAACGTTATTGGTACTTCTTTTAGCCTGCTGATCATCAAATGATTCAAATTTCTTAGTTTTTCAGGAAGCTGTACAATGATCTTTCCATATTTGTGCTGCCTCACACTCAAATAATCACAAAAATTCAAAATACAAAGCAATAATGCACCCCCGGCAAATACAAACGAAAGCCCCTTTTCCATATTCATAATTGTACTTTCTTTCAGATATGATAGTATCCAGAATGTTCCCAGTCCTAAGCCCATATATGCAATTATTTTACCTCCCATATATGCCAGGCTCCCGGGAAGATACTTGTTTCCGGCCATTATCAGAATAGAAAGCACCATCAACAGCATAGAAGCTGCACAGGGATTCAATCCATTCAATAATCCGGTTACAAAAATTCGAGTGACATATCCAATATTATTTGATTCACTTTCTCCCTGTTTTTCCTCATTTGAAGTCCTTTCCGTATATTGAAATTTTGTTGTATCAAACGAAACTGCTTCTCCTGATACAGCCACATCCATAAGGTTCGTTGTAATAGAATGCTGTCCGGATAAATATCCATTCTGATAAAAAATAATAGGAACCTGCTGTTGTTCTGATGGTACATCATATATCTTCATCAATGATTCAAGTAATGTCAGATTATCGTCTTCAAGAATATTCAATCGTATTACTTTAACTTCTGACGTGACTGCCTTATCACCATTCATTACTTCTAAACTGGATGGACAATTATCCAGATAATTCGAAACCTTTTCACAACTGTCACAGGCAAATGTAGTGAATACAACAAATACTGAATCCGTCTCTTTTATACCACTGATTGCATCTATAGCTGCCGTTACATCCGCAGACAGTTGTTGTCCCATCTGCTGCCCAATCTCCTGATAATCTCCTTTATAAATCTTTCCATCCAGCACTGCTACAGGAAGTTCATCCAGCGAAACGGATTCCCCGATTTCTTCCAGTCTTTTTTCCATGTATTTTCTGTCGTTTTCCCGGAATACATTGTATGCTATACAAGTCAGATTTTTCTCATTTCCAGACACTTGTAATTCTTCCCGAAGCTGCTGCTCAAATTTGATGTTTTCTTTACAAGATTCGCACGGACTTAAATAAAATAATTCCGCTTTAATATTTCCGTCCTCATTCCCTCCGGAATATGATCCATGCGTTGTGTTGCAACCAAGCATCACCATACAGAAAAGTACGACAAGCCCCCCTACTATTATCCATTTATTTTGTTTTTTTGTCATGCTTCAACCCTTCCCTTTTCATTGGTTGCGATACGCTAATGCACTGATGCCTGTAACCCTTTTAAATGCCCTGCAAAATGAATTGGTAGAATAGTATCCCACTTTCACGGCTATCTCGTTCACTGGCATTGTCGTTGATTTTAAAAAATCTTTGGCCTTATCAATCCTTATTCTTTCTACATAAGCCGAAAAATTAATTCCTGTAGTCTGCTTAAATACAGACGAAAGGTATGGTTCACTGATCTGAAACAAATCGGCAACATTTGTCAACGACAACGCTCCGTCCCCGTAATTCGTCTCAATATAAGAAACAACCGAGGGCATCATTCCTTCCAACGCAACAGATCTTTTCAAACCAGCAACATATTTGCAAATATCCCTGTATATATTAAGTGTATTAGAAAACTGAGTTATCCAGGCAGCATTATGACCTTCTTCTAACCTGTTATAATATCTCCGATATTCTTCTTCTCCAATATCCAGTCTTCCCAGCAAGCGAAACAAAACAACTTGCAATTCCGTGAGAAGCATATGCTGTAAATATGGTGATAAATTATTATGAATAATGTATGTATTCACAGCTCCCTCCAGTTCATCATGAAGTCCCTTTTCATCCCCCGTAGTAACATAATATGACAATTTCATTCCAAGATCGGACGATGGATATTGTGGGATATCCCCATTACTGTTTGAATACCAAAAAACTGAATTTTCCAATTGATCTTTCTCTTTTAATACCACGCAGGAAGCACTATTATATGATTCCCTGATATCTACCAG
>CAVHRK010000083.1:0-18397 GCA_963638365.1 Anaerobutyricum sp. | reverse complement strand
AACAATTCAACCAGAAGTTACTTTTGCAAAACGGAAGTTAAATTTGCTATTTACCTTGATGTATGTTATTTACCGCAATTTACCAATAAAACGAGTGAGAAATCATAAAATGTAAATAAATACATTGATTCGTATGAAAAAATGCATTATAATACAATAAAACACATCAATAATATCATAAAGGAATGTATACACATGAAACGTAAAATTACATCCAAACTATGTGAGTGGAAAAATATGCAGAATGGCAGAATGCCATTGCTTATTTATGGTGCACGTCAGGTTGGAAAAACATTCGAGATGCAGGAGTTTGGTTCGCTTTATTATAAGAATACCATTTATGTGAATTTTGAAACAGATGAAAGAATCGGAAAATATTTTGAAACAGACATTCATGCAGATCATATCATCGCTACTTTGGAGAAATATTATCAGGTAAAAATTATTCCTGAAAACACGCTCATTATTTTTGATGAGATACAGATGTGTGAGCGGGCGTTAACTTCTTTGAAATATTTTTCGGAAGAAGCACCGGAATATCATATCATAGCTGCTGGGAGCCTGCTTGGAGTGGCTGTGAACCGGGAAAAATATTCGTTTCCGGTAGGCAAAGTTCAGATGCTGACCATGTATCCAATGGATCTGGAAGAGGTGTTGTGGGCGAAGGGAAAACAGATGCTTGCAGATACGATCCGGGAACATTATGAAAATAATCAGCCATTGGATGAGATCCTGCATGAGGAGGCGTTGCAGGAATTTTATCATTATTGTATCGTAGGGGGAATGCCGGCAGCGGTAAAAGCTGACCTTGCAAAAGACAGTCCGATTGATCAGGCTGAAATCCGACAGATGCTATTAAATTCCTACATTGCAGATATGGCAAAATATGCGAATCAGGCAGATACGGTACGTATTTTTGAAGCCTATGATTCACTTCCGGCACAGTTAGCAAGGGATGCCAAAAAATTTCAGTATAAGTTAATAAAATCGGGCGCACGGGCATCCCAATATGGAGACGCGATTGACTGGCTGATTCGGTCTGGAATTGTCAATAAGTGCATGAAGTGCAGTCAGGGATTTTATCCCATTGCAGCATATCAGGATGTGAGTGCATTTAAACTGTATTACAGTGATATGGGTATTATGTCTGCAAGGATGGGAATGACGCTGGAAGCATTGAACAGTAGCGAGACCGAACATTTTCGGGGAATTATGACAGAAAACTATGTTTCTGTTGCTTTGAAAACCAATGGCTATGATTTATATTATTGGGAGTCGGATAATACGGCAGAGGTAGATTTTCTGATACAGAAAGACAGCCATGTAATCCCGGTTGAATGTAAGGCTGGAAATCACGTGAAAGCAAAAAGCATGATGGTTTATATGGAAAAATATGAACCATCCTATGCAATCCGGATTTCAACAAGAAATTTTGGAATGGTGAAGGGAATAAAGTCAGTGCCGTTATATAGTGTATTTTGCATTTAGGGAAAAATGTTGTCCGCATTCAAATAATGCATTATAATAATAACAAAAATTCCAAAATGTTGATAATGAGTACAATTTAGATAGATAAAATGTTGATTAAGAACATTAAACGGAATAAAATTTGTTGATTGGAGGTGCCTTATGCTGAAAAGAAAAGCGACAGATTACATTAAAAACTGGATAAATACAAAAGACAGAAAATGTTTGGTTGTTCAGGGAGCCAGACAGACTGGGAAAACATACATCATCGAGCGGTTTGCAGAGGAAAACTTTGAGGAACTGCTTGAAATTAATTTTAAGCAGATGCCTTCCGCAATGGATATTTTTGCCGGAGATCTTACAGTAGACAATATGATTATGGCTATGCGTTTTCGGTTTCCCGAAAAGAAAATTGTTCCGGGAAAAACATTGATTTTTCTGGATGAAATTCAGGAATGTGAGGAAGCAATTACATCACTCAAGTTCTGGGCAATAGATAACAGGTATGATGTCATTACCTCAGGATCGCTTCTGGGAATCGACTATAAACGTGCATCTTCCTATCCTATAGGGTATGTGGATTATCTGAGAATGTATGGGATGGATTTCGAAGAATTTCTTTGGGCAATGGGGATTTCCGAAGATATGATAGGGAATCTTTGTGGATATTTGCATTCAAAGACGGTGATACCTGAGGCGATTCATTCGCAGATGATGAATTACTTCAGACAGTATGTTGCAACAGGTGGCATGCCGGAAGTGGTACAGAAGTATATAGATACGAAGGATTTCAGAGAAGTTGACAGGGTTCAAAGAAGTCTCTTACAGGGATATCAGTATGACATAGCACATTATGCAACTGCTGAAGAAAAGGTGAAAGCAGAGAAGTGCTATCTCTCACTTGCAAAGCAGCTATTGGATAAGGAGAATCATAAATTTCAATATAAAGAAATCGAGCATGGTGGAAGGGCACAAAAATATTATTCAAGTATTGAATGGCTGCTTCGGGCAGATATGGTGCAATTGTGTAAACGGGTGACGGATGTCAGATTTGATTTGGATGATTATGCAAGAGATGATTTTTTCCGGGCGTATACAACCGATTTATCATTGTTGATGGCGATGAAGGACTTTTCTTTAAAACAGCATATTGTGGAAAACACATTAGCGGGAAACTCAAAAGGCGGTATTTACGAATGCGCAATAGCTGATGCTCTTTATAAGAAGGGATATCCAATCTATTTTTATAAAAATGAGACAACGAAAAGAGAAATCGATGTGATCATCCAGAAAGAAGGGAACGTGGTTCCCATCGAAGTCAAGAGCGGAAATACCCGGGCGGATTCATTAAAATGGTTGATGAAAAATAATAGAGATCTATCTTACGGTTACAAATTTGTGGATGGTAATATAGGTGTCAGCGAAGAGGGGATCGTGACGCTGCCATTGTATATGATTGCGTTTATTTAGAAAACACCACTAAGTACTGAATATAGGACGGGAAATCCCCGTCGAATTCCGTCGGTAACTGAATAAATCTTAGTATAGTGTTTTTAGAAAAATGATGTTATACTTATTAAGAATTGCTTAAAGTAACAATTGTACAACAGAGGGATGAAACATGGCGCCTAATAAACATAGAATTAAATTGAAAGGCCGATTAAAGAGATATACACAGATGTCATTGTATCTGGGGATATTGCTTGTTTTAATTAATCTGGTAATTTATTTACTGAGCATACCGGCAGGACTGCTTCTTACCTGCTTTCTTTTGGTATATTTTGCAATTGTACTGTCCATGCAGTTTTACAATAAGCCGGTGATCCTGAATGAAATGGTCAGCTTTGCCACGCAATACGGGCAGATTCAGAAGATTTTACTGCAGGAACTGGAAATTCCTTACGCCATTCTGGATGATGAAGGGCATGTGATCTGGATGAATGTGGCGTTTGAGAATGTGGTACATAAGGACCGTGGCTATCATAAGTCCATTACCACTATTTTCCCTTCGATCACGAAAGAGAAGCTTCCGGATGCAGAGGAACGCGTAGAGATAAGCTTGATTTATGAACAGAACAATTATCTTGCCAAAATGCGTAAGATCTCGACAGATGAAATGGTACGGAACAGCGATGTTTTTGCAAGTGAAGATTATCATGGATATCTGATTGCCTTTTACTTATTTGATGAAACCGCACTTCGTCTGGCATTACAGGAAGTGGACGATCAGAGCCTTGCGGTCGGCATGATCTACCTTGATAATTATGAGGAAGCACTTGCCTCCGTAGAAGAGGTACGAAGATCGCTCCTTACCGCATTGATTGAACGTAAGATTAATAAGTACATTTCTTCCTTTGACGGAATCTGCAAGAGACTTGAGAAGGATAAATATATGGTGATTCTGCGTAAGAAATCCATGCAGATGATAGAGCAGGACAAGTTCGATCTGTTAGAGGATGTAAAGACTGTTAATATCGGAAATGAAATGGCGGTTACCGTCAGCATCGGTATTGGTCTCGATGGTCTGACCTATGCGCAGAATTATGAGTTTGCACGCAATGCGATTGACCTTGCGCTTGGACGAGGCGGAGATCAGGCGGTTGTAAAGACACCGAAGAACATTGTTTATTATGGTGGCAAGAGCCAGCAGGTAGAGAAGAATACCCGTGTAAAGGCGCGTGTGAAAGCCCAGGCTCTCCGTGAAATTATTTCCGGTAAGGAAAACGTGCTCATTATGGGACATCGAATTCCGGATGTGGACAGCTTTGGTGCAGCAGTTGGTATCTATCGCGTGGCAAGTACGCTGGGACGTCAGGCTCACATTGTCCTGAATGAAGTCAGCACCTCCATGAAGCCGATGGTAGAACACTTTAAACATCATCAGGATTATGCGGACGGACAGATTGTCAGCAATCAGCAGGCAATGGAAATCGCAGGAAGCAATACAGTCCTTGTGGTTGTGGATGTGAATAAGCCGAGTATCACCGAGTGCCCGGAACTGCTTCGGATGTGTAAGTCGATTGTAGTACTGGATCATCACCGGCAGGGAGCTGAGAGTATTGAAAATGCAACCCTATCCTATGTAGAAGCGTATGCGTCTTCTGCCTGTGAAATGGTTTCCGAGATTCTGCAATACATTGGAGAGACGATTCATATAACGCCGGAAGAGGCAGACTGTATGTATTCCGGTATTATGATTGATACACAGAACTTTATGGCAAAGACCGGTGTCCGTACCTTCGAGGCGGCTGCGTTCCTTCGGCGTAACGGTGCAGATGTGACCCGTGTGCGCAAGCTGTTCCGTGAGGATGCAATTCAGTATAAGGCGAAAGCAGATGCGGTCAGTCAGGCAGAGATTTACCGCAATGCATATGCGATTTCTACCTGCAGCAGCGAGCATTTAGAGAGCCCGACGGTTGTCGGAGCGCAGGCAGCGAATGAGCTGCTGAATATTAAAGGTGTTAAGGCCAGCTTTATTATGACCGAATACCAGAATCAGATCTTTATCAGTGCCCGTTCGATTGATGAAGTCAATGTTCAGATCATCATGGAAAAGATGGGCGGCGGCGGTCATCTGAATATTGCGGGATGCCAGCTGGAGGGAGTATCCATTCCGGAAGCCATCGGTATTCTGAAAGGCACATTGGATAAGATGATTGACAACGGAGATCTGGTTGTAGACTAAAGAAGGGAGTATACAGAAATGAAAGTTATTTTATTGGAAGATGTAAAGAGCCTTGGAAAAAAGGGTGAGATTGTTAACGTAAATGACGGTTATGCAAGAAACTTTGTGCTTCCGAAGAAGCTTGGAGTAGAAGCAACCGGTAAGAATATGAACGATTTGAAGCTTCAGAAGGCCAATGAAGAAAAGGTGGCTAAGGAGCATCTGGAAGCTGCACAGGCATTTGCAAAGGACATGGAGAACGATCATGTGGTTGTTTCCATCAAGGCAGGAGAAGGCGGAAGAACCTTTGGTTCCGTTTCCTCGAAAGAAATTGCGACAGCGTATAAAGAACAGTGCGGCAAGGAAATTGATAAGAAGAAAATCATTCTTCTGGAACCCATTAAGAGCTTTGGAGTTTATGAAGTATCGGTAAAGCTTCATCCGAAGGTAACCGGAACCCTGAAGGTTAAGGTGCAGGAAGCATAAGGTCGTTAAAGATTTGAAACAGTTACCAGGAGAGTTAACATGCCAGCAGCAGAAGAAGCGCTGTTAAAACGTGTTCTTCCACACAGTATCGAAGCAGAGCAGTCCGTAATCGGGGCGATGATCATGGATCGGGAAGCGATTACCGTTACTTCGGAAATCATCAGTGGGGATGACTTTTACAGCAGACAATACGGCGTCGTATTTGATGCCATGGTAGAACTGAATGATGAAGGAAAGCCGGTAGATGTCGTTACACTGTCGGATAAGCTGAAGGAAAAGGATGTACCGCCGGAGGTCAGCAGTCTGGAATTCTTAAAGGATCTGCTGAATGCCAATTTTACATCGGCGAATGTCAGATACTATGCCAATATCGTAGCAGAGAAGGCAACCTTGCGGAAGCTGATCCGTTTAAATGAGGAAATCGCGAACACCTGTTATACCGGAAAAGAGAATCTCGAAACGATTCTGGAAGATACGGAGAAGCGGGTGTTTGAACTGGTACAGAAGCGGAACACCGGAGAATTCGTGCCGATCCGGCAGGTTGTTATGAATGCGTTGGACAAGATCGAGCAGGCTTCCAAAAATAGCGGAAATGTCACCGGTCTTGCAACAGGGTTCCTGGATCTGGATTTTCGTACGGCAGGAATGCAGCCGTCAGACCTGATACTGGTTGCGGCCAGACCTTCCATGGGTAAAACGGCGTTCGTTCTGAATATTGCAGAGCATATGGCGTTTAAAGAGAATTATACCGTTGCCATATTCAGTCTGGAAATGAGTAAGGAACAGCTTGTAAACCGTCTGTTTTCCTTAGAGTCCAGAGTGGATTCCCAGCATCTGCGTACCGGTAATTTGTCCGATGCAGAGTGGGAGAAGCTGATTGAAAGTGCCGGTGTGATCGGAAAATCCAATCTGATTATTGATGACACGCCGGGTATCAGCATTTCGGAACTTCGTTCCAAATGCCGTAAATATAAGTTAGAGCATGATTTAAAGATTATTATCATTGACTACCTGCAGTTGATGTCAGGTTCCGGACGTGGCTCAGAATCCAGACAACAGGAAATCTCCGATATTTCCCGTTCGTTAAAGGCGCTTGCAAGAGAGTTGCACGTGCCGGTTATTGCACTGTCCCAGTTGAGCCGGGCTGTAGAACAAAGACCGGATCACCGGCCGATGCTTTCAGACCTTCGTGAATCCGGAGCGATCGAGCAGGATGCGGACGTTGTCATGTTCATTTACCGTGACGATTATTATAATCATGACACGGAGAAGAAGGGGATTGCAGAAATCATCATAGCCAAGCAGAGAAACGGTCCGATCGGAACCGTGGAGTTGGTATGGTTACCGGATTACACCAAATTTGCTAATCTGGAGAGAAGTTAATAAAATCAAAACGATTACGAAAGAGGACAAGCTGGAATCAGCCTGTCCTTTTTATGTAGAGCACTTAGTAAATGCGAGCCGAAGAGCGAAGCATGAACTTAGTGCGAACGATACCAGTGCACTTAATGAGAACGAGCATAAGCGAAGTGCGAATTTAGTGCAGCTGGTAATGTGTATAGAAGGAGGAAAAAAGAATGCAGACAGAAAAAATCTATATGATTTCCGACGCAGCAAAAAATGTCAAGGTGGAGGCACATGTATTACGTTACTGGGAGGAAGAGTTAAAGCTTCCGGTCAAACGTAACGAGATGGGACACCGGTTTTATACGGAAGAGGATATTAAGCTTTTCCAGAGAGTGAAGGATCTGAAGGAGCAGGGGTTACAACTCAAGGCCATCCGCAATCTGCTGGCAAGGGAAAGGCAGGAGCAGGGGCAGACGGAGCCGGTTTCGGAGCTTCCGCAGGAAAGCCTGAGCAGGAAAGAAGCAGAGGATATGGGAAAACGCCATGTATTGATGGTACATAATGGGGAGGTACTGCCTGTCGAAGAGACAAAGGCAGAGAAGAGTATGCGCCTGCAGCAGTTATTGCACAGCATGATTGCCGATGCGGTACAGAGCAATAATCAGGACATCTGTCAGGAGATTATACAGGAAGTAAAAAGCAGTATTTTGAAGGAGCTGGATTACCAGTTCCGGATGCAGGAAGAAAAGGATGACGAACGTGAGGCAGACCGTGATGCCCGGAATGAGGAGCATTACAAGAAACTGGATAACATGTTGCGAAATTACAGTATCAAGCAAAAATCCTCTATTTTTACTAAAATTAAAAATATGAGCAAACAGAAAGTTGAAAAGTAATAGGACGGGACATGAAATTCAAAATAAAACAGGAGGCGAATCCAGTACGGATCTGCCTCCTCTTTCATTCGTAAGAAATCTTATTCCTCAGAAATAGCACCTACGGGGCATCCGCCTGCGCAGGAACCACAGCTGATACATGTATCTGCATTGATTTCGAACTTGCCATCTCCTTCAGAAATAGCACCTACAGGACACTGACCTGCACAAGATCCGCACTGGATGCAAGAATCACCAATTACATATGCCATGGTAAAAACCTCCTTCATAAAATACATAAACCTGTGATTGATAATTCTTTATCAATCGTCTATATTGTAATATAAATGAGGCATATTTACAAGATCTAAGCGTGTTTTTTGACAAAAATTTATTGCCAAAATTTATCACTTGGGAGAGAAAAACAGGAAAGAATATGGTACAATACAACAAGAAGGTACATACTGGAAATTCAGGGAGACATAGCTATGAAAAAAATAGGTGTTTTCATGGGGGATATTACGCGGGATTATCAGAAGGATGTTCTGCAGGCCATTTTTAAAGAGGCAAATGAACTGGGTTATACGGTGTTTTGTTTTGCCAATTTCGGGGCATACGGGGATAAGGTGTTATATGCGGAAGGCGAGCGTGGTATCATGTATCTGCCGGATCTTACACAACTCGATGGGATCATTGTTGGTGAAGATACGTTTGATGTGCCCGGAATGGAAAATGAAATATATGAATATCTAAAGAAAAACGCGGACTGCCCGGTAGTTTATCTGCGCGTGGCAAGAGAGGGATTTTACCGTGTGGTGATGGACGAAGGAGAAGCGATCCGGAACATGATCCGGCATTTTACGCAATTCCACAAGTTTCGGGATATCTGCTTTATGACCGGAGCCTTTGACCGGCTGGATGCCAGAAAGCGTTATCAGGGTTATCTGGATGTGATGCGTGAGGAAGGAATTGAAGTTACCGATCATATGGTTTTCTTTGGGGATTACTGGCGTGAGAAGGGTAAGGAAGCAGTAGACTGGTTTCTTCAGGGGAGAGAACCCGGAAATTACCCACAGGCGATTATCTGCTCGAATGATTATATGGCGCTTTCCGTGTGTGAGGAATTACAGCATCGGGGGATTCGGATTCCGGAGGATGTGTGTGTGTCCGGGTATGATGATGTTACAGAGGGCAGGGAGTATCATCCATCGCTTACCACGGCGAAGGTTCCGTTTGATGAAATGGGAAAGAGAGCCGTACGGATTATCGAAGAGGTGTTGCAGGGAGAAACACCTGAGCCTGCTACAACTTTTGTTCCTACGCTGTGCTTCCGGCAAAGCTGCGGCTGTCATGAACAGGCAGCGGAGAGCCATAGCTGGCGGCGGATGCATAATAAACTGGATGTCGCGACAGGAATTTATAATCAGTCTCTCTTTTTAAACGCAGATTATCAGGAAGCTTTCCGGGAAGAGGATTATCTGAAGGTGACCGAGCGTTACTTCGGGAATCTGGGATGTGACAGGGGATACCTTTGTTTATGTGAGGAACCGGAAAATGGAGAGAATACTCAGCTGCCCGGAGCTTTTACAGAAAATATGATTTTGCGCAAGATCTTTATCAAAGGCAGACCATCCAAGGACTATCATGAGGTCTTTCCACGTGGAATGCTGCTTCCCACGCTGGTTAACAATGCCGTGCAGGGACAAAGCATGATCGTATTTCCGATTCATTTCAAGAACCGGATCTTTGGGTATCTGGTGTTGGTGGTCGGGGAATCGGAGTGGCCGACTTCCTTTGTACAGGCGTACATGATGGCACTTGCACTTGCCATGGAGAACAGTGCCGCACAGAAGGAGATTGCAGACCTTGAACAGTTTCGGAATCTGTACCGCAGGGATTCCCTGACAGGACTCTATAACCGGCGCGGCTATGAGCATTATCTGCGGATTCTGTATAGCAGGAGCAAAGAAGAAAACCGTCATTTTACCATTGTAAGTATTGATATGGACGGGCTGAAATATATTAATGATAATTTCGGACATGCAGAAGGCGATGCGGCATTATCACGGCTTTCTGTGGTGCTGGCAGAACTGGTACAGGAGAATGAGATCTGTGCCAGGACGGGGGGAGATGAGTTCATGGTTCTTCTTTATTATGATAAGGAAGGACGCGAGGAGCAGTTTGTAAGGGAACTGTATAAACTTCTTGAAGAGGAACAGAACCGTAATCCGAAGCCTTATCCCGTACATGCTAGTGTAGGCTATTGTTGTGTAAGCAAGAGCTCCGACATGTCACTTGCAGCATGTGCACAGCTTGCCGACAGCAGGATGTACGAGAATAAAAAGGCGTATAAGGAATCGCTGAAAGTAAAATAGAAGAAAGACAAAGGAAAGACCATTTTATAAAAACCCCTGCAATTCCAACTGACCGGAACCGCAGGGGCATTTTATTTGCCATGCATATGAGAAATCTTCTCAATTATAATGCAGCAATCTGTTCCATTAATGCTTCGATGTCCATGCCATGAACCATAGCAGCCTCTTCGAGGCTTTCGCCCTGTGCGGAAGGACAGCCTAAACAGTGCATTCCTGCTTCCATAAGAATCGGCGCTACATTGGGATTTGTTCTTAAAATTTCTCCGATGGTCATATCCTTAGTAATATTAGCCATGCGTATTTCCTCCTTACTTCTTATTCATTCATAGGTTTTAACCTACTTAGTATAATACTTTCCCCAATTTCTGACAAGCTAATCTGTTTTTGAAATTTATTGGACAAAATTACAGGTTTGTCTATTGCTTTTTTGATGAAAAAAAATCATAATGCATTTATAATAAAACAGTATGGACATATGATCCTGAATTTGAGGAATGGTTAGGAAAAGATACGCATATGAATGAAACGATGAATGAAACGAAAGCAACTCCAATGGAAAAGCTGGCAACCTTTATTGTAGACAAACGAAACCTGTTTTTCCTTCTTTATATCTTCGCCCTGGTGTTCTGTATTTTCTCAACAAACTGGGTTAAGGTTGAAAATGATATCACGAAATACCTGCCGGACAGCACCGAGACGAGGCGTGGCCTCACGGTGATGGATGAACAGTTTGTCACCTATGGAACGGCGAAGGTGATGATTTCCAATATTTCTTACGAGCATGCGCTGGAGCTGCAGGAGGATATTGAGGGAATCGAGGGTGTTGCGAGTGCGGAAATTGATCATACGGAAGATCATTATCACGATTCAAGTGCCCTGTTTGATGTGACCTTTGACGGGACATCAACCGATGATATCAGTTTGCAGGCAATGGACCGGATGAAGGAACTGCTGGCAGACTATGATGTGTATTATGATACCGAGGTCGGCGACGATACCGCGGGAGATCTGGCAGCGGAAATGCAGGTCATTGTTATCATTGCGGCGGTCATTATTGTCATTGTACTGACATTGACATCCCGTTCCTACGCCGAGGTTCCGGTACTGATTATGACCTTTGGTATGGCAGCAATCCTGAATATGGGAACAAACTTCCTGTGTGGAACGATTTCCTTTATTTCCAATTCGGTTACGGTCGTGTTGCAGCTGGCGCTCGCAATTGATTATGCGATTATTCTGTGCCACCGTTTTTCGGATGAGCATCAGACACTGGATACGCGGGAAGCCTGTATTGCAGCGTTAAGTAAGGCCATTCCGGAAATTTCGGCTTCTTCCCTTACGACCATATCCGGTCTGGGTGCTCTTGCATTCATGCATTTTAAAATTGGTATGGACTTATCCATCGTCCTGATTAAAGCGATTATGTTAAGCCTGTTGTCCGTGTTCACCCTGATGCCCGGACTTCTTGTGCTGTTTAGTAAATTAATTGATAAGACGAAACATAAAAACCTGATTCCGAAGATTACCGCAATCGGTAAATTCGATGTGTTTACGAGATTTATTGTGCCGCCGATCTTCCTGGCAATCGTAGTTGTCGCATTTTATTTTTCCAATAACTGTCCGTACTGCTACAGTTATACGGATCTGACAACCGCCAAGCAGAGTGAAAGCCAGATTGCTTATCAGAAAATCAAAAATACCTTCGGTACAAGTAACATGGTTGCCGTGATTGTACCGGCCGGAAATTATCAGAAGGAAGAAAAACTTCTGAAAACCCTGGAGCAGCATGAAGAAGTAAAATCTGCGATGGGACTTGGCAACATTGAAGCCATGGACGGCTATGTGCTGACGGATGCATTGAATCCGAGAGAGTTTTCCGAGCTTGCCGGTGTGGAATACGAGATTGCAAATCTCCTGTATTCGGCATACGCAGTTAATGAAAACCAGTATGGTAAGATTGTGAATGGCATCGAAAATTATCAGGTGCCTCTGTTTGATATGTTTATGTTTCTCAAGGATCAGATGGAAGAGGATAACATTACCCTGGATGGTGAGGTACAGGACACCCTCGATGATCTGTTTGACCAGTTAGAAAAAGCAAAGCTACAGTTAAAGACCGACGATTATTCCCGTATGGTTGTATACTTAAATCTTCCGGAAGAAAGTGAAGAAACCTTTGCATTCCTTGAAACGATGCATCAGGACATTGCGAAATATTATGATCTCGATGATTCCTATATTGTAGGTAACTCCACCAGTGACTTTGATCTGTCTTCATCCTTTGGAACCGATAATATCATCATCAGTGTGTTATCTGCATTATTCGTTATTATTGTCCTGCTGTTTACCTTTAAGTCCGCAGGACTTCCGGTGCTGCTGATTATCGTTATCCAGGGTAGTATCTGGATTAACTTCTCCATGCCGTACTTACAGAAGTCTCCGCTGTACTTCTTAAGTTACCTGATCGTTAATTCCATTCAGATGGGTGCCAATATTGACTACGCAATCGTTATTTCGAGCCATTATTCCGATTTGAAGACGAGAATGAAACCGAAGCAGGCAATTGTGGCTGCATTGAATGAAGCGTTCCCGACCATCTTTACATCAGGAACGATTCTGGCGGTTGCCGGTGCATTGATCCAGATGTTGACAACGAACCCTATTATTGCATCCATTGGAAGCTGCTTAAGCCGTGGTACGATTATTTCGATCGTGCTCGTACTTGCAGTATTACCGCAGATTCTGGTTGTAGGTGATATTATTATTGAGAAAACAAGCTTTGAACTGAAAGGTAAAATTAACCTCACTCCGCAGAACTTTACCGGTCTTACCCGTGTGAATGGTCTGATCCGCGGACAGGTAAACGGTACCCTGGATGGTAATTTTTCCGGTTTTGTACGCGGTGATATGAATGTTACACTGATTACCGGTGGGGCAGAGAGTGTGAGCGATACCGATGATCCCGGGGCGGATGCCGTAGAGGTATCAGCTATTGAAGAAAAGGATCCGCCGGGGCTGCCGCAGAAGGATGACGAGACAAGCGATCATGCGGATTCCGGAGAACAAAATAAAGAAGAGAAAGGAAGTGCAGAAGATGAAGAAGTTTAAGAAAAGAACACTGGTTGTTTGCCTGATTGCTGCACTGGTCCTTCCCTCCTTACGGGTAACCTTAAGTGCCCGTGCAGAGGCAGTTAACGAAGACAATGATAATGGAACTGATGAAGTGATGGAGCATCTGCAGGATGCACAGGAGCAGGATGGAACACTTACCTATGACGAAGATCAGGTAATCTGGATCCGCAGCAATGAAGATCTTAAGGAGCTTGCAAAGAATTGTACGCTGGATACCTGGTCAAGGGATAAAGTGGTGATTCTGGATGCGGATCTTGATTTTACGAGTGAAGGAATTACCCTAATTCCCACCTTTGGTGGAATCTTCCTGGGACAGGGACACACCATTAAGGGCTTTGTAATCGAAGGAACCAGTAATAACATTGGGTTTTTCCGATATATTCAGGAGACCGGACAGGTATGGAATCTGAACATCCAGATGGATGCCACAGCAGGCACAGGACATTCCGGTATTGGTATTCTGGCGGGGCAGAACAAAGGCCTCATCAGTGGATGCAGCGTCAATGGTACGATGAATGTAAACAATGATGCCGGGCTTCTGGTCGGAATTAATGAAGTAAGCGGAATTATTGAAGACAGCACGGTAGATGGCATGGTTTCCGGAAATCACCGTATCGGGGGCTTAGTTGGAACGAATAAGGGTGGTATTACCGGCTGTACAAATAATGCACTGGTAAATACCAACGCCAAGGATAATAAAATTGATATTCAGTCTCTTACTCTGGAGGAGATTTTAAGCACGGAGAATGCAGCTTCCGTAACAGATATCGGTGGAATTGCCGGTTCCAATGAAGGTGTCATTCTTTATAGTACCAACAACGGCAGTGTGGGATATCAGCATGTCGGTTATAACATTGGTGGTATTGCAGGAAGTCAGACCGGCTTTATTATGAGCTGCGAGAACCACGGGCGGCTGAACGGACGTAAGGATGTCGGTGGAATTGCCGGACAGATGGAGCCGAGCAGCCGGATGGAATATGAAGAGGATACCATGGAAAAGTTGTCCAGGGAATTCCCGGTATTACATGATCTGGTGACTAAAATGGATAATGATGCCAGTGATATGTCTTCTGCCTTGTCGGCACAGATTGATGAATTGCTTAATGCGGTAGAAGGTGCACAGAATGCGGTAAATAATATTATGTCTGATGTAAGCAGTTCATATGGAGATTTAGCCAATTCCTTTTCTATTACGGAACTTAAATCGCCTGATCCGGTATCACTTGAATTTATGAAGAATTTACCTTCACCGAGTATCAGTATCCGGCCAACAGAAACGCCAAGCCCTACGGCTACCCCTACCCCTTCAACTCCTGCATCAACTCCTACACCATCGAAGAATCCGGAGGGTGAAGGAAGTGGAGCCGGAGAAACCGGAAACGGAGGAAGCGAAGCCGGAGAAAGTGGAGCCGGAGAAACCGGAACTGGTGAAAGTGGCGGTACAGGCTCTGGAAACGGTGGGGAGTCTGGAATCGGAGGAACAGAAGGACAGACAATTACTTATCAGATTCCGCATAGACTCTCGGAACCTTCACAAAACGTACCTGAAACCGGAAATGTGACGCAGCCGCAGGAAAATCAGGATGATAATAATAACAATAACAATAATAACAATAATGAATTTCCCTCTCTTCCTGCGATTCCGACACCGAGTGGCGGTTATGATTTTCCAACGTATAATTTCTGGGATCAGATCGACTGGGATGCTGTGGAAAACGAAATTAATGAAACACAGCAAAAGGCATATGAAAATGCAAATCAGGTGATTTCCGATGCCGAAGGAGAGGTTCGAAACCAGGCAGATCGGGTTCGTATCCGGGTTGAGTCGGCACGTAATTCATTAAGCAGCAGTTTTACCAATATTTTAGACCAGACACGGACATTAAATCATATGTCGGATGATTACAATCAGCTTCTTCTGGATGATTTACAGGCAATTAATGATGAAATTCAGGTGATTACAAATATCATTACCGACACCGATACACCCGAAACGGATGAAATTTTTATGGATGTATCCGATGATGATACGGTTAAGGATACCGAAGGCAAGGTGCTGAGCTGCACCAATTACGGAAAGATCAGCGGTGACCTCAATGTCGGCGGTATTGCCGGAACGATGTCCCGGGAAAACAATCTTGATCCGGAGGATGACTTAAATCTTTCCTCCGATAATACGACACTGAATGTCAAGTACAAGGAGCGAATTGTCATCCGTGAGTGCCTGAACAGTGGAAAGGTAGAAGGAAAGAAAGAGTGTGCCGGTGGTATTGTCGGTGAAATGACTCTCGGAAGTATTATTTCCAGTATGAATACCGGCAGCGTATCCAGTGATGAGGATAAGGTTGGCGGTATTGCCGGAGAAAGCATGGGAACGATCCGGCAGAGCAGCGCCAAGTGTGCACTCTCCGGAGATAATCAGATTGGTGGTATTGCCGGAAACGGAAAAACGATCACGGACTGCTACAGTATGGTGGAAATTCAGGACGGCACTTATTATTTAGGATCCATCGCCGGACAGATTGATGATTCCGGAACGGTAGAGAACAACTACTTTGTAGAAGGATGTCCTCCCGGAATTGACGGAATCAGTCTTGCAGGTGAGGCGCAGCCGGTTTCCTATGATGAGTTTTTAGAGCTTCCGGATATGCCGGATGCGTTCCGGTCGATCCATCTGACCTTTATGGCGGATGATTCGCAGGTAGACCGGATCACCATTAACTACGGAGAAAGCTTTGATATTACGAAGCTTCCGGAAGTTCCGCAGAAGGATGGATATTCCGGTGTGTGGGAGGATTTCTCTCAGGAGAACATTACCTTTGACCAGACGATCGAAGCCGTATATACTGAATATATTACGACACTGGAGGCAGAGCTTGACGGCGCGAAGCTTCCCAAGCTTTTAGCCGAAGGAACCTTTGATACGGATGATACTTTAGAGATCAAGAAGGTTGAGCTTTATCCGGAGGATGCAGAAACCAAGGCGGAAAGCTATCAGGTACGTCTCGAAACATCGGATATCGGAAAGCATCTATACCGGTTCCTGCCGGATGCTTCCCTTGAAATGGAGAATCCTTCGATTGAGATTTACAAGGATAAGACCTTTGTCCCGGTAGAAACGGAACAGGATGGCAGATATCTGGTATTTGAATGTGAAGAGGGTACGTTCACCTTTACCTGTGTGGACCGTCCGGAAGAACCGGTACCGGTTGTATTGATTGCAATACTTGCCGGTGTATGCCTTGTGGTGATCTTCGTGCTGATCATAGGAATTCATGGCCGTAAGAAAAAGAAAAAGGCGGTTTAGTAGAAAAGAGGCTTTTGCAGTTGCAGAAGTCTCTTTTTGTAGTGTAAAGTATTTTTTGAGTTCGTTCTTGTCAAACATTGTATACCATGATACAATAAGTTGTCGATTTTATACGAAAGGAGTCATTAAAATGGATTTTTATGCAACTTTCTGGGCTCTTGTACCGCCGGTTGTAGCGATTGCACTTGCCCTCATCACCAAAGAGGTGTACAGCTCTCTGTTTGTAGGTATTCTGGTTGGAGGCCTGTTGTATTCCGGATTTTCTTTTGAAGGAACCATCACACACATTTTCAATGATGGATTCGTAGGCGTTCTGTCAGACAGTTATAATGTAGGTATTTTGATTTTCCTTGTTATTCTGGGTGCGATTGTCGCATTGATGAATAAGGCGGGAGGATCTGCCGCATTCGGACATTATGCGAAGAAGAAGATTAAATCAAGAGCCGGTGCACAGATTATGACGATCGCGCTCGGTATTCTGATTTTTATTGATGACTATTTTAACTGCCTTACTGTGGGTAGTGTTATGAAGCCGGTTACGGATGAACACAAGGTGTCCCGCGCAAAGCTGGCCTATCTGATTGATGCAACGGCAGCGCCTGTATGTATCATTGCCCCGATTTCATCCTGGGCAGCAGCAGTTGCGGGCTTTGTGGAAGGAGAAGACGGATTTTCAATTTTCCTTCGTGCTATTCCGTATAATTATTATGCTTTACTTACTATTTTAATGATGTTCCTCATTGTACTTTTACATATTGATTTTGGCCCGATGAAGAAACATGAAGAAAATGCATTAAAGGGAGATCTCTTTACTTCCGGACGTCAGGAGGACCAGGCGATTGCTCCGGTGAATGAAAAGGGAAAAGTAATTGATCTGGTAATTCCGATTATTACCCTGATTATCTGTTGTGTCATCGGCATGATTTATACCGGTGGATTCTTTGGAGGTGCGAACCTTGTAGAAGCATTCTCCAATTCCGATGCTTCTGTCGGACTTGGTATGGGAAGTATCTGTGCACTGATTATCATTGTGATTATTTATATGATCCGCCGTGTTATGTCCTTTAAGGATTGTATGGCATGTCTTCCGGAGGGCTTTAAGGCAATGGTTCCGGCAATTCTGATCCTGACCTTTGCGTGGACACTGAAGGCTATGACGGACAGTCTTGGAGCCGCAGAATTTGTGGCCAATGCAGTACAGTCTGTAGCAGGAAGCTTTATGAGTCTGCTCCCTGCAATTATCTTCCTGATTGGGTGCTTCCTTGCTTTTGCAACCGGTACATCATGGGGAACCTTTGGTATCCTTATTCCGATTGTGGTTGCCGTATTTGCAAACTCCGATCCCAAATTAATGATTATCTCCATTTCTGCATGTATGGCAGGTGCAGTTTGCGGTGACCATTGCTCACCGATTTCCGACACAACCATCATGGCAAGTGCCGGTGCACAGTGTGACCATGTAAATCATGTTTCGACACAGCTTCCGTATGCTATTCTGGTCGCAGCAGTATCTTTCGTAACCTATATTATTGCAGGTTTTGTGAGAACTGCATGGATCGTGCTTCCTATCGGTATGGTTCTGCTGGTTGTAACCTTACTGGTTATTAAGTATCTGGGAAATGGAAAGGCAAAGCAGATTTAACATCAAATAAGAAAAGGACCGCAATCTTTGGATTGTGGTCCTTTTTTAAGTGCGCCCGGCGGCGCACGTTTCTAGCCGGTGAAAGTCCGGAATCCGCCCGGT
>CAVHRK010000082.1:0-6183 GCA_963638365.1 Anaerobutyricum sp. | reverse complement strand
CCGGGCGGATTCGGGACTTTGACCCGTTAGAACCGTGCGCCGCTAGGCGCACAGTATCAAAGAAGGCGATACCTCCCTCTGCAAAAGGAAAGTATCGCCTTCTTTTTATGTGAAATACTTATTCCATGCCTTTGCAAAATGTGCATCAAACTGTTCTGCTGCCTGTTTCGCCAATTCGCTTTCCGGATCCATCATGTCAAAGGCATGCATATCCGATTCATAGACGGTAACCTCTGCCTCGATTCCACATTTTCTTAGGTTCTCTATATACTGCAAGGTTTCACAATAAAACGGCTCTCCCGTCCCGACAAAAGTGTACGCCGGCGGCAGTCCTTCATAATTTGTCTGTCTGGCTGCTGCCGCATAAGGTGATACTTCCTTTTTCGCATTTTTCCTGAGATAAATTCGCCATGCGAAATGATTTTTCCATGTATTCCATACTCTTCCATGATTGTTTTTGGAAGATTCTGTATCAAAGTTGTCCATCATCGGATAAAGCGGCATCTGATAGGCAATCTTCACTTCTCCCTTGTCCCGTGCCATCATACATAAGGCAGCACACAGACCTCCGCCTGCACTCTCTCCACCGACCATAATCTGATTTTCCCTGATGCCAAGCCGCTTTGCATTTCTTTTGACATACAGCAGGGCTTCATAACAGTCCTCAATGGCTGCCGGGTAAGGCGCCTGAAACGCCAGACGGTATCCCGGTGCGATCACCATAACTCCGAACTTTTTAACCAGATCTACGGCCCTTGACATGTACACCATCTCCTTCATGCCGGCAATGTAACCACCGCCATGAAGCCACAGTACACAGGTGCGTGGTTCTATTTTCTGTCCTTCCTGCTGCTTCGGTGTCAGAATAAGGACCGGGATCTTCCGGTGACCTGTGTCAATTTTGATTTTCTGTACCTGGATATTTTTGTCTGGTTTACATGATTTCATTCTGTGGTCCTCTGTTTCGTATTTCTACTCCATACTTTTGGGATAATTTCTTAAATTCATTACGCATGAAGTTATGTACTATCAGTATATCATTTTCTCCCTCCCTAGAATATTAATTTTCATCCAAAAGTGAAATAAATCAACATTTTCCGCTCCGATCCGACATTTCTACATAATATAAAGTAAGCACAAATTTATGTGAGGAATTTTTATGAATTGTCAAAATAACAATAACAGACCTGCAAATTGTTGTAATGGTTGTGGATCCTGTGGCACCTATGTAACCATTCAGGGACCACCCGGACCAATGGGACCGGAAGGACCAAGAGGGGAACAGGGTCCCCGTGGAGAGCAGGGACCAATGGGCCCCCGCGGCATAAAAGGGGATACCGGTTGTCCCGGTCCTGTAGGACCTCGTGGTGCAGCTGGGCCGATGGGACCAAGAGGACCACAGGGAGTCCGTGGCGATATCGGGCCAAAGGGCGATACCGGTGATATTGGACCGCAGGGAATTCAAGGGAATCCCGGGCCAATCGGGCCAAAAGGTGACAAAGGACCAATCGGACCTCAGGGAGATCCTGGGCCTATGGGCCCTCCGGGTCCGAAAGGTGATCGTGGAGAAAAGGGTGACCGCGGTCCGGTCGGAGAACAAGGCCCTGCCGGAATACAGGGACCGCAAGGAGAACTTGGGCCACAGGGAGTCCCGGGAGACAAAGGCTGTCCAGGCCCACAGGGGGAACAAGGCATCCCCGGACCCGAAGGACCTGCCGGTCCGCAAGGAGAACCCGGTGTTCCCGGACCCAAAGGTGACACCGGCGAGACCGGCCCTCAGGGTGAAAAGGGAGATACCGGCGAAAGAGGCGAACAGGGCATTCAAGGACCCAAAGGCGACACTGGGGACCCCGGTCCACAGGGTGAAAAGGGAGATACCGGTGAGAAAGGCGATCAGGGTATTCCAGGGCCAAAAGGGGATGCCGGTGAAACGCCTGTCATCACAGTTGTAGAAGATACTCCTCTCACCTACAAACTGAATTTCAAAACCTCTGATGAAGACATCACAACACCGAATCTGTTTAAGTCTCTGGATGAGTATCATGTAGATCTCTCCGCTTCCGGAAGCACTCTGAATATCCCATTAAGAGACTTGATTCTGACCTATCAGAATACCTCTACCTCCTCGATCCGTATCAGCGTAGCTGCTAAAGATACCGCCGTTCCTGTCCTTACCGATATACGTCGGATCACAATTTACAACGCCAGTTCCATCGAATCACAGACCTTTAACAATACGACCGTATCTACCCGGCTCGTCCTTGATGATCTGGTATATACCCAGTCACAGGAATCACACAGTATTAAGATCCGTCAGCAGGATCCGGTCACAAAGCTCTGGTCTCTGTGTGAGATCCGTTCTTTCCTCTCTAATGGAGGCGCAAGGTCCTCGATCTGGATCCAGTGGAGTGAAGTAGACGTCAGCTATGAAGTACCTTCTGTATAAGAAAGGGGCTTTCCGGTTCTCCGGGAAGCCCCATCCATATTACTTAATCGTTCTGCTGCTTGGTTCCGATACTTTCTCCCGATCTATAAACGGAGATCGATCGGTTTATAGATTACCTGCCCCGTTATGGTAGAAGCATCTGCATTTCCCTGTGTCTTTTCTTCTTTTTGAGATGGATTTTTCTTTGCTTCGGTTTCCTGTGTACGATTGTCTGCCTTTGCTGCTTCTTCCATGGACTTATTCGCATCGGAAAGGGCAGACATCTGTGCCTCGGTTGCGGCCTGTGCCTTTTCCCGCAGATCTGCCAGTTCCTCTTCTTTCTTTTCCGTATTCCCACTTCCTGCATCCTGCCTGATTTCTGACTCAAGCACACCGGCCCGTCCTTCCAGCTGTTTTGCCATACTGCCCTGTACCCTCGCCTGCTCCATGGAAGAGTCCGCAGAGATCATAGCCTGCATACTTGCCTGTGACAATCCTGTGCCTTTCTTTGCAGTTGCTTTTTGAGGACCAGCCACCATTTCATCCACAGAGGAGGATTTTTTATTCTGCTGTTCCTTTCTCTGTTCTATCTGATGCTGCCTTAACTGCTGATTAAGATTCGCAATCTCCTGCTGTATTTCCTGACGTTTCTTCTGCTTATCCTCTAATGACATTTCTTCATTCGATGATAAATCCTGCAATTTCTGTTGTGCATTGGCAATCTGATTCTGAATGTTTTTACTTACAGCGTCATTCGCCTGTGTCATTACCATTGTTCCTGTCTGCGTATTCGTTCCGTTAAATCCATTAATTTTCATCATTTCGCTGTCCTCCTTGAACTGATCCTTTGAAATCCGTTTCCCGAAAATCTGATAACATGATTTCTCTTTCCTTTTCCTTCGGCATATCGTTCTTCCAAATAAACAGCGATGTTGTGAACCACCCTTTTTTCGTTGTGAAGCGGTCTGCAAATTTCTTTTAGGCTACCGCAGCGCAAATCATATCCATTTATTCTAACTGCATCAGAATACTTAGTATTACTTCCCCATTCTCCTGTTCCAGGGATATATCACCCATATACATCCGGGCAACCCTGCGGATATTATTCAGACCAATTCCATGCCCTTTCCCAGCTTTGGTCGTTTCCGGCAAATCGTCATCACCCCAATGAAGCTGCCCCTGAAAACGGTTCTTTACGGTTATCAGAAAAATACTGTTTTCCCGAAAAGAAGAAATGCTGATATACGGATCATCTCCGCTCACATTCTCCATACAATTATTCAAAGCATTATTCAGGATCACACTTAAGTCAAATACATTTAACTTCGTATGCTCCGGATAATGAAAATCGGATAAAAAGCGGATCTGCTTTTCTTCTGATTCTCTCTGCTTTTCCATCAAAATGACATCGATCACCGGACTTCCTGTCTTTATTTCCGGAGATACCTGATCCCATTCTTTTTTCAAATGCTCCAGATATTCTGCGGCATCATCCGTATGATGCTGCGCCATGAGATGTTCCAGTGTCTGTATATGATTTCCCATATCATGACGCAAAGCCCGGATATCCTGATACAGCTTTTCCACTTCTTCAATGTGCTTTTTCATGTCACAGATCTGATTTAATACAAGCTCCTGTCCCCGCTGTTCTTCCTGCGTCTCCTTCCAGTTCTGGAACATGACGATCACAACAAGAATCGCAATGAGGGAAATCAGATCGTGTAAAAAGCTTAAGGCCCCATAAAATCCATAAACATCAAGCAGGCGCTTTCCGGTATCTTTTTCATATACGGTGAGATAATATTGCAAAATACCATACCCGGTGACGCCTGCAAGCGAAGGGATGATCAGCATTGCCATCTCCCTGACGCTCATCTCATCCTTTTTGTATCCATATGCTTTGTTAATCAGCTCTGTTGCAGCTATCATAAAACCAACGCACAGCACGATATCCAAAACTCTGGTTCCAACATAGAGTCCATACTGCAGCCATTCTTTTCCCTCCTCCATCTCCCGAAAGATCAGTGTTTTCGTAATGGGGTCAGCAAGGCTCACTGCCATTGCAGCCGCCAGCCAGCGGATGGAAAAGAACGTAATTGCCAGAAATATTTTCTGATACAGGTTTCTTCTGTCCTCTGCATACATCACAAGAAACGCTGCCACAACTCCAATCAGGTATGCAGAAAAATTGTCAAGCTGTGGTGGAATAACATACAGTACCAGCATGACCGCAATATAAGCAATACTAACCGCAACAGCCGCTTTCTTCTTTTTCATATAAGGGGCGACAAATCTGCCAAAACAGATTCCCGTAACCACAAGCAATATCATAACAGAGGTCTTAGAGGTAACCATCCAGCATTTTTCTATGAGGCTCATCCGATTTCTTTTCCTTTCCTCTGGTTATATTTCAGATATTGCTTTACAAACTCCGGATAATTCTGTTTTGCAATCAATGCCGTTCCATTTTCCATCGTTACAAGGTTTGCATCATATTTTTGAACATATTTGAAATGCACAAGGTAGGCTCTGTGGGTACGGAAAAAATCTGCCCCTGCAAGTTCACTCAGCTTCTGCAATTTTCCATAATATTCAATCTCTGTGTTTCTCGTATGGATCACAACCTTCCGGTTATATACCTCGGCATACACAATGTCCTTCAGAAACACTTTCATATGGCTTCCCTTAGACTGTATCATGATGTATTTTTCATCCGGTTTCTTTTGCGAATGTTCTTCAATGGCTCTGACTGCACGATTCACAACCTCTTCGAATTTTTCATTCGAAAATGGTTTTACCAGGTAATGAAATGCAGCAACATCAAATGCCTGAAAAACATATTCTTCTATGGCCGTTACAAAGATCAATACCATGTTTTCATTTTTCTGTCGTAAGAGCCTTGCCGTTTCCATTCCATCCATTCCCGGCATCTGAATATCCAGAAAAAGAAGATCCGGCCTGCAACCGCTTGCGATCAGTTCATCCCCAGATAAATAGGTTTCTATCTCTGCACCCGGCAATAATTTCTTTACCTTTTCTTCCAATATCTGCACTATCGCCTTTTCATCATCACAGATTGCTATTTGCATCTTGTCACTTCCCCGCTCATCTATATCAACTCCTGTCTATTATATCGGAAAAGTGCCTGTAATCGCTATCTGTGATGTTGTGAATTGACCTCTTTTTGTTGTGAAATAAAATGAGAATCCTAGACACATGAAGCTCTTGCGAGCCTGATGCCAGAAAAGAGAGTTTGCTTTACTGCGCTTGTGTTCCTAAGAAATGTACTTTTTCAGAGCTTTGATAACAAGTCTTAGCACATACACAAAGGCTCCACAGATTGCAAGTAAAAAGAGTATATTTGTAATTGTTAGAATCATATCAAATATTAGCTGTTTGTCCATAATTTTAAACCTCCTGCTTACATGTGTTCATATAAAATGTGCGTTCTTCTATACGGAGCTTTGACAGTATCTTTTGCAGTCTCAACCTTCTGTCCTTCAAGTGCCAAACGATAAACCTTGTCCTTATTCGTAATTTCTTTATCATTCATTTGTCTGACTGTTTTCAATGTCTTTCAGTGTGCGTCCATCTTTTGTTTTCCATGTTTGAGGTCCACTCACACTATATCCAAGTATAAAATCAGCTGCAGCAGAAGAACTTGAAAACAAAATATCCGCAGTAGTAACTAAATTCTCTACTTTTCCCGATTCTAAAATTTTCTGACGCATTTTTTGCATACCTGTACTTAATGACTT
>CAVHRK010000081.1:0-20429 GCA_963638365.1 Anaerobutyricum sp. | reverse complement strand
AATGGCTAAAATACAAGCTTTTTTGTGCAAAATAAATAAGAAAGAATAGAGAGAAGAAAATGAAAAAGCTTTCAGCGCTAATACGAAATATAATTATGTTTTTAGTTTCTGCTTTTATGATTTTGCCATTTTTGTGGATGTTTGCTACTTCACATAGAGCACCGGCAGAATCCTTTGCCCTGCCACCAAGTTTTTTTGTTACAGAATTCAAATGGCAGAATTATATTGATGTAATTCAGAAGTTGAACTATTTTGATTTTGTGAAAAATAGTTTTATTGTTTCTACTTCTGCACTTGTGATACAGCTCATTGTATCGTGCCTTGCTGCATACGCGTTTTCACGTATTAATTTTAAATTTAAAAATATACTTTTTGTTATTTTATTGTCGGGACTAATGATCCCTTCTCAATCTATTGTTATTCCAAATTTTATGACATTAAGCCGTCTTAATTTAATAGACACATTGTGGTCATTAATCGTAACACAGACTTATTATCCGTTAGGGGTATTTTTACTGCGGCAGTTTATGCTGACTATTCCTAAAAGTTATGATGAAGCCGCTTATTTGGATGGCGCAAGCAAAATACAGGTCTTGAGTCATGTTATCATTCCGATGTCGAAAGCACCCATTTTAGTTGTTACATTTATGCATTTTATTTCTACATGGAACAACTTCTTTGGTCCTATGATTTTTATTTCAACAAACTCAAAAATGACATTGCCTTTGGGGCTGACGTTGTTGAAAGGAAACATGGGAGCCACTAATCTTTCTTTGGTAATGGCAGGCGTGATTTTGGCATTGATAGTACCATTAATGATTTATGTTGTGGGGCAAAAACATTTGATGGGAGGTGTTATGATATCTGGTATTAAAAGTTAGAAAATGATGGTACGGTCAAATCACTCTTGTACAACGGTATAAAAAATAAACAAAAAGGAGAGAAAAAATGAAAAGATTAAAAGTTATATTATCCTCAGTTCTTGTTGTATCCTTACTGGCAGTTTTATTATCAGGGTGTTCATCAAAAGAAAAAGTGGACACGAAACAAAATTCTGATTCTGTAGCAACAGATGACGGAAAAATACATCTTCGCTTTGGAGTTAACTCTGGATATATTTCAGAGTCGTCAGGCGGAATTGACTGGTTTAATGATACAATACTGGCGGAATATGAAGCGGAACATCCTAATGTAGATGTAGAACTTGTTTTAATTACTGCGGATTCTGAATCAGGATGGAATGATTATTTTACAAAACTGCAGACCATGCAGGCATCAGGTACGGCACCAGATGTATTTACAATGGCTATAGAAGGCTATTCCAGTCTTAAGAAAATGGGATTATGTCAACCAATGAATCAATATTTAGATTCACATCCGGAAGTATATAATGAAATTGTAGAGGACACTATTCCGGCACTGATTGATGCATATAAAGATGGCGATGACATTTATGGTGTTGGTTGGGGCTGGGGAAGCTCTGTTATTTGGCTTAACACTAAACTTTTGGCAGATGCAGGACTTGAGATCCCGGATGTGAATTGGGATTTTGATACATTTATGGATTATTGTGAAAAATTAACAATTAAGGAAGATGGGGTAACCACACAGTATGGATTTGGAATACCACAAGGTTACTTCCTGTATCAACAGTGGCTAAATAATTATGGCACATCATATTTAAGTGATGATCAGACGCAGGTAACCTTCGATAGTGATAAATCATTAGAATTAGCGCAGATGTTTCAGGATATGGTCTATGTGGATGGTTATGCACCGGTCCCGGATGCATCCATTAATAACGCGCAGCTTTTAATGAATGGTAATATCGCTATGACTTGTAGTGGTAAGTGGGATGTAGCAACATATGCAGCTAGTGATTTCAAAGATTTGGCAGTGGTACGCGTGCCGTCCAAGTATGACTCAACAACACTTTATGCTCCTGGATGTGCAGGTGTATCGGCAACCACAGAATATTATGATGAAGCTTGTGAATTTGCATTATGGTGTTCCAGTAAATTTTATGAGTCCGAGTTTTTTGGACTTGATGCCGTACCGGGCAGATATTCATGCATGAAAGAGATGGCAAAGAACTTTGACTACGTTGTGAATTATGAAGAACTTTTTATGGACATTCCAAAGGATGGAGCAAGATGTCTTCAGGCATCACCGGCATATGTTGATATGTCTACTATTTTTGACAGATATATGTCATCTATTTATGCAAATGAAATGAATGCGCAGGATGGAATTAAGGCAGCAGCTGAAGAAATGAGGAAGGCAATAGAACTAAATCCGGTAGACTAAGCTGAATATGAAAAATCTGATGAAACTTGAAAAATTGCCGATTTTATAGGAGAAATGCCATGGATAAGTTAAAAATTTTATTTGATACCGATATAGGAACCGATATTGATGATGCATTAGCGCTTACTTTTTTATTAAATGAACCAAGGTGTGAATTATTAGGAATTACTACGTGTACTGGTGAAGCAGAGGAACGGGCGAAATTGGCAAGTATGTTATGTTTGCATGCCAATAGACCGGATATACCAATATATCCCGGACCGGATGGCTGTTTGGTGGTAGATCAAATAGAATGCTATGCACCACAGAAAGAAGTGTTGAGCAAATGGCCGCATCAGAAGGAATTCCGTAAAGGATATGCAATAGAATTTCTAAGAAAAACAATTCGGGAAAACCCGGGAGAAGTTACATTAATTGCGGTAGGACCGATGACCAATATTGCATTACTGTTTTCCGTTGATCCGGAAATTCCTAAATTACTTAAAGGCTTATATCTTATGTGTGGACAGTTTTCTAATATTGAAGGGGCAATTCCGGATAATCCTTTGAGCGCATTTATAAATAGTGAAAGAATTAGATATATATATTTAGGAATATGTGATATGAATGCATCTGTGGATCCCCATGCAACAAGCATAGTATACCGCGCACCGATAAAGGAGCATCATTCTGTTGGATATGATCTTACAAGGAAAATAGTTTTGAAGCCTGATGAATTTTTTAGGATATTTGATTGTGAAAAAACGGCTCCAATGATGGATATGGCACGGATCTGGTTCCAAAGCGTTGATGGTGTAGGATTTCATGATCCATCGCCAACATTATCAGTATTTTATGATGATGTGGTTGAGTATGAGAAAGGAAATGTTAATGTTGATTTGGATAGCAGATTGTTCCAGGGATATATCGATTACAGACCAACTCCTGAGGGGAAACACTGGGTATCGAAATCTGTAAATGGAGAAAATCTCTTTAGACATTATCGTGATATTTTGGGAACATAAATAAAAATCCGGATCATTGGCCATAATTTGGATCGTAGTACAAACATGATGTATAGAAAATAAATAAGATGCCTTCTGTACGAATTTAAGTGCAATTTGATACCACAAACAATAAATTTGTATAGAAGGCATTAAAAAAGGCATATTATACTGCTTTATTCCTAAAAAATAAAGGATGACTGATAACAAAGGAAAAGAAAAATGAAAGCATTGGGAATAGATATCGGAACGACGACTATTAGTATTGTAGTTGTGGATGGCCATACCAGAGAAATTATAAAATCCTGTACCATTGATAATCCAGGCTTTATTGAAACTGGTGTATCTTGGGAGAAGATTCAGGATCCGGCTATAATTACGCATAAAGTTATTAACCTGTTAAATGATATTTTATACGGATGTAAAGATATTGGCGTAATTGGATTAACAGGACAAATGCATGGAATAGTTTATGTAGATAGTCACGGGAAACATGTAAGTCCCTTGTATACATGGCAGGATGGAAGAGGAAATCAAAAATGTCGAAATGGAAGAAATTGCTGTGAGATTATAGAAGAAATCAGTAAAACAAAAATTTATACAGGATATGGTCTGGTAACACATTATTACAATGACATTACGGAACAGATATCAACATCGGCAGTTGGATTGTGCACCATTGCGGATTATTTGGGAATGGTGCTGACAGGAAGTGAAAATCCATTAACTCATAGCAGCAATGCAGCAAGTCTGGGGCTTTTCGATGTGAAGAATAACATGTTTAAAGAAGATGTCTTTCATAAATTAAATTTAGATATAGAAGTTCTTCCCAAAGTGACAGAAGATTTTGAAATAATAGGAACATATAGAAATATTCCGGTATGTGTTGCAATAGGTGATAACCAGGCAAGTTTTCTGGGAGCTGTTAGAAATGTCAGAGAGGATATTTTGGTGAATATGGGAACTGGAGGACAGGTTTCTGCGTATTCTGATCATTATTATATAGCGGAAGAAATTGAAACAAGACCATTTATCAGAGGTGGATATATTCTTTCCGGTTCTTCATTGTGCGGAGGAAGAGCATATGCGATCTTGGAACAATTTTTTGAGAAGTGTGCCATAGCATTAGGAGAGAAGGAAAAAGATATTTATGAGATGATGGGCCGCCTATTAGAAGAATCAGCAAAGACTGAAAATTCAAAGAAAGAAAAACTGATCATAGATACAAGATTTTCCGGGACAAGAGAACAGCCGGAGTTACGTGGAATTATTAGAAATGTTGGAGCAGATAATTTTACGCCGGAAGCCTTGACAGTGGGGGTCCTGGAGGGAATGGCAGATGAATTATACCAGATGTATGAAAAGATGGGGAAAGAAGTTTCGAATGGAAAAAAATTGATAATCGCATCAGGAAATGGTCTTCGCAGAAATAGCTATTTACAGAATGTTGTGAGCCGGCAGTTCCGTATGCCGTTGCGTTTGGCGGCACAAAAGGAGGAGGCGGCTTATGGAGCAGCCTTAGAAGGTTTGATAGGAATTGGTATGCTCAATGTATGTGAGGCTATTGGAACATCTGATGCCGTATAAAGTAATTGGAAAGGTGGATGATACATGTTATATGGTATATATTATGCTTACTGGGAAAAGGAATGGGGTGGAGATTTTATCCCATATATACAGAAGGTTAAAAAATTAGGGTTTGATATCTTAGAAGTAGCATGTCATAATTTTTCTAATACAGAAGATGAATATCTGTGTCAGTTAAAAGAAGAGGCTGATGCAGAAGGGATAATTCTGACAGGTGGATATGGAAATGATTCAGTACATAACATTTCTGGCAAAGATCCGATGATTGTAAAAGCTGCTTTTGATAAATTTGAAAAGACTTTTCAAAAAATGAATATTGCCGGAATTAAACAGCTTGGAGGAAGTCTGTATTCTTATTGGCCGGTAGATTATTCCTTACCGCTTAATAAAACAGAAGATATGAAAAGAGGAATTGAGAATATTCGAGTGCTTGCGGATATGGCAGCGGAATATGAAATTACGCTGGGAATGGAAGTGCTGAATCGTTTTGAAGGATATATGCTAAATACTTGTGAAGAGGCTGTGGATTTTGTGTCAAAAATTGACCGGTCAAATGTCAAAGTGATGTTAGATACTTTCCATATGAATATTGAAGAAGATTCCTTTGGCGATGCCATACGCATGGCGGGGGAGTATCTGGGGCATCTTCATTTAGGAGAAGCAAATAGAAGGCCGCCATTTCGGGAAGGACGTATTCCGTGGGACGAGATTGGAGAGGCGCTGCATGATATTGGATATACAGGTTCTGTTGTGATGGAACCCTTTGTACGAATGGGTGGAACAATAGGAAAAGAAATTCGCATATGGCATGATTTATCTCAAAATTGTTCAGATGAAAAATTAGATCAGGATGCAGCGGAATCTGTTAGATTTTTGAGAGATATATGGGAATAGAAGAACTAGCTAATAGAAATAATAACCTTTGGGTTTAGACTGATTAACCAAGAGAGACTTCTTTTCGGAGTCTCTTTTTCTTATACTTTACACTGGAATTTAGTAGATCAATATGTCAAAGAATGCTTAAGCCACGGAGTTTATATTTACAAATTTTATCCATTGAGTTATATGTTATATAGAAACAACCAATAATATTCTGAAAGGAGTTTAACACAATGAGCAGAGTAAATTTTGGAGCAAAGCCGGTTATGTATCCGATGCCGGTTCTGATTGTAGCAACCTATGATGAAAATGGAGTACCGGATGCAATGAATGCCGCATGGGGAATCATTACCGATATGAATGAAATATCCATCAGCATGTCCCAGCATAAGACAACCGATAACCTTGCAAAGACCGGAGCATTTACTGTCAGCATCGGAACCGAGGATACCGTTGTTTCCTGTGATTATGTCGGCGTGGAATCCGCAGCCAAGGTTCCGGACAAGTTTGCAAAGTCCGGCTTTCATGCAACAAAATCGGAGTTCGTGAATGCACCGTTGATTGATGAGCTTCCCATGGCACTGGAATGTAAGGTAAAGAGTTTTGAGGATGGAATTCTGGTCGGAGAAATCGTGAATGTCAATGCCGAGGAAAGCATTCTGACCGATGGAAAGATCGATCCTTCGAAGTTAAAGCCGATCACCTATGATCCGGTGAACAACACCTATATCGGACTTGGCAGTAAGGTAGGACATGCATTTAAGGATGGATTACAGTTAAAGTAATCAGTAAAAAACTCAAAGTGATAATCATTCTCAAAAACAGATATTGATTTACCATGCAAAGTATGATAATTTATTCGTAGTTAGATGTGACTAACTAATGAATAAATCATGTGAAACCCTTTCGGTGCTATAAGTACTTTATGGTAACGAGGATGTCCTGCAAGACGCACACTTGCAGGACATCTATATAGGGAAGTTCATCGTAAAGGAGATGCAGGTAAATGAACTATTTAGAGATTGAAAAAGTAATTGGAAGAGAGATTCTTGACTCAAGAGGAAATCCTACTGTAGAGGCAGAGGTTACCTTAGTAGACGGAACAACCGCAAGAGGTACTGCACCGAGTGGAGCATCTACCGGTGAATTCGAAGCTTTGGAATTAAGAGACGGCGATAAGAGCAGATATTTAGGAAAGGGTGTAACAAAGGCAGTTGAGAACATCAACACCGTGATTGCCAACACCATTACCGGAATGGATGCCAGCGATATTTATGCAATTGATCAGGCCGTGATCAAAGCAGATGGTACAAAGGACAAATCCAATTTGGGAGCCAATGCAATCCTTGCAGTTTCTATTGCAGCAGCAAGAGCAGCATCCCAGGCACTGGATATTCCTCTCTACCGTTTCCTCGGTGGTATTTCCGGAAATCGTCTTCCGGTTCCGATGATGAATATTTTAAATGGCGGCGCTCATGCAGCCAATACCGTAGATGTTCAGGAATTTATGATTATGCCGGTCGGTGCTCCGAGCTTCAAAGAAGCGCTTCGCTGGTGTGCAGAAGTGTTCCATGCACTTGCTGCATTATTAAAGTCCAAAGGACTTGCAACATCCGTAGGTGATGAAGGTGGTTTCGCACCGAACCTTGCAAGTGATGAAGAAGCAATCCAGTATATTCTGGAGGCCGTAAAGAATGCCGGATATGAACCGGGCAAGGATTTCATGATTGCCATGGATGCCGCTTCCAGTGAGTGGAAGGGATCCGTAAAGGGAGAATACATTCTTCCCAAGGCAGGAACGAAATTTACTTCCGAAGGCTTAATCGAGCACTGGAAACAGCTCGTTGATAAATACCCGATCATCTCCATTGAAGATGCATTGGATGAAGAGGACTGGGAAGGCTGGCAGAAGCTTACCAGAGAGCTTGGACATAAGGTACAGCTTGTCGGAGATGACCTCTTTGTTACGAATACCGAACGTTTGTCCAAGGGTATTGAACTTGGCTGTGGTAACAGTATTCTGATTAAGTTAAATCAGATCGGTTCCGTATCTGAAACACTTGAAGCAATCAAGATGGCTCACAAAGCAGGCTACACCGCAATTGCATCCCATCGTTCCGGTGAAACCGCAGATACGACCATCGCGGATCTTGCCGTTGCATTGAATACCTGCCAGATCAAGACCGGTGCACCGAGCCGTTCTGAAAGAGTTGCAAAGTACAACCAGTTACTCCGTATTGAAGAAGAACTTGGCGACAGCGCGGTATATCCGGGAATCGGAGCCTTCAATATTAAGAAGTAATTGTCATTAGGTTTTTTCAACTATTCAGTTTAGATGCAAGCATCCACAGAAAGCAAATTTGCATGGCTCTGAATAGTTTCCACTTATTTATTCAAAGCAGGGGTGTCTGTTCATACAGGCATCCTTGTTTTTGTCGTAAAAGAGAGGTAGAATGATTAAGAACGAAAGAATGCAGGAGGAGATTTTCATGCTTTATATTATGCGGCACGGCAGGACCGATTGGAACGATGCCTGTAAATTACAGGGACGAACAGATATTCCACTAAACGAAGCAGGACGCCATATGGCACAGGAAGCGGCGGAACGTTATCGGGACATTCCGTTTGACGTCTGTTTCTGTTCCCCGCTGATCCGGGCGCGTGAGACGGCAGAGATTGTTTTAAAAGGAAGAGATCTTCCCATTCTTTTGGATGACCGTCTTAAGGAAATGAGCTTCGGCATATGCGAAGGAAGTGAAAATATTTTTGAAAATCCGGACAGTCCGGTGTATACTCTGTTTAAAGATCCACCGCACTATGTGGCGCCCGAAGGAGCAGAGAGCTTTGAGGAGCTGTTTGCAAGGACGGGATCCTTTTTAAAGGAAGTCGTGGAACCGGCATTGCAGGAGGGAAAGGATGTCCTGATTGTCGGGCATGGTGCGATGAATTCCAGTATCGTCTGCCAGATCCGGAATCTCCCACTCGAAGAGTTCTGGAGTGCAGGAATTGAGAAGTGCAAGTTGATGAAACTGATCTAACGATCTGGAGAAGATACGAATGATGCAGAATAAAGAAAAGATCGTTACTGAAATGAGGTAGGAGTGAACAGTAACCCAAGAGGAGAACAGAACATGAAAGCAGGAATTACGAGAGAAGAAGCACTTGCTTTATTAAAGAAATATAATAAGGATCCGTTTCGTATCCAGCATGCCTTTACGGTGGAGGCGGTTATGAAATGGTACGCACAGGAATTGGGATATGGAGAGGAAGCAGAATTCTGGGGAATCGTAGGACTTCTGCATGACATAGATTTTGAATTATATCCGGCGGAGCACTGCCTCAAAGCACCCGAAATGTTAAGAGAGTGCGGCGCATCGGAAGAAGTGATTCACGGCGTGGTATCCCACGGCTATGGCATTACCATAGAGTGCGGCACGACTCTTGATGTGGCACCGGAGCATGAAATGGAGAAGGTACTGTTTGCAGCGGATGAGCTGACCGGTCTCATCTGGGCGGCTGCCCTGATGCGTCCTTCCAGGAGCACGAAGGATATGGAATTAAAATCCTTAAAGAAAAAGTATAAGAGTAAAGGCTTTGCGGCAGGCTGTTCCCGTGAGGTAATCGAACGCGGTGCAGATCAGCTTGGATGGGAACTGGATGAACTTCTTACAAAGACGTTACAGGCAATGGCTGCAACCGAAGATGAAATTCAGGGTGAGATGGAGCAGAATGCCGAATAAAACAATTTGTTTAGAAATTGTTTAGAAAAAAACCTCCTGTTTGTTTAAAGTGGCTGGATACAATAGCTACAGTAAGAAAACAGGAGGTTTTTATAATGTTAAAAGAAGGAATTCATGGTTTCAGTATGGCACTGGCAGACAGCGTTCCCGGGGTATCAGGAGGAACGGTTGCCTTTATTTTGGGATTTTACGACCGGTTTATCGGTTCTATTCATGATGTGGTCTTTGGAAGGTGGGAAGAAAAGAAAGAGGCACTTAAGTATCTGGTGAAACTGGGGATTGGCTGGATCATTGGTATGGGACTTGCTGTTTTGGTATTGTCCTCCTTATTTGAAAGTCATATTTATGCGGTAAGTTCGTTATTTATCGGATTTATTGCGGGATCCATTCCACTCATTGTCCGTGAGGAAAAACAAACACTTATCAACTGGCAGAAAGGGATGCCGTTTTGTATTGGAGGAATCGTTGTTGTTGCCGGAATTACCATGCTGAATGGTCTGGTTGGTGCAAGCTCGATGGATCTCTCCCATTTTTCGATCGGACTCGGAATCCGGTTGTTTTTCATTGGTATGGTAGCAATATCAGCGATGTTCCTGCCGGGAATTTCAGGCTCTACCTTATTGCTGATTTTTGGAGCATACATTCCGGTGATTACCGCAGTGAAAGGTGTTTTATCCTTTGAACTTGCTTATATTCCGGCACTGATCTTTTTCGGATGCGGAATATTGACCGGAGCAGCCACGGTCGTCAAAGGAATTGAGATGTGCCTTGAAAAGTTCCGTATGCAATCGGTTTATGCGATTCTTGGAATGATGCTTGGTTCTTTTTATGCCATTATCCAGGGACCGACTACGCTGGATGTGCCGCAGAGTGCCATGAATATTTCAAACTTTCAGTTGATTCCCTGTGTAGCCGGTATCGTTTTGGTGATCGGTATGCAGATTTTGAAGGAAAAAAGCGAACAACAGGAAGAAGCAGTTATCAGAAGACAGAAAATGTAGTATGATAAAGCATATAGAAAATATTCCGGAATCTGAGGACTAAGAAATGGATAATAAGAAAAAAAATACCGTAAAACGAAGAATTTTCTGGTCAAATACCTGGATGGTATGTGTGACACTTCTTTTATTTTTTATCATTAATTTTGGTGTGGTGAAACTCTATGGTGAATATATGGAAAGGGAAATCCGTGCTGCGGTAGAAAGCTGGATGGATTCCGACCGGATCGAAGAGCTGATTGCAGACTGGACCATACGGAAGAATGTGTTCTTTCTTTTGTTTGCACTGGATGGAATCCTGTGTATTACCGTGCTTTTGCTGGTCAGCCAGTTATTTACGAAAAATCTGACGGCGTATCTGATGCAGCCATTGGATGCCCTTACGGATGGAGCAAGGAGAATCCGTGACCAGGATCTGGCCATGGATATTACCTATACAGGGAGTGCCGAGTTTGAAAATGTATGTGATGCTTTTAATGAGATGCAGCATCATCTTTTAGCCGAGCAGGAAAAGAATGAGAATTATGAGAAAGCGCGTACCGATATGATTGCCGGAATCTCCCATGACCTGCGCACGCCCCTTACCGCGGTACAGGGAATGATTAAGGGTATTCTGGATGGCGTTGCTTCATCGCCGGAACAGCAGCAGCGCTTTTTACAGGCTTCGTATCAGCGTTGCGGCGAGATGGCAATATTGCTCAATCAGTTGTTTTATTTTTCCAGCCTGCAGACCGGAAATATGAAATTTTCGATGCAGCCTCTTGATGTGGCTTCCTATATCAAGCATTATGTAAGAGCAAAGCAGGAGCTTTTAAAAGAGGGAGAAGAGGTTCTCACTGCAGATACGGACGGAATTACGGAGAAGATCATGGTGGATCCGGAGCTTTTGTTCCGTATTCTGGATAATCTGTTGGAGAACAGCCGGAAATATGCCGGAACGACACCTCTTGAGATGGGTATTACGATAACAAAGACCGGGGAAGAGATACAGATCTGTTTTGCGGATCACGGAGCCGGTGTGCCGGAAGAAAAACTTCCTTTTCTTTTTGATGAGTTTTATCGAGGGGATGAATCCCGGAATGAGAAGAAGGGAAATGGTCTGGGGCTCTATATTGTGAAATATCTGACCGAAGGAATGGGGGGATATGTCAGTGCAAAGAGTGAAAACGGATTTGCGGTATTCCTTACGTTCCCCGTTATAAGTGAGGAAGAAGAACATGCCAGACAAACAGAAAATTCTGATTGTGGAAGATGATGCGGATATCAGTATGATCGAAGAGGCTTATTTACAGTCGGCGGGATTTGAAACGAAGATTGTATCAGACGGAAAGAAAGTTCCTGATCTTGTAAAAGAAGAAGCTTTTGACCTGATCTTACTTGACCTGATGCTTCCGGGTAAGAATGGATATGAAATCTGCAGGGAACTTCGGGATGACTTGGATATTCCGATTCTCATGGTGACCGCACGTACCGAATCCATTGATAAGATCCGGGGGCTTGGGGCAGGAGCGGATGATTATATTGTAAAGCCGTTTGATCCGGCAGAACTGGTAGCCCGCGTGAATGCGAACCTACGGCAGTATGACAGGATGAGCCAGAGGTTCGGGAAAGAAGAGGAAAAAGAAAAGGTATCCGAGATCCGGATCGGGGATGTGCGGATCCTTCCGGACAGTTGGAAAGTATATAAGAAAGAAGAGGAGATCCGGTTCCCAAACAGGGAATTTGAACTATTAAAGTTCCTTGCCGAAAATCCTAATATTGTTTTTACGAAAGAGCAGTTATATGAAAAAATCTGGGGATATGACTATGCGGGAGACAGTGCGACCGTCATGGTGCATATCAACCGGATCCGTGAAAAGATCGAAGATGACAGTAAGAATCCCAAGATCCTGGAAACGATCTGGGGCGTTGGATATCGGTTGAATAAATAAGAGGGTGGCTGTGCAGCCACCCTTACTTTATGTTGCCATGCATATGAGAAAATGATCCAGTGGATCATTTTTATGTAAGATAAATCCGGTTCCGGAATCAGTGGGTCTTAGACATCACGGATCTCCAGTTTCTTTAATCCACGTTCTTTCTTAATGTCCTTTACGACATCCTTGCAGGTATCGGAAACGATGCAGGTTTCTTCTCCGTTCACAAGATCCTTTACCCATACTTCATAGCTGGTGTCAGCGGCCATAAGTCCCTTGGGCTTCCTGGCAAGAATATGCTTTGCATAAACTTCAAAGCTCTGGCTCGGATCGCTGCCCTGTTCCATTTCGTTTCTGGCTTCCTTATTCTTTAAGTCCATACCGTTTCCACAGATCGGACACATCTTGAAGTAAGACTTCTTCACCGGGAAAAGCGGAATATAACTTATATGGAACCAGGAAGTGTAGCGGACATAAGACTTTGCATAAATTTTGTGACAGACCGGACATTCTTCCTTCGGTCCGAAGTAGCCCTCATGTTTGGAAAATACATGAGTACCGTAAATGATCATTCCCATAATGGAACCCCCTCTGATTGTAGTGATCGGATTCCTGATCCGATGAAAAAAGTATAGCATGACAGGGAGAAGCCTGGCAAGTGATTGACAGAGGATTTTGCTTCCATTAGAATAGGAAAGAAGATAAATTGAAGGAGAGCCGTTATGGCGACAGAGAACGTAGGAAAAGTGATCTGCCCCAACTGTGGGGGTGAGTTTAAGGAACAGAGTGCAAAGTGTCCGTACTGCGGTACGATGTATTATCCCGGTGCAGAGGAGGAGTACTTAAAGAAACTGGAGCATGTCCGCACGGATCTGGAAGATCTGGGAGCAGTGCCGGAACAGGAGACGGTGAAAGCCATTAAAAAGCGGGCCGGGTGGGTGATGAAGCTTGTCGTGGCAGCGCTGATTGTAGTTCTTCTTGGAGCGGGCTTTCTGGCGTGGAGAAACCGGGAAGAGTCTTATGATGCGAAGGCACAATACCTTTGGAGACAGGAAAATTATCCAAAGATGGAAGAACTGTTTGAGAACGAACAGTATGCGGAGCTGTATGACTTTATTGAGCAGGGGACTGCGGACGGAATCTATCTGTCTGACTGGGAACACTGGTCCTTTATGATGGTCTGGGGGATCTGTGATAAGGTAGAAGAATGTCTTTCAAGAGAAGCCGCTGGAGAAACCCTGCAGGAGTATCAGGAGACTGTGCTTTTAAATGATTACTGGATTTTAAAAGGAATTTCCTATTCGGTACTGCTTTCTAAGGAAGACCGGGAGCAGCTGGAACCCTTCCGGGCACAGGCACTTGCCGGTTTGGAGGGACGTTGGGACTTCTCACAGGAGGATCTTAAGATGTTTGAAGAAGAAGTGAAAAACAACTACGGATATCCGAAATATGAAACCTGTGAAGCTTATATTAAGAAATGGATGAAAGGAAAATAAATACGTGAATTGTAAATACTGTGGAGGAAACTTATCGTTAGAGGATCGTTTCTGCCCGCATTGCGGAAAACCGAATGAACATGCGCAGCAGCATGTGAAAGACATGGAAGCCTATAAAGACCGGTTTGATACGACACAGGGCGATGTTTATAAGGTAACGAAGAATTATAGTGAGATTACGGCACATGCGGTCATCATTACGGTGCTGGTGGTGCTTTGTCTTGTGGTATTGTTTGTGACAAGGAACACCTATTCCATCCGGAGGAATGTCCATGATCTGCAGGCGAAGAGATATCACAGGGAATATACCGCGAAGATGGATCAATACCTTGATGAAGAGGATTATCTTGGATTTCATGCCTTCTGTGAGGACCATGATATCCGTGTATATACCGAAGGGTATGAAAGCTATGCGGTTATTATGAGAGCAGCCGACCACTATGCTTACATCTATGACAATTTATTCCAAATGATCGAAGCCGAAGCGGATACACTGAAGGACAGCCACATCGAGTCCCTTACGACCTATTGCGATAACTTTGCAAAAGCAAGGGAAAATATGGATTCCTATCCGGTCGATGAAGCGTATACCGAGCAGGTGCTTCTTCGGATGGAAGAGGATGTGGAAGCACTTCTTCAGGCTTATCTGGGGCTTACGAAGGAAGAGGCGGAAGGTTTTTCGAAGTTAAGCAAGGCACAGAGAATGGTTTTACTGGAACAGAAGTATGAGGAGATGGGCTATGGCGCAAAAATTACAGAATAAACAGCGGATTGGAAGGCAGCAGGGTATTCTTCTTATTATGAAGGGTGTGATCGGGGTACTCTGCATCGTATTGTTTGCCTCGGTGGTTGTGATGATTGGGGATCTGCATGATGCTTTTTCCAACCGGATTTCAGAAAACGCCTTAAGGAGCCGTGTGGAGTATGAGGATTATGCCCCATTGGTAGATCACTATCACCAGAATGCGGCATCGGGGGATACCGGAAATGCGGAAGAGAAGGAATATTACGGAGTGGCAAAGTATTATGAGGCGGCGAGCTTCTATAAGGCCTTTTCCACGGTAGGAGATACAGAGCGGGCCGCACGGGAGAAGCAGAAGATGGATGCTGCTTATGAAGAAATGGGCGGCTGGCAGATTGCCAAAGAAGCCATTGACGCAGAACTGGGGATAGACGAATCCCCATAGAAGGATGTAAGAAAAGATTTGCCATATCCGGTATTGTGTATTATACTGTATCTATTCGGGGCGATACAAATTCCATTCTATCGGTTCTGAATTGGCAGATCATGCTATATAGTAGTTAAGAAAAAGGATGAGGAGGAAATAACAAATGAAAATTTGTCCGAAATGTGGTGCCCAGATGGAAGATCAGGCTGTCTTCTGTGCAAATTGTGGTGCAAATTATAATAACCCGTATAATACAGCAGCTCCGGTTACTCCGGAATGGGATCATACCGCAGAATTTGATCCGAAGGATGTATCCGATAACAAGGTCATTGCGATGCTGGTATATCTGTTGAGCGTAATTGGTATTCTGATTGCATTACTCAGCCAGAATTCCCCGTATGTTTCATTCCATGTAAGACAGGCGCTTAAGTTTCTTGTGATTGAAACACTGGTTGGAATTGTAACGGCAGTTCTTTGCTGGACCGTGATCGTTCCAATTGCAGCAGGTATTTTTTATGTCGTACTCTGGGTAGTGAAAATAATCTGTTTCGTATCCATCTGCAAGGGAGAAGCAAAGGAGCCGGTGATTATCCGCAGCTTCAGCTTCTTAAAATAACAGCCATTTAAGGCAAGTGAACGAAAAGAATGCAGAAGGGCCTGCGCATAACAGGCTCTTCTTTATAGGGTGATACATTACTACGCTAATGTAGAGAAGCATCCTGTAAATGATACAAAAGTGAGGAGAAGATATGAACACAATTACCTTTATTATGATTGCTACCATCGTGGTATATTTACTCGGTATGCTGGCAATCGGCTTTATTTTCAGTAAGAACAACAACGACAGCACCGACTTTTATTTAGGTGGCCGTAAGATGGGGCCATTCGTTACAGCAATGAGTGCAGAAGCCTCAGATATGAGCAGTTGGCTTCTGATGGGAATCCCGGGACTTGCTTATTTCAGCGGTATTGCAGAACCCTCCTGGACCGCAATCGGACTTGGAATCGGAACCTGGTTAAACTGGCTTCTGGTTTCGAGAAAGCTACGCCGGTATTCCTGTAATCTGAATGCCATTACGATTCCGGAGTTTTATTCCAAGAGATTCCATGATAAGAAGAATGTTCTGAATGCGATTGCAGCTCTTGTGATTATCGTATTCTTCATTCCTTATACCGCATCCGGTTTTAAAGCATGCGGAACCCTGTTTAACAGTCTGTTCGGTGTCGATTATACCGTAGCAATGATTATTTCAGCTGTAGTTATTGTAGGCTACACGATTATGGGGGGATTCAAGGCCGTTTCCACAACAGACCTTGTACAGAGTATTGTGATGACGATTGCGCTTGTTGTTGTATTGGGCTTTGGCATTCACGTGGCCGGAGGTATGGACATAGTCATTTCGAATGCAAAAGAGATGCCGGGATACCTCACCATGTTTGCATCCCATGTCAGGGAGACGAACAGCTCTACTCCGTATAGTGCACTGACGATTGCATCGACGCTTGCCTGGGGACTTGGGTATTTTGGTATGCCGCATATCCTGGTTCGTTTCATGGCAATTGAAGATGAAAAGAAGCTTGTTTTATCCAGAAGAATTGCAACGGTCTGGGTGATCATTGCCATGTTTGTAGCAGTTCTTATCGGGCTTGTCGGCTATGGAATGACAACGGCAGGTGCAATAGAATTCCTGGATTCTCCGAGCCGTGCAGAAGAAATTATTGTAAAGATTGCTCATTTAATCAGCCAGCATGGTGTTCTGGCTGCGATTGTGGCAGGTCTGATCCTTGCAGGTATCCTTGCAGCAACGATGTCCACGGCAGACTCGCAGATGCTTGCAGCAGCATCCTCCGTATCCCAGAATATCATTCAGGATTTCTTCAAGGTAAAGCTGGATGAGAAGAAGAGCCTTTTAATCGCGAGAATTACCATTGTAGGAATCAGTCTGGTTGCATTATTTCTTGCAAGAGATCCGAATTCCAGCGTATTCCGTATCGTAAGTTTTGCATGGGCCGGATTTGGCGGTGCGTTTGGTGCCGTAACTCTTTGCGCCCTGTTCTGGAAGAGATGTAATTTTCAGGGTGCACTTGCCGGAATGATCAGTGGTGGTGTGATGGTATTTGTATGGAAGTATCTGGTGGCACCGCTTGGTGGTGTGTTTGGCATCTATGAGCTGTTACCGGCATTTATTACTTCCCTGATTTTTACCATTGTAGTAAGTCTTTTAACCAAGGCTCCGGAAGAAGCCATTGTAAAGGAATTTGAAGAGGCTTCTGTAAAATAATTGTAACAATTTGAATCATTAATTCTTTCTTAAAATGCTCCTGTGACATTGACAGGAGCATTTTATAGCTTTACAATGGAATCAATGTTCGCAATGGACATTGTAATAATTTTGAAACATTTCGTACCAAAGAACGATATGAGGGGAATGGTTCAGGGAGATTTCAAGGTAATGAAGAGAAGAAAGAGGGGCCGGATTATCTGGGCAGTTTTGTTCTGGGTGGTATTTCTGGCATCGGTTGCTGCAATTGCATATTTGTCGTTTCAGAACGGAACGAGTTCTGCGGAGCTTGGCAGTGATGTGATTGAGAAGCTTGCCACCGAATATTATGAAAAGGACACCGTTTCAACGACAGAACTCTATAAGTTCACCTATTATTTCCGGCAGATGGGAAGAACGATTGCTTTCTTTATCATCGGAATTTTAGGTACGGCGACCATTCATCTGTCTTCCGAACGCCTTCCATGGATTATAAAATCGGTTCTGGCAGCGGGAGTTCTGCTGCTGATTGCATGGATCACAGAGAAATGTAAGATTTATCTTCCTACCAGACATTACAGTCAGGATGAGATGATGATCAGTATTGCGGCGGCAATGCTGGGCTTTTCGATTGTTTCCCTGATCACATTGATTCATAATCTGATTCATCATATGTCGCATAGAGATTTATCCAATAAAAGAATCCCTTCCTCCCAGCACGGTTAAGCCGGGAAGAAGGGATTTTTTTAGCGGATTTCTCCGTCATATTTTTCTTCACAGTATTTGCAGCGGTAGATTTCCTTTTCTTCATCTGCCAGAACGAATACATGCGGAAGTCCCTGCTCAATAGAAGTGATGCAGCGTGGGTTCTTACAGTGAATGACATTGCGGATTTCCTTTGGAAGCTGGAGATCTTTCTTGGATACGATCTTGCCATCCTTGATGACATTTACGGTGATGTTGTGATCAATGAATGCCAGAACATCCAGGTCTAACATATCAATATCACATTCCACTTTCAGAATATCCTTTTTTCCAAGCTTGTTACTGCGGGCGTTCTTAATGATGGCCACGGTACAGTCCAGCTTATCCAGCTGAAGATGGTGGTAAATTGCGAGGCTCTTGCCTGCTTTAATATGGTCTAATACAAATCCTTCTTCGATCTTTCCTACATTTAACATGAATTTGATCCTTTCTTTTCTGAGTGATAGATAAATTTTCAGCACATGAGTAAAACAAGAGCTGCGTCAGCAGCGGTTGTTTTACGAATGGGGGCCTGAATAGCGTTGCTTATATATGAATTTCAAGCAATGTCAGAATGAGCGCCATGCGGACATACACACCATACTGTACCTGTTTGAAATAAGCCGCTCTGGGATCATCGTCAATTTCCACAGAAATTTCATTGACACGGGGCAGGGGATGAAGCACCAGCATATCGGGCTTGGCGAGCTCCATTTTTGCTTTATCCAAAATGTAGAAGTCTTTCAGTCGGACATAATCTTCTTCGTTGAAGAAACGCTCCTTCTGTACTCTGGTCATATAAAGGATGTCCAGATCCTGCATGACATCGTCTAATTTGATGACTTCCTTATAAGGAATGTTCTTTTCCTTCAGCAGATCGGTAATGTAATCCGGAATGCGCAGCTCCATGGGGGAGATAAAGATGAAGTTGATGTTTTCATAGCGCATCAGTGCATGGATCAGGGAATGTACGGTACGGCCGAATTTCAGATCTCCGCAAAGTCCGATGGTAAAATTGCCAATTGAACCCTTCAGGGAACGGATGGTCAGAAGGTCTGTGAGCGTCTGTGTCGGATGCTGATGACCGCCATCACCGGCATTGATGACCGGAATGGAAGAGTGGCCTGCCGCAACCATCGGGGCTCCTTCCTTGGGGTGACGCATGGCACAGATGTCTGCAAAGCAGGAGATGACACGGATGGTATCCGCAACGCTTTCTCCTTTCGTAGCGGAAGAGGAGTTGGCATCGGAAAATCCGAGTACGCTTCCGCCTAAGTTTAACATGGCAGATTCAAAGCTCAACCGGGTACGGGTACTCGGTTCATAAAAGCAGGTTGCCAGTTTCTTTCCTGCGCAGGCATGGGCGTATTTGTCCATGTGCTGTTCAATATCGTTGGCCAGATTGAAGATCTGGTCCAGTTCTTCCACACTGAAATCCAGTGGACTCATTACATGTCTCATAGGGGGTCTCCTTTTGTCTTGTATATTTTCTTTTATGTCTCAGACTCACATGCCCGTGCTTCGCACTCTCTGTCTGTCTTGCGACAGACGCATGTTCGTTAATGATGTACAAAAAACAAATGCCCGCTTGTGCGGTCGCTTGTTTTTTCCTGTACATCATTAAAAGGTCGAAGAGTTTTCTCTTCGACCTTAGTTTACGTTTAATGGATAAATGATAATAAATCCTCCACCGGTTTACGTTTGGGAGCGGTGGGTTCTTCGTCGGGATATCCGACAGCAATTAAAGCAGCTACTTCCTGATTCTCAGGGAGTTCTAAAATGGAAGCGACCTTCGCATCATCAAAGATACCAAGGATCACGGAACCAAGTCCCTGTTCATATGCGGCAAGACAGAAGCTCTGGGAAGCAATACCGGTATCGAACATCTGCCAGCGGTCTCCTTTGGATGTTGTGAAAGAACCATCTCTTTCATAACCACTGCGGCCTTTGATATAAGTAATGACCATCAGTACGGGAGCATTTTTGATGATGACACCATTGTTGGCAAACATTTCTGCACAACTGTCAGCGATCTGGTCTTTCTTTTCACCGTCTACTGCAATATAACGGGTGATCTGGCTGTGTTTCCAGCTTGGAGAATAAGAAGCAGTTTCAACGATCTCGGACAGAAGCTCTTCGGATACCTTCTGATCCTTAAACTTGCGGATACTGCGACGTCCTTTAATACATTCCTTAGCGGTCATATTCACACTCCTTTCGTCAATAAAACCGACTCACATATTTTTCTTATCATAGCATATAGAAACAAGACTTTCAACGAGGAAAAATTGTTTGATCGTGTAAACTTACTGTAGGAATTTAATAGACAGAGCATCCCTGAGATTTGTT
>CAVHRK010000080.1:0-15833 GCA_963638365.1 Anaerobutyricum sp. | reverse complement strand
AATCGAGTAGGAGGCGGTGATTAGCCGCCGTCCTCTCACACCACCGTGCATACCGTTCGGTACACGGCGGTTTCAATAGTTGACGTGCATAGACTGATAGGCTGTGGCTAAATCATAAAAGCCCCAGTTTATCAGTCTTTCCTTTGTTAAGGCTCTGTTTAGTACACCGCTTCCTGCCATTCTCCAGTAAGACTTTCGGCTGTAGGCTCCTTCTCTCGCTACCCATTCTGGCATTCCTAGTCCTATCAGCTTACGTTTCCGTGTCTTCGGCAGTTTCCATTGCTTCCAGATACACATCCGTATCCTTCGATACAGCCATCCATTCAGCACTTCGATGTTCTTTCTCATGTCTGCCATACTATAATAGTTCAGCCATCCACGCATGTATTCTTTTATGTGTTCCATAGCCTTTATTATACTTCCGCATCTGCTCCGGGAAGTAAGCATTCGAAGGTTGTCCTTGGCTTTCTTCCATGACTTTCCATGGACACGGACATAAATTCCTTTTCCGTTCTTCCCAAAGCAGAAACCAAGGTACTTAAAATTTCGTATCGCAAACACACTGACCGTACGACTTTTCTCCCGGTTCACTTTAAGTTTCAGTGTCCCTTCCAGATATTTCGTACTACTTTCCAACAATCTCTCAGATGCCCGTTCACTCTTTGCTAACAGTACGATATCGTCTGCATAGCGGATGCACGGTACTCCTCTTTTGTTGAATTCCTGGTCAAACTCGTTGAGATAAACATTTGCCAACAGTGGGGAAAGATTTCCTCCCTGCGGTGAACCTTCTTCTGTCTCAACCACTACGCCGTTTTCCATCACTCCACTTCTTAGATACCTCTTTATCATCTGTATTACTCGTTCATCCTTTACATCTCTGCGCAGGATGTTTACAAGTATCTCATGGTTCAGTGTATCGAAATACTTTGACAGGTCAAGGACCACCGCCCTTGTATATCCCTGTTCTGCGTACTCCTTTATCCTCTGAACTGCATTTTTCGCACTCCGTCCCGGACGATATCCAAAACTTCCATCCGAAAACTTTGACTCATAAATCGGTATCAGCTGTTGTGACATTGCCTGTTGGATGATACGGTCTATGACGGTGGGAATTCCAAGCTTTCGCACTCCACCGTCCGACTTCGGAATCTCCACTCTTCTGACCGGCGATGGGGTATAATGCCCCTTTCGTATCCGTTCTGTCAGTTCGTGGTTGTGTTCTTTCAGCCACCCAAACGCTTCTTCGATGGTCATTCCATCTACTCCCGGCGCTCCCTTGTTTGCCTTTACTCTTTTGTAAGCTCTGTTTAGGTTATCCTTATTCAGTATCTTACCTAAGATGTCCGGCTCTGCACTGTCTCTTTCTTTCCATATCCGGTTGAATGAGCGATGCGCTCTTACATGCCCTTTGCGTTCCGCGCTATCTCTCTGCAAGTAGCTTTCTTTGTTTTCTGCACCCATCTGCTCATTCCTCCTTTCCGGGTCATACTTAAGACTCCCATTGATTCGGTCCTTCACCTTTCGGCTACTATGACCTCTGCTGACTTCTGTACGTTCAACACTGCTTTCGGCAGTGGTTACCTCTTTCGAGGCATACCGCACAGACCTCCCCGGGTACCACACGTTTCTTTCTCTCCATCCATCTGCCACATTTATTCCGCATGATTCCGTGTAGTTATTGGGCTTCGGCTTGTCAAGCAGTCTCACCCTCATACGAAACCTTATATGTGATTTCTGTTCGTCAGACCAGAGATTTGCCCGTGGTTAGTCTGTTCCCACATCCGGCTTCCTTCAGATTCCACCTCGCGATGGACACCCTTGCCTTCGGCTATATCCTTCCCACTACCGGGCGGATTCCGGACTTTCACCGGCTAGAAACGTGCGCCGCCGGGCGCACTAGAAAAATGCCGCCGTAATTCTATCAAAATTACGGTGGCATTATGATGCGGGTGACAGGACTTGAACCTGCACGTCGGGGACACTAGAACCTAAATCTAGCGCGTCTGCCAATTCCGCCACACCCGCATATAACTGATGGAACTTTATTATGTTATCATTCCATCCGATGCCTGTCAATGTGATTTTCATAATTCATCTTACACAATTCATCCTGCCTGATCAACCTTACTCCTTTATGCCGTTTCACCGATATGCACGATCACCCTGCGATAAATCCGCACAAGGAAGAATACCGTTAATCCGCCGGATACCAGCTCTGCAATCGGGAAGGACCACCATACCATATCGATATTCCCCGTTCTGGAAAGCAGGTATGCAACGGGAAGAAGTACAATCAACTGTCTGGCCACGGACACCAGCATACTGTATACGCCATTTCCAAGTGCCTGGAACATGGAGCCACACACAATCGAAAAACCTGCAAGCAGGAAACTGATACTGATAATCCGGAGTGCCGGGCGTCCGATTGCAAGCATCGTTTCTGATGCATCAAACAGGCCAAGTAAGCTGTCCGGTGTAATCTGGAAGACCAGGAAACCGATCAGCATCAGGATTACTGCATACAGAATACTGAGCTTTAAGGTTTTCATCATTCGATCCCGTTTACCCGCACCGTAATTATAGGCGATAATCGGCACCATGCCATTATTCAGTCCGAATACCGGCATAAAGATAAAGCTCTGGAGCTTGAAGTACACCCCAAATACTGCAGCTGCCGTAGAACTGAATCCAAGCAGAATCTTATTCATGCCATAGGTCATGACCGATCCGATGGACTGCATAATAATAGAAGGAATACCCACTTCATAAATCATCCCGATGATTCTTCCATTCGGCCGGAACCCCTTAATCCGAAGGTGAATCTCGGTATTGACCTTAAGATTAATGATACAGGCAATGGTTCCTGCGATAATCTGTCCGATTACAGTAGCAATTGCCGCACCGGCAACACCCATCTTCGGCACACCGAAATAGCCGAAAATAAAGATGGGATCCAGAATGATATTAATAATTGCCCCAATGCTCTGCGTAATCATGGTATAAACGGTTTTACCGGTTGACTGCAAAAGCCTCTCAAATACAAACTGTGCATACATACCAAAGGAGCAGCAACATACAATCCGTAAATACTGTACCCCATACTCTACAATCTGGGGATCCTTTGTCTGGCTTAAATAAAAGGGCTTCGTTAAGAGAAGACCGATCAAACAGAATACCACATAGTTTACCAGAGCAAGGAAAACACCGTTCTCTGCGGTCTTATCTGCTTTCTCAAAATCCCTCTCGCCAAGAGACTTCGATAACAAAGCATTAATTCCGACACCCGTACCTGTTCCCAACGCAATCATCAATGTCTGCAAAGGGAAAGCCAGTGAAACTGCTGTCAGGGCATTTTCATCAATTCTCGATACAAAGATGCTGTCTACGATGTTATAAAGCGCCTGCACCAGCATGGAAATCATCATTGGCAGGGACATACTGATTAAAAGTTTGTTGACGGGCATCACGCCCATTTTATTTTCTTTCTGTTCCATAGGAATCCTTTCTTTAAATGACAAACGGCGCTACATACGCGGCGCCGGAATAAAAATTTATAATGAGCCACCCGGGACTCGAACCCGGGACAACTTGATTAAAAGTCAAGTGCTCTACCACCTGAGCTAGTGGCCCATATCTATAAGCTGGGCTAGCTGGATTCGAACCAGCGAATGCAGGGATCAAAACCCTGTGCCTTACCGCTTGGCGATAGCCCATTAAACGAACCGTACTCTACCGGTTCCTCACCAAGCTTGTCCCCTGGGACAACCCCGGGTAAGGTGGATAGAGGGACTCGAACCCTCGGCCTCCAGAGCCACAATCTGGCGCGCTAACCAACTGCGCCATACCCACCATATGTGAGAAAGGTTTCATCCATCTCTCAAATGTGCCCAAAGGGATTCGAACCCCCGACCCACGGCTTAGAAGGCCGTTGCTCTATCCAGCTGAGCTATGGACACATATAAGCGGGTGATGGGAATCGAACCCACGTATCCAGCTTGGAAGGCTGGTGTTCTACCATTGAACTACACCCGCATATAATCGGGGTGACAGGATTCGAACCTGCGACCTCCTGGTCCCAAACCAGGCGCTCTAGCCAAGCTGAGCCACACCCCGGTAGACGTTCAAACGCTTCACCACACGACGCAAAATATATTATATGGTATCATCTAAACAATGTCAACTAATTTTTAGGGTTTTTATCATAATTTTTTATTCCTACAGATACCGGATCTCAAAGCTTACATCCTGCCTGATTCCGTCCTCAATCGTCATCACAATATAGGACGGCCTTCTTCCCTCCTGGCGGGGATAGGTCAGCGATCCCGGATTAATGGCAATGAGATCTTTGTCCCGGTCTACAACCGGCTTATGCGTATGTCCGTACATGACAATATCCACGCCCCTGTCACGCGCCTCCTGCTTCAGTTCCTGATTTCCCAGTGATACTCCATAGGTGTTTCCATGAACAAGCCATACCTTATATTTCCCGATCTGAAACTCCTTTTCCCTGGGCAGATCCGAAAAGAAATCGTTATTTCCCGCTACCATATAAACAGGACACCCGGCCTTCTGACTGATCAGATACTCGCTTCCTTCAATATCTCCGCAATGAATCAGCAGATCGACGGGCTCCTCCATGTCCACCACCTGCATAAAATTCTCATTCTGTCTATGTGTATCACTTACAATCAGTACCTTCATTCATGTACCCCTCAATCTTTTGTCTCATGGAACGTAATGCATTGCCTCTGTGACTGATAGCATTCTTCTCCTCTTCGGTCAGTTCTGCAGAAGTCTGTACATAAGGCGGAACCAGAAAAATCGGATCATAGCCGAAACCATTCTTTCCCCGTTCTTCATAACCGATTCTTCCTTCGATCGTACCTTCTGCCGTAAGCAGTGTTCCATCCGGCATCACCGTTGCAATCGCACAGACAAACCTCGCTGTCCGCTTTTCATCCGGGACTCTGTTAAGACGTTCGATCAGGTTCGCATTTTTAATCTCATAGGAGGTATCCTCGCCCAGATATCTTGCAGAATAAATCCCAGGCTCTTTATTGAGGGCATCAATCTCCAGCCCCGAATCATCTGCCATGACAAAATCACCCGGCACAAGAGCTGCGATAGCCCTAGCCTTAATGGACGCATTCTCCACAAAGGTCGTTCCGTCCTCAACAATATCCGTAAAGACTCCTGCTTCCTTCATGGACAGGATCTCCACTTCTTCTCCATTCACCTGAAATCCCTGCATAATCTCACGGATCTCTCTCATTTTATTCTGATTTCCTGTTGCAAAAATAATACGGGACATTCCGCATACCTCGCTCTATTTAGTGTTCTTCGGTTAAATAAGTCTCATATGAACTAATAATAGCATTATAAATGCCATTTGCAATTTTTTCAATATAATCCTCACGCTTCAAAAGGATCGCTTCCTGTTTGTTGGACAGACATCCCACGCGTACCTCGGCAGCCGGAACCGTTGCATATCGCAGCCCGCTTTCTTCAGACGCCTTTTCAAGCCCTAACGCCTTGGTCTTAATCTCCGATGCCAGTTCCCTTTCCAGAAGATCCGCCAGCTCCACGCTGCCAAACCCCGGAATGAAATACTGATCATTGTAGACCGTGCTCACTCCGTATACCGCTTCCTCTTCCCTGCTATCCACAGATATTTCAATATACATGTCCGCTTTTACTTCATTGGCAAGCTCTACTCTCTGCTCTGCGCCAGGATTCACATCGTCCATTCTTGTATAATATGCCTTGATCTTACTTTCATCGAGTTTTTCTTTCAGCTTCTTTGCAATCTGAAGTGTCAGTTCCTTCTCTATAATACCATTTCCTGCCCTGCCTCTGTCCAGTCCTCCACAGGAGGGATCAATCACAACAATCTGATTATATATTTCCCTCGGATTTAAAAAACTGATGTACAACTCATTATTTTCAAACACCGTACGATACTCATAAACCTGCGCCAGATTAAAAATCAATGCAACGCCATCCTCCGTTTCGTGATAAACGCCCGCTTCTACACCGGTCCGGTTTCCTCTCAGCGCATGCTCTGCATAAAATGACCCCTGTACATTCTGGATCAGCACATAAAGCTCCTGATCCATATAATGATTCTCTATGGTGATTTCTTCCGCCTTACTTCCCTCCGGCAACGGAATACAGAGGTAATCCGTTGCTTCCTCCGTATCAAAGACAAGCACATTTTCAGAAGCCGCCGAAGAAGCCTGCTGATCAATCGCATCCTTGGTTCTCACAACTTCATCCTGTGCAACCTCTGTAATGGTAACCACCTTCGTTGTGGATAACCCGATGATCAGTCCTAATGCTATTACAGAAAACAGACACACCAGCACCGTCGTTTTCTTCATCAATTTCTGCTGCATAATCCTTCCTTCCGATCCTTATATCATATATACATAAGATCTGCAGATTTCTACATAGATCTCAGGGATTTTTCTTAGGTGGTTTTGGCCCGGGGAACTGATAAAAGTAGGTCTTCATCATTCCATTATATATTTTACGGTTCTTATCTGCCTTAAGTCCGAGTGCTTCCTGTGCTTTATCATAAGAAGTGATCAGATACAGTGACCAGTCATCCAGCTTCTTAAACCGTTCACCAATCGTATGATACAGATCAAAAAGCGCTTCCTTTTCTTCCAGCCGCTCTCCATAGGGAGGATTTGTAATCACAAAACCGTATTTCCTGCTATGGCTTAACTGATCCACTCCTCGCTTCTGGAAATGGATTAAATGATCTACACCTGCAAGACGTGCATTCTGCCTTGCATACTCCACCATCGTTTCATCCAGATCATATCCCTGAATGTCCGTTTCCACATTCAGGTCAATCTCTTCCTTCGCTTCTTCACGCACTTCCGTCCATTCCTTTTCCGGAATCAGATGATTCCAGGTCATTGCCGTGAAGCTCCGGTTCACTCCCGGTGCCATATGGGCCGCCATCATCGCTGCCTCAATCGGAAACGTTCCACTTCCACAAAACGGATCCACAAGAATACGGTTTCCTCTCCATGGAGTGAGCATAATCAGGGCTGCCGCCAGATTCTCGGCAATCGGTGCCTTGGCGGTCAGTTTACGGTATCCTCTTTTATGTAAGGATTCTCCGGTCGTATCAATCCCAACCAGCACCTCATCCTTATGAAGAAATGCCCGCACTGGGAAAAGATCGCCATCCTCTGCAAACCAACTGATGTGATGAATCTCCTTCATTCGTTCCACCATAGCCTTCTTCATAATGGACTGAATATCCGAAGGGCTGAACAGCTTACTCTTCACACTGGCTGCTTTCGTCACATAAAACTTACCATTCACCGGTATGTAATGCTCCCATGGAATTGCTTTCGTTCCCTGGAACAGATCCTCGAAGGTTTCTGCATGAAATTCTCCGGCTTTGATCAGGATTCGTTCTGCCGTACGCAGATAAATATTCGCCCGGCATACCGCTTCTGCATCTCCTTCAAACAGGATTCTTCCATCTTCTACACGGATAATCTCATATCCAAGATCCAGTATTTCTCTTTTTAAAACTGCCTCCAGTCCAAAATGACAAGGGGCAATCAATTCTAATCGTTCCATTTTCCAACCTTCGTTTCTACTCTTTATCACCATGCCTTTCAGTTACCGGCATCGTCTGACTCTCTTCAAAGGATAACATACCTGTCTTTTTCAGGCAACAAAGAGTTTTTAAGGCCAAACAAAGGCGCCCCATAAAGGGCGCCTCCGTTGGTCTTAATAATCGCTCTTGTTGGTATTTTTGTCCTTAGAGCTGTTGGTAGACTGGTTCTTCTGGGAATTCTTGGAAGAATTCTGAGAATCCTTGGAAGAAGTACTTCCCTGAGAATTGGTTGTCTTGTTTTCACTGTAATCGTTCTTAGACATAATTCCTCACATTCCGCCGTCTGATCTATCTACGGCTTAATATAATTTTTTGTTACAGGAGTATTATGAACGATTTTAATTTTTTTATTCATGATATTTTTTAGAGAACTCAAAAATGATCCACTGGATCATTTTCTCATATGCATGGCAACAAAAGAGGCATTGCTTTCGCAATGCCCCTAAAGTTTCAGGTATTATTTAATTACTTGGAAGCTTTCCAATCTTCATACTGCTTAGAGAACTCAGCAAGTACATCCTGGTATCCAGCTTCATCAAGTGCTGCGTTGTACTCAGCGATAACGGATTCAACATCAGATGAAGGATATCCGCCAAGCTCAAGAACGAATCCGTACTGATCGAATACGTTTGTACATGCAGCGTACTGAGCTTCAACAGGAGCTACGTTAAATCTGAATCCAGCTGCGCAGGAAGCCTGAGCCTGTCCGTTCATATCCTGGTAGATCTGAACCTTGTCATCAGGTTCGCCAGAGCAAAGTGTAAGAGGAACTACAGAAGTAGATTCCCAAGCGGAGTGACCATACTTCTCGTTGTTCTGAGATACCTTACCGTCAGCATCTAAGGTGTAATCTACATCCTGAATACCATAGGTGTAAAGGTCAGCTACAGTAGTATCTGTGTACAGTAAGCCTAAGAAGTCGATACAAGCCTTAGCCTGCTCTTCAGAGGAGTTAGCTGTAATTGCAAAGCAAGATCCAAGAGTAGTTGTAGAATGAGCATACTTACCAGTAAATCCTTCTACGAATACTTCTTCCTGCATATCACGGCCTTCAGAGTTGGACTCGTCACCAGGTACACATGTCCACCAGTTAACGCCCCAGTTCTGAGACTGTGCTTCACTATCAGATGTTGTCTTTGTTACTTCGTCTTCAGAGATGTAACCCTTCTCACCCCATTCACACATTAATGTTGTGAAATCAACATAATCCTGTGTTAAAGTAGGATTGATAACGGTATCAGTAGCACGATCAACTGCGAATAAGGAGTTAGCTCCATCGAAGAAGTCATACTTGTCAATGTAATATCTGAAGAACATAGGTGTCTTACCTACAAGGTAAGGGTACTTAAGTCCCTTCTCTGTCTTACACCACTCAAGGTACGGCTCAAGATCTTTGAGTTCCTTGATGGAAGAGGTATCAAGACCATATTCGGTAGCGTATGCTTCCGGGAACTTTAAGTCATATCCTTCGTATGCTTCCTTGTAAACAGGAACGAATAAATCTTTTCCATCATAACGGGAAGCGGTCCAGATAGATTCCGGCATAGCGCTGTAAAGGGTTGTTCCAGGTAAAAGATCTGTGATGTCATAAGCTGCGTTAGCTTTGTACAGATCGTTTGTTCCGATGGTTCCCATCCAGCTTGCTGTCCAAAGTAAGTTGATTTCGTTGTTTGCTAATGCAAGGTTTGCCTTATCTGCATATTCACCTGAAGGAATATCGTTGATAGTAACCTGTACATTGATCTTGTCAGCGATGTACTCGTTGATAGCGTCCTGAACTGCCTTTACTTCTGCGCTGTCAGGCTGTGCTACGTTGTAGCTTGCTCTGTAGATGTTGATGTTTACTACATCACCGCTAGCTGCTTCTGTTGTTGTTTCTTCTGCTGCAGCATCATCTGTTGTGTCTGCTGCTTCGGTGTCTGCAGCTTCTGTTGTTGTGTCTGCTGCAGGAGTTTCTGTGGTGCTGCTTCCACAACCAGCAAGAGTGCTAATTGCCATAGCTGCTACCAGCAGAGCTGATACAAGTTTTTTCTTCATTTGATAAAAACCTCCCTTTTTATTTATATTCTCAAAGGTGACACCGGAATTGGTGTCACCCGGAATACCATAATAAGTTATGTAATTGTGGGATGTCCTTTTAGGGCATCAGATATTATATTAACCCTTAACAGATCCTACTGTCAAGCCTTTGATGAAATATTTCTGGAAGAACGGATATACCACCATAATAGGTCCAATAACAATTAATACCGTTGCCATTGTGGAAGAGTACTGCGGAATGTTACCACCCATAGCTGCTCTCGCTGCTGCAGGTACGTTCGTATTATTCAGCAGGAACTCGATACTCTTCTGAATACTTACAAGTAAGAGCTGTAACGGCTTCTTATTATCGGAAGTAATGTAAAGCAAAGCGTTCTGCCAGTCATTCCAGTAAGCGGTAGCCATCATGAAACCTACGGCTGCCATGGAAGGCTTAAGAAGCGGAAGGGTGATCTGGAAGAATGTTCTGTACTCACCTGCACCGTCGATCATAGCAGCTTCCATCAATTCATTCGGAATACTGTTTGCGATGTATGTTCTTAAGATGATTACGTTCATCGTAGATACACACAACGGAAGGATTAATAACCATAAGCTGTCTTTTAAATGATAGTAGCTTGTGAAGATAATATATCCGGAAAGCTGACCACCGTTGAACAGCATAGGGATCAAAAGGTAAATGGATAAAAACTTGGATAAACGGAAATCCTTTCTACTGATGGAGTAAGCAAACATACTCATAACCATCAGACCCAAGAAGGTACCGAATACCGTAACAAAAATTGTAACTGCATAAGAGGTCAGTAACTGATGACCATATTTCAAAACGGATTGTACACCTGCTAAGGACCACTTCTCCGGGAAGTAGCTGAAACCATTATTCAAAATTGCAGTTTCATCTGTGAAAGCTGCGATGAATACCAGTAATACCGGCAGGAAGCAAAACAGTGTATACAGTAAAAGGAAAAATCCGAGAATATACTGGCCGACTCCCTTTTTCTCTCTTCTGGATGGTGCCAAATCGGCAGCATTACCTTTTTTCTTGCTCATCTTCTATTCTCCTTTCCCTTAGAACAATGCATTATCGGGTGCAATCTTACGAACCAATCCATTCGCAAACAACATCATCAACAAGCCTACTATAGACTGGAAGAAACTGGTTGCAGCCGTAAATCCAAAGTTAGAGTTTTTAAAGATCGCATTCAATACATAGGAGTCAATAACCTGTGTTGTCGGGTAGAGCACACCACTGTTTCTGGTTACCTGATAGAACAAACCGGTATCAGACTTCATAATGCTACCAACGGATAATAACAGCATAACGGTGATCATCGGGATCAATGCCGGGATGGTGATGTGCCAGATCTTCTGCCACTTGTTAGCGCCATCGATTTCTGCTGCTTCGTATAATTCGGTATCAATACCGGCTAATACGGACATATACAATACGGAACCGTAACCTACGCTGTTCCACATCTTAACAATCGTTAAGATTACCGGCCAGTAAGAAGCCGTTGAATAAAATCTGATATTGGTATCCAATGCATGGTTGATGATACCGGTATCGGTACTGATAAATGCATATACAATAAACTGTACTGCTGCATAAGAAATGAATACCGGGATAATCATAATGGTCTGCATGGTCTTAGCCATTTTCTTAAATACGAACTGATCAATGGCGATTGCCAGTACGACATTGAGGAATGTTCCCAGTGCTGTAAATACAACGTAATACAGCAGGGTATTTCTCGTCATCGTCACAAAGGTTGCTTTGGAAGCGAGAAGGAATTTGAAGTTATCAATTCCGTTCCACGGGCTCTTCCAAATACCCAGTGTGTAGTCAAAATTCTTAAACGCCATTACAAGACCAGCCATAGGGACATACATGATAAAGAATAAAGTCAGGAATGCCGGCAACGCCATTACAACGTGCGCTCTGTGCTTCCACGTGTTATGCAAGAAGCTTTTCATAGTCATCTCTCCTTTTTCCGTTAGATTTGCTTTTCTTTATATATAGAAGAAACGCATCATTATCGATCATCGCCGTTCTTCTTATATATCACATTTTATGTACAACCTGTCAGATTGTATGCTTTCTTTCCTATTTATAATCGTTTCACCGAATTGCCTTCGAACACGACACCTGGAACCGTAATCTGTTCCGTGATGGTTGTCTTCGGATTCTCAATGAGACTGATCAGCTTCAGTGCTGCTTCTCTTCCCAGTCTCCCGGTATCCTGAATAATGGTTGTAAGCTTCGGTTCAAAATGTCTTGCAAGTCTTAATCCATCATAACCAACTACAGAAATATCATCGGGAATCTTAAGTCCCAGTTCGTTGATGGCATTGATTCCTCCGAAACAGGAAAAATCATCCGGATAAAGGATGCAGGTTGGAACTTTCTTAAGTCCCAGGAGCCTCTTCGTTTCCAGGTACGCGCCGTTCGTATCACGGTAAGGTGCTTCGCCGATGTAATTCGCCGGGACATCAATTCCCAGTTCCTCGCAGGTCTTATAAAAAGAAGATAACCGGCTCTGGGTAACAGAGGACGGTGCTCCATGGATGTAGGCGATTCTCCGGTGTCCCATGGAATAAACATATCTTACAAGATCTCTCATTCCGGATACGTTGTCGGATATAATCGCGCATCGGTTATTGAAAAGATGGTCGATGGTCACTACCGGGATATCACTTCGTACCAGTTCTTCCACTTCGGGATCGTAGAAGTCTACACAGGCAATCATCACACCATCAAATCCACGATACCGGCTATGCTCTAAATAAGACATCTTGTTTCCACCGGAACGGTTGCTGTTAATAAAAGTGATGTCGTACCCTTTCTCTTCCGCGGTACTTTTGAAACTGTCAAGTACATAGGTAAAGTAATCATGCTTCAGACCGCTGTGGGCATCATCTACAAAGAGAACTCCAAGATTCTTGGTACAGTTTGTTTTTAATGCCTTGGCTGCGGAGTTGGGGGAATAACCCATTTCCTTGGCAACCTGTCTGATATGTTCTTTTGTTTCTTTTCCTATATCCTTGTGATCGTTCAGGGCCTTACTAACGGTTGCTATCGATACCCCGCAGGCTGCTGAAATATCCTTCATCGAGACCATAGCTGTAATCCCTTCACTGCTCATCGATTTCTTAATCGTTTTCGTATCCTTATGGTACATCAATTTTTACAGATTTGCAACACTTTTCATGGACATTTTATGCACAATTGATACTTTTAGCAATGTTTCACATAAAAACTATTGCTTTTTTTGCGATATTTGCCAAGGTTTTTCTATTGACAACTTAACTTTTCGTTAAAATCCGGCTTTCGTTAAGTTAATTTTAAGTTAAAATTTGCTTAATAGATTTTTTAGCTATATTTTTGCACTATAAATTGATTTTTCCATTTAAAATTTACTCTAAAATGCACAATTTTGTTGTTGCAATAGCATAGGCTTTTATGTATAATTCTTCTTAAGAGGTTACTTAAACGTTTTCTGTGCGTTTATCAGCACCCGGATACGTTTATTTTATATTGTAACTATTAATTTAATAATAAGGTAAGGAGAAAGTGCTATGAAATTTGGTTATTTTGATGACGCGAACCGTGAGTACGTGATCACCACTCCCAAAACACCGCTTCCCTGGATCAACTATCTTGGCTGTAATGATTTCTTCAGTCTGATATCCAACACCTGCGGTGGTTATTCCTTTTATAAGGATGCAAAGTTACTTCGTTTAACCCGTTATCGTTACAACGATACCCCCAATGATGTGAATGGTAAATACTTCTATATTAAAGATGGCGATACCATTTGGAATCCCGGATGGAAGCCGGCCAAGACCGATCTTGACTCTTATGAGTGCCGTCACGGTATCGGTTACAGCCGCTTTATCTCCAGCAAGAATGATGTACAGGCTTCCGTTCTCGCTTTTGTTCCGATGAACGATACCTGTGAGATCAATCAGGTGAAGCTGACCAACAACTCCTCTTCCGTTAAGACACTGTCCTTATTCTCTTATGTAGAATGGTGCTTATGGAATGCGGATGATGATATGAAGAACTTCCAGCGTAACTTCAGTACCGGTGAAGTTGAAATCGTAGATTCCACGATTTTCCACAAGACCGAGTACAGAGAGCGTCGTAATCACTATGCTATTTACTCTGTAAATGCGAAGATCGATGGCTTCGATACCATCCGTGATGAATTCCTTGGCGCTTACAACGGAACAGATGATCCGACCGCTGTTAAGAACGGTGCCTGCACCAATTCCGTAGCAAGCGGATGGCAGCCGATCGCTTCCCACCAGATCAACATCACCTTAAATCCCGGCGAAACCAAATCCTTTGTTTTCGTACTGGGCTACATAGAGAATCCCGAAGATGAGAAGTGGGAATCCAAGGGTGTTGTAAATAAGAAGCGTGCTTACGAAATGCTTGACCGTTATAAGACCGATGCAGATGTAGACAAAGCATTTGCAGCACTGAACGAATACTGGAAGGGTCTTCTTTCCAAGTACACCGTGAAGTCTTCTAACGATAAGGTTGACCGTATGGTTAACATCTGGAACCAGTATCAGTGTATGGTTACCTTTAACATGTCACGTTCTGCTTCCTATTATGAATCCGGTATCGGCCGTGGAATGGGATTCCGTGACTCCTGTCAGGATCTGCTCGGCTTCGTGCATCTGATTCCGGACCGTGCAAGAGAAAGAATCATTGATATCGCATCTACCCAGTTCCAGGACGGTAGCGCATATCATCAGTATCAGCCGCTTACCAAGAAGGGTAACTCCGACATTGGTTCCGGATTTAACGATGACCCGTTATGGCTGATTGCAGGTACATCCGCTTATGTTCGTGAAACCGGCGATACCACCATTTTAACTGAAATGGTTCCTTATGATAATGATATGTCCGTCGCTACTCCTTTAATGGGACACTTAAAGAGAAGCTTTGATTACATCGTAAATCACAAGGGTCCTCACAATCTTCCTCTGATCGGACGTGCCGACTGGAATGACTGTCTGAACCTGAACTGCTTCTCCGAGCATCCGGGTGAATCCTTCCAGACCTTTGGTCCTTCCGAAGGACCTGTTGCAGAGTCTGTATTCATCGCAGGTATGTTCGTTAAGTACGGTGAGGAATATGCACAGCTCTGTGAACTGATGGGTGACCAGAAGGAAGCTGATTATGCAAGAGAAGAAGTTGCCAAGATGTATGATGCTGTTCTTAAGGATGGCTGGGATGGCGACTGGTTCGTTCGTGCATACGATGCTTACGGCCAGAAGATCGGTTCCAAGGAATGTGAAGAAGGACAGATTTATATTGAATCCAACGGCTTCTGCTCTTTAGCAGGTATCGGCGTAAAGGAAGGTCTTGCTAAGAAGGCACTTGATTCCGTAAAGGAAAAGCTGGATACCAAATATGGTGTTATGATTCTCCAGCCTGCTTATACCAGATATCACTTAGAGCTTGGCGAAATCTCTTCTTATCCGCCCGGATATAAAGAGAATGCCGGTATCTTCTGCCACAACAACCCCTGGGTTTCCATCGCTGAAACCGTAATCGGACGTGGTGACAGAGCATTTGAAATCTACCAGAAGACCTGTCCTGCTTACTGTGAAGAATTCAGTGAGATCCACAGAACAGAGCCTTATGTATACTCCCAGATGGTTGCCGGCCGTGATGCGAAATTCCATGGCGAAGCAAAGAACAGCTGGTTAACCGGTACTGCTGCATGGACCTTTGTCAATGTTTCCCAGTACATCTTAGGTGTATATCCTACCCACAACGGATTAAGCATTGATCCTTGTGTACCGAAGGATTTCGGTGACTTCGAATTAACACGTAAGTTCCGTGAAGGAACCTACAACATCAAGGTTCAGAACCCGGATCATGTTGAAAAGGGAATTAAGAGCATCACTGTAGATGGTCAGGCAATCGACGGATGCGTAATCCCTTATGTAAAGGGCAAAGAAACCTACGACGTTGTTGTTACCATGGGTTAATTCTTACTGACAGAATAAATAATTTAGAGAAGGTTATGGGGTTATGTAGAAAGGGACATCCGGTGAACGGATGTCCCCTCAGACTGTAGACAAAGCTCCTTCGTGTGAGGGAGCTTTTCTTGTGTCATGACTG
>CAVHRK010000079.1:0-32138 GCA_963638365.1 Anaerobutyricum sp. | reverse complement strand
AGGCGAACCGCTACCCGTTTTGGTAACACCCATACGTTAAATATAACATATATTTTTTGTTTTGCAAGTTTATTTTTAGCTATTCTATACAAAACATTTGTTCTTAGTCTTCTCCCGTCAGTTTCACCACGATATAGTCATGGTGAACCGCCTTCGTAAACACTTCAAATACATCTTTCGTCTTAAGACGGAGACTGGAGGTATTGATGCAGGGATGGCATCCGAGATATTCTCCCTTTAATACATCTTCATCAACCAGAAGCTGTACCTGATTATCTGGATCATTCATCAATCCCATAACGCTTACGGAGCCGGGCGTAATATCCAGATATTTCTCCATAAATTCCGCGGGTGCAAAGGAAAGTCGCGGGCTGTTAATCTGATGGGAAATCTCCTTTGTTTTGAAATGCTTGTCCCCCGGAATCATCAGCAGGTAAAATTTTGTTTTCTGCGAATTGCATAAGAATAGATTCTTACAGATCACCGCCGGAGCAAGCGCCTTATCAATTTCAGCACAGGCTTCCATCGTTTCGGCTGCTTCATGGTCAATCCGTTCATAAGGGATATTCAGAGAATCCAGCAGATCGTATACCCGGATCTCCTTTTCGAGTCTTCCTTCATTCGTTTCTGGTCTTCCTTTTACAAGTTCCATCTTCATATATCCTCATTTCCTTTTTGCCTATATTGCCTGCTACATAGAAAAAGACAGGTCATTACTCACCTTGTCCTTCTCTGCTTTCTTATCCTCTCACGTATGCAATTGTATTATAACAAATTTACTCTCAAATACAAACAGAACCTCGCTCTTAATTATACAATCATTCCCGCCAGAATCACGCTTGCCACAATTCCAACAACAGTAGAGAGCATGGCTCCTGCCAGTGTGTACCGTGTTTTCGTGACCTTGGCAGCAATAAAGTAAACACTCATTGTATAAAAAATCGTTTCCGTGCAGCTCATCATAATAGAAGTAATCATGCCAATATAAGAATCTGTTCCGTAATTCTTAAAGATATCCAGCACAAGTCCCGTTGCTGCGGAAGAAGAAAACATCTTCATAAATACAAGGGGAAATAATTCCGAAGGGAAGCCAAGCAGATCACTGACAGGCGTAAATACCTTCTGCACGATATCAAAGAAGCCGGAAGCCCTGAGAATACCGACCGCGGTCATCAGTGCAACCAGTGTAGGCAGAATTCCGACCACTGTTTTTACGCCGTCTTTCGCACCTTTTACAAAAACCTCATAGACCTTACAGCCATTCATCAGTCCATAGGCAATAATATAAAATACAATAAGTGGAATCATAATATTAGAAATGTTGGATAAGACCTGCAGCATAAAAATCCCCATATATAAGCTTTCTCTTTAAATATATGTGTAACTATTCAGAGCCATGCAAAATTGCTTTCTGTTGCCATGCATAAACAGAATAGCAATTTTATATGGCAAAGTAACCACATTCGTAAAACCGCTGTTTCTCAGCTTCCTTTTCACTCATGTGCTTATTCTCACAAAGATATAAACAACAGTTCAACCGTGGGGATTAATAAGTTATTCTTTTACTCTATAGATATAGTTGCGCAGTCTCCGGTAAGCGGATCTCTTTTCTGATAATCATACAATACCATCACCGGATGTTCCAACTGCTTCCACTCATCCGCATCCTGCTGCCAGACCGGATAATGAAACATCTCCATATGCGTCATCTTCATGACCTGCCGGGCATGATATTGCGCATACTCTTTCAGATAATGGGGCGCAGCCTCCTCCTGCTCATAAAACTGCCGGATCACTTCATAATCTCCCGTCAGATCGCGGCAAAAGGCCGGACGGCTCTTTGCATTTTCTCTCAAATAAAAGTCATAGGTCAAAAGTTCCCGGAACAGTTCTTTCTGTTCAGGAACAAGTCCACAGGCAAATTCAAAAAGCACATCATACCGCTTCACACGTGCCGGTGTATTAATGAAGTAGCCATGTGTTTCATAATGCTCTGCCAGCTTCTCATACAGATCAAACGGCGTCTCCACCTGTGTCACAAGCGCCGCCAGCGTATGAATAAACTGGTTGGAATTATAGTAAAGCTCCACCATTTCTTCCACACGCTTTAACTTACGGATCTCCTCATAAGAAATCCACTTCGTATACAAAACTTCATAAGGTGGAATACTCTGGTGAACCAGACCATATTCCTCCTTACGCAGGGAAATCTCTGTCCCCTTCAAAACCTTTAAGAATCCAAGCTGAAGCTGTTCCGGCTTCATTGCATATACATCATTAAAAGAATGTACAAAGCTTTCATAATCCTCTTCCGGAAGTCCGGCAATGAGGTCCAGATGCACATGAATATTGTGACCTGCCCGAATCCGTTCTACAATCTGCGACAGATGTGCCATATCTGCACTCCGGTGAATTGCCTTAAGCGTTTTGGGATTCGTGGTCTGTACCCCAATTTCCAACTGGATCAGTCCGGGACGCATCTTCTGAAACAATTCCAACTCCTCTTCGGTAATCAGCTCTGCCGCTATCTCAAAGTGAAAATTAGTGACACCATTGTCATGTTCTGTCAGATACTGCCAGATTGCCATGGCATGTGCCCGGTTGCAATTAAAGGTACGGTCAATGAATTTCACCTGCGGCACCTTACAATCGAGGAAAAACTGTAACTCAGGCAATACCCGGTTAACATCCCGCAACCGGAGTGTTTTATCAATTGAGGAAAGGCAGTAACTGCATCGGAAAGGGCATCCCCGGCTGGATTCATAATAGATAATCTTATTCCGGAAGTCCTGAAGCCCCTTACCGGAAAGCCTCTGCTCTTCATACAAAAACGGGATTTCACTAAAGGACAATGGCTCCCTCATTCCGGTATACCCGGTACTAAGCAGAAGACCTTTGATATTCTGCAAAAGATGACCATCCTTCTCACTTTCATATGCTTTTATGACGTGATCCTGCCCTGCGTTCTGATTTGTCCTCATGTATTCCCGCTGCGCATAATACCCAACCAGCTCACAGAAGGTTTTCTCTCCTTCTCCAAGGATAATTCCACGGATGACCGGTCCATTTCCGGTCTCTGCATTAGCACGTCCGTATTGCTCCATGATCTTTTCCGCTTCATAGGAAACCTCCGGGCCTCCCAGAAAGATGTCCGTCTGTGGCAGGAGCTTTTTCACCTCGACCATCAATTCCTTTGTCATCTGCCAGTTCCAGATATAACAGGAAAATCCAATCACATCAGGCTTTCGTTCATAAAGATCACCCAGAATTTCATCCATGGGCTGATTGATCGTATACTCCGCGATTGCAATCTCTGCATTTCCTGTATTTAACGCACCGGAACCCAGCGCATACGTCCGAAGACTGTATACCGCCGGGTTCATGTGAATATATTTGCTATTAATGGCTGCTAATAAAAATTTTACACTCATAAGCTCTTAATAAACCGCTCAAATGCTTCCATGCCTTCCGGTGTCCGCTTGTAAACACCTGCATCCGTAAGCACCTGCATAAATACCAGACCAATTTCCTTCTGAATAATCTCATCCACATTGTCTGCATTCACAACCGGATATTTCTTTAAGAATTCTTCGGTCCATGCAGCATGGGAGGACAGTGTCGGCGTGGCATGCAGATCACTTCCTGCAAGGATTGCCTGTTTCAGCTCTTCCATCTCATTTTTCAGACGTGCCGGCAATACGGCAAGGCCCATAACCTCAATCAGACCGATATTTTCCTTCTTAATATGATGAAGATTCGCATGAGGATGATAAACGCCCAGAGGATGCTCCTGCGTCGTAATGTTATTCCGAAGCACCAGATCCAGTTCAAACTTATCTCCCTTCTTACGGGCAATCGGTGTAATGGTGTTGTGCTTTTCGCCATCGGTTTCTGCATAAATAAAGGCTGCCTCATCTGTATAACCGCGCCATGCATTCAGAATCACATCGGCAAGGGCGATGATCCTCTCCGGATCCTCTGCTTTCAGACGGATTACCGACATCGGCCACTTCACAATGCCTGCCTCCACATCTTCATAACCCGGAATGGTAAACTCTTTCTCAACAGGAGCCTTCGCCATCGGGAATTCATGGTTTCCACCCTGAAAATGATCGTGTGTCAGAATCGATCCCCCAACAATCGGGAGATCCGCATTGGATCCCAGAATATAATGCGGGAACTGCTTCACAAAATCAAACAGCTTGCAGAAGGTATTGTGATCGATCTTCATCGGTACATGCTGTCCGTTAAATACGATACAATGCTCATTGTAATAAACATAAGGCGAATACTGAAATCCCCACTGTTCTCCATTGATCTGAATAGGAATAATGCGGTGATTCTGTCTTGCCGGATGATTGATCCGGCCTGCATATCCTTCGTTTTCACGACAAAGCAGACATTTCGGATATCCGGCCTGCTTCATCAGCTTCGCTGCCGCAATCGCCTTGGGGTCCTTCTCCGGCTTGGAAAGGTTGATCGTAATGGTTAAATCCCCATACTCGGTCGGTGCTTCCCATTTCATATCCCTCTTAATCCGGTATCTGCGGATATAATCGGTGTCTCCGCTGAATTTATAGTAATAATCGGTTGCTTCCTTCGGGCTCTTCGCATACAGCTCACGGAACTTACGGATAACCTCACTCGGTCTCGGAAGCAGCATACTCATAATCTTTGTGTCAAACAGATCACGGTATACGACACTGTTTTCTTTCAGAATGCCTTTTTCAAAAGCACCGTCTAACAGCTCCTTCAGAATTTCTTCCAGATCTTCCACGCTCGTCTCCTTACGCGCTTCCTCAATCTGCTCATGAACTGAAAGCTCTCCCTGTAATTCATCGATTTCAAACAGTTCCAGCAACCGGTTCACGGTATAAATTTCATCCTCCTCCGGTAACAGCTCCGTATTTCTGCCATATGCCACCAGACGAATGAGTGCTTTTTGTATCTCCTGCATGGTTTTTCCCTCCATAATTGTAATAGGTTAGCTTAATTTGCACGGGCCATCGCCGATTTCCACTACATAGAAGTCTGCCGCATAACCGATCTTCTTCTCATAGGCTTCGCCTACCTGTTTAATAAACTCTTCAATCGCTTCATCCTTAACAATACTGATGGTGCATCCACCAAAACCGGCTCCGGTCATACGGGATCCGATCACTCCCGGCACCTTCCATGCTTCTTCCACCAGCGTGTCCAGTTCGATTCCGGTTACTTCGTAATCATCGCGTAAGGATACGTGGGAAGCATTCATAAGTTCACCAAAGAGGGTAATATCATTATTCTGTAAGGCAGCAACCGCCTTTATGGTACGCTGGTTCTCATATACGGCATGCTTTGCACGGCGTTCCATCACTTCATCGCCAATGGCTCCCTTTATCTCTTCAAATTCTGCCTCGGTGAGTGCTCCCCAGTTCTCTACCTTCTTTACCTTCTGAACGCGGCGGAGTGCCTCTTCACATTCGCTTCTGCGCTCATTATATTTGGAATCGCCAAGTCCACGCTTCTTATTACTGCATGCAATAACGATCTTCGCACCACTTAAGTGAATCGGTGCATATGTGTAGGACAGGTCTGCCGTATCCAGAAAAATCGCATGATCCTTTTTCCCCATGGCAATCGCAAACTGATCCATGATTCCACAGTTGACGCCATTGAAATTGTTCTCGGAATACTGTCCGATCAATGCCAGATCCTGATTCGTCACATCAAATCCAAAGAAGTCTCTTAAAATAAATCCGGTCAGAACTTCTACGGATGCAGAGGAAGAAAGTCCGGAACCATTCGGAATATTACCATATAGCAGAAGATCCATACCGGAAGTAACCGGATAACCCTTCTCATCAAATGCCCAGATCACACCCTTGGGATAATTGGTCCAGTCTGCTTCCTTTTCCGGCTTCAGATCCTCGAGACTGCTCTCGATTACCCCTAACTGTTCAAAGTTCATGGAATAAAACCGAAGCTTGTTGTCCTTTCTTGCTCTGGCAACACCATAAGTACCGATTGTCAATGCACAGGGAAAAACATGACCACCGTTATAGTCGGTATGTTCTCCGATCAGATTCACACGGCCGGGTGCAAAGTAAACTGCTGCGCCCTCTGTGCTGCCAAATACCTCTCCGAATTTTGTTAAAAGCTGTTCTTTCATCATCGTTCCTCCTTTTAATAATAACGCACCTTCAATTTGTTTTAAGTAATCCTGATTCTTATTTACTTCTCCCGTCCGTACCCCTTTCCGGTAACCGGATGGGGAAATCTTTTTCACATGTTTAAAAGCCTTGGTAAAAACCAGCGGATCCGTGTACCCACAGGACAATGCAATGCTTTCCACCGGAAGTTCTGTTGTCCTAAGCAGCTCCATTGCCTTATGTACCCGGTAATTCGTCAGAAACTGCTGTGGAGACATGCCCAGCGTGTTCTTAAACAGGGTATACAGATAACTCCGGTTTACACATACATAATCTGCCACGTCCGTAACCTTGAGCGGATTGCAGTAATTGCTGCGGATATAAGCAATCGCACGTTCCACATAGTGATCGGCCCGGTCCACCTCCCCGTGCTCCTGCGTCGTAACCCCATCCGCAATCAGGGAAAGGAACACCTGAAGCTGTCCATTCCGGCGAAGTTCATTGGAAATCCCATAGGTATTGTGCTCCATCATGTCCTTAACCGCCTGATATAACTCTTCACTGCGTTCCGAGCTGAAAACCGGATTCGCCACGGTAAGTCCGATGTTCCGCAGAATCCTCTCTGCCATTTCGCCCTGAAAGCCAACCCAGATATACGTCCACGGTTCCTTTTCATCTGCCTGATAAAAGCTCAGCTCCTCCGGCGGGATCAGGAATCCATTCCCGGAAGAGAGTTGAAATTCCTGATTCCGCAGGGAAAATCTGCCCTTGCCACGGAGAATATAATGAATGAGATAATATGGCTTCTGCGCAGGTCCAAAGCTGTGCAGCGGCTCTGTTTTGGACAGACCACAGCAGCTCACATACAGGCTTCCCGCCCGTTCTCCTGCAAATTCCAGTTTATAGGCTCTCTCCATCTGGTTTCCTTTCTGTATCTTCCCGTTCTATATGTCTTTCCCCGAACTCATGTCTCTATGTTTTTGATTATATCTCATATCCTTGTAAAATAACAGTATGGATTGTTCTGATAACCTGTCAAAATGTTGTACTGTTCCTATAACAGCCGGATACTTGTAAAATAAACATTCCCTTGCAGACAATCCTGCATTGTGATACTGTTTAATAGAATGTACCAATTTAATTTAGTAAAAAGGATCCCGACTTATGAAACGCATATTTTCCATAAAGAAAAGTTTATGTTCTCTGTTATTATCCTGCGTATTATTAGCATCTACGCTGCTTCTTACCGCGTGCGGCGGTCCATCTGCCGAAAAAATTGCACAGGCGCAGGACACCTACTCCAATCTGGTTACCATACATAACCGCGTCGTATCGGCTCATAAGCAGATTGAAAATGATTCCCTTGATGAAAAACTGGTTGCACTTGGAGAAAAGATTACACAGGTAAACACTTACAATCTAAATGATATGAACGATGAAGAAATCGATATGCTGATCGACACAATGAACTCCATCATCAACACCTACGAAGAATACCTGACCGCAATTAATAACATTCGGGATACCGAAAATGCAGCAATTCTCACCCCGATTAATATCTCTCTGGTAAATGATACGAACCTCACCTTCGTAGGACTGTCCCTCCACCAGAAAGGAACGATCCAAAACGTAGATTTACTGGAAACACTTTCAAGCTTTATGCCTACCCAGCGTATGGCAGGTCTTGTCATCTACCGTGATGTACAGAATACCCCCTGGGTACTTGAACTGATCTCCGAAGATGGCAGCTTATATGAATTAAATCTTGCGGTAAAGGATTATTCCGAGGACGGCTGTGTGCTTACCCTGACTTATGATTCTGAGAAAGATGCAATCCTCATTGGTTAGGTTTCTTCTGAGATAAATGAGATGGGAACAACAAAAATATAAAAGCTATATAAAAGTTTTTAAAAATTTCTTGACAATATCATAGTGGAATTGTAAAATACCATTTGTGTGATACGAGTGAGCCCAGATAGCTCAGTTGGTAGAGCAGAGGACTGAAAATCCTCGTGTCACTGGTTCGATTCCGGTTCTGGGCATTTTAATTTCATATATTTATTTTTGCGGGTGTAGTTCAATGGTAGAACACCAGCCTTCCAAGCTGGATACGTGGGTTCGATTCCCATCACCCGCTCTTTTTTATCCTCGGAAAACGTTGATTTTCCGGGGTTTTTTAGTTCCAGGAACGTTGTCAATTTCACTACGCTCACTACGATAAAAGATGAGATATTTCATTCAATTGGGAAATAAAATTGGGAAGTCCAAGCGTCTTTTGCTGAACTTCCCATTCTTATTTTTAATTAATCAGAATATCTGCATCCTTTTACTGATTTTAATCTTCCTCGATATGCTCTCTTCCCTTGCCGATGATCGTTTCCACATGTTCATCGGCCAGTGAATAAAAGATCGACTTGCCTTCTCTGCGGCTCTTCACCAGTCTGCTCTGCTTCAGAATCTTCAACTGATGTGAAATCGCAGACTGTGTCATATTCAAGGCCTGTGCTAAATCACAGACGCATACCTCTGATTCAAACAGAACAAACAGAATCCGGATTCTGGTATAATCACCAAAGATCTTAAACAGATCTGCCAGATCATTCAGTTCCTGTTCATCCGGCATGGTATCCTGCACGATTTTCAGCAGATCCTCATGCACTTCTACGGTATCACAACATTCTACTTCTGACATATCTTTTCCCTTTCTTCTGTAACTATTCAGAACTCCATTCGTAAAACCGCTGTTTCACAGCGTAGTTTACCTCATGTAGTTACTTCGCCATATAAAATTGCTGTTCTGTTTGAATGCAAGCATTCACAGAAAGCAATTTTGCATGGCTCTGAATAGTTACAATTTTTTAACAAACAGTGCGCGGATTGCATTCAGTACGGCAATCACCATAACTCCTACATCGGCAAAGATTGCTGCCCACATGTTGGCAATACCAAGTGCTCCGAGGATCAAGCAGATCACCTTGATGCCGATTGCGAAATAAATATTCTCATACACGATGCGGATACATTTTCTGGAAATCTTGATGGCCTTTGCAATCTTTAACGGATCATCATCCATCAGGACAATATCTGCTGCTTCAATCGCTGCATCTGATCCAAGCGCTCCCATGGCAATTCCAACATCTGCTCTGGAAAGTACCGGAGCATCATTGATTCCATCACCAACGAAAGCAAGCTTTTCTTTCTCACTCTTCTTAGCAAGAAGTTCTTCCACCTTGGATACCTTATCTGCCGGAAGAAGTTCGCTGCATACCTCATGAATACCAAGTTCTGCTGCCACTGCATCTGCTACACGCTTCGTATCACCGGTCAGCATAACCGTCTTGGTAACACCGGCATTCTTCAAAGCAGCAATTGCTTCCTTGGCATGCGGTTTCAACAGATCGGAAATCAGAATGCAACCGGCAAACTTGCCATCGACTGCCACATAAACAAGAGTTCCGACTTCATTACATACCGTATATGGAACACCGAGCTGATCCATGAGCTTTCCGTTTCCGGCTGCGACCAGTCGGCCGTCAACCTGTGCGGTAACACCCTTACCACTGATTTCTTTGACATCGGTTACACGGTTCTTATCAATCTCTTTGCCATAAGCTTTCTGAAGGCTCTTACTGATCGGGTGGCTGGAATAGCTTTCAGCACATGCCGCATACTCAACCACTTCCTCTTTGGAAAGTGCTGCCGGATAAATTCCACTTACTTCAAAGACACCCTGTGTCATGGTTCCGGTCTTATCAAATACAACATATTTGGTCTGGGAAAGGGTTTCCAGATAATTGGAACCTTTGACCAGAACACCTTCCTTGCTCGCGCCGCCGATTCCGGCAAAGAAGCTTAAAGGAATACTGATGACCAGTGCACAGGGACAACTGATAACAAGGAATGTCAACGCTCTGTAAATCCATGTGCCAAAGTCTGCCGGAAGTCCCATAAATACCATTCTCACAATGGGTGGAATCAATGCAAGGGCTACTGCACCATAGCAGACTGCCGGAGTATAAATTCTTGCGAACTTGGAAATAAAATTCTCTGATCTGGATTTTCTCGAACTGGAATTTTCTACCAGCTCCAGGATCTTGGAAACGGTAGATTCCCCGAATTCCTTCGTTGTCCGGATCTTTAAAAGACCGGTCATATTAATACATCCGCTGATGGCCTCATCGCCTTCCTTGGCTTCTCTCGGAAGACTTTCACCGGTAAGTGCGCTTGTGTTGAGATTAGAAGTTCCTTCTACAATCACAGCGTCAATCGGAATCTTTTCACCAGGCTTTACCAGGATAACCGTACCGATCTCTACCTCATCGGGATCCACCTGCACGAGTTCGCCATCCTGCTCCACATTGGCGTAATCCGGACGGATATCCATCAGTTCGCTGATGTTCCTGCGGCTCTTACCCACGGCATAACTCTGGAAGAGTTCACCGATCTGATAGAACAGCATAACGGCTACGCCTTCCTTATAATCACCAAGGGCAATCGCACCGACGGTTGCAACCGCCATCAGGAAGTTTTCGTCAAACACCTGACGGTTCATAATTCCCTTAACCGCCTTTTTCAAAATATCATAACCGATAACCAGATAAGGAATCATATACAATGCAAACTGAATCCATCCATCTACCGGTACAAATGATAAAATTACAAGCAGTACAAATGCTACGATAATTCTGATTAATACCTTTTTCTGCTTTTTATTCATACCATCCTCTTTTCTAAAAGCTGCCTGTCAAGAATCTGTCAGGCAGCTTTTGGTTGCAGTTATAAGGCTCCTTTGCCTCATCCTTTATGTATTATGATACGTTCTTCTTATAAAAAGATTTCGCAATCATCTTCTACCTTTTTACAATTCTTAAGTACATCCTGCATTACAGAAGCAGGTTCTGCGCCATCTTCAAACTCAACGATCATCTTTAAGGTCATGAAGTTTACGGTTGCATCCTTTACGCCAGTGGTGTTCTTAGCTGCTTCTTCCATCTTATTTGCACAGTTTGCACAGTCTACATCAATTTTATAAGTCTTTTTCATGTTCTCATCCTCTTCGCTTTCATCTTCTTTCATATGAACACTTATTCATATGTTTGATTGTATTATAGCACCGGAGATATAAATGTCAATATCCTTTTCATATTTTTTCTAACTATGTTAAATGTTAAATCTATGAAAAATTGTCTTCTCCAGATGCTTTCATTCACAAAGTTCAGCCCTGTGCTACCATTTCTCATATGGACAGGCATTCTTCGTTACGGCTGCCCGCATTTCTACGAAACAGCCGCAGCCTCTGCACATGCCATCGGCCAGCCGCTCACATTCCTTGCAGACCGCCAGCCGTTCTTCATATAAAGAAGCTTCTGTCTTAATATCCGGATCCAGATTCTCAATATAATCATACATGCTCTTAAAATAATCTGCTCTGTCTATCATGTCCCTTGTGAGGCATTTCTTACAGACCCGCAGATTTTTATTAATAGAATTCTCCATCAACCCAGACCTCTCCGTCTTCATCTACATATTGAAGTGTGAATGGCGTATAATACACATTTCCATAAATATCATGCAGCTCAAAGCAGTAATAATAAACTCCTTCCGGAAGGTATTCATAAGTAATCTCAAGATCTCCGTCTACAACAATATCGTCTCCGTAATACCAGTCTTCGTCATCGTCCACTGAAAACCAGTAATAAACCGGGGTAATTACATCGCCATCCCGCAACTCATAAACCTCTCTTGAAGCCATACCGGTCTCTTCATCAATACCTTCCCAGATCCCGATCACACTCCATTCGCCGTACTCCCAGTCATATTCGATTCTAAGGTTCGTCTCGATTTCTCCATTTAACAGGATGTTGCAAGTATAAATGCTGCAGCTGTCTGTCGTATTCACCAGCTCCAGTGCCAGGAGATTATCATTGATGCAGGGCCATAAGCCGTCAAAATTGTCGGTGACACAATTCCGGTCAATATCATAGATTACTTCCTCCGTGGTTCCCAGATAAAAGAATCCATCCGCATCGTCATCCATACCGACACTACAGCAGGCATAGGCAAGCTCGTCCATGTTATCGAATGAAACCGTATATAATCCGTCCTCATCAAAATAAATATCCGATACACCCATCTGTCCGATCTGGATATCTGCAAATTCTCCGGCGTTGGTGCTGACATCCCCGGTAACTTCGCTTTCTTCGCCAAGCCATTCGTTAATGTCTGCCATATCGGAAAGCAGGGTACTGTTATCATAATCTGCCGCACTTCCGTTTTCGGCACCGTAGGCAATCTTATCAATTAATGCATAGTAATAGCTGCTCGGACAGATCTGGGAAAAGATCTTTAACTCCTCCGAACCCTGAATGGAAATCGGATAATAAATGGACAATCCGGAGGCATTCTTATGGAGACGTCCGTTCATGGAATACAGGACGCAGCTCTGTAAGGTCTTCGAAGCATCCCTTACCTCCTGTCCGTAACCCGAAAGCTGGTCCAACATATTTCCCAGATCCAGCATATTGGAATATCCTTCACTGACACTGTTTCCTCCAAAGGAATCGGCCTCCAGTACCGCTCTCGAAATATCACCAAGCTCTCCCTGCTCGTAAACCACACGGAAGGCCTCATTCATGGAGATCAGAACATCATCGATTTTTGACAGATCAATAATGGAAAACGTTGCCGAGCGCTGGCTTCCGAATCCATAATCCGCGCAGTGGTCATAATATTCCCTGCAGACCTTTTCTCCAAGCTGCGCTCCGTTCAGATCCGGATTCGCAGCAAGATTGTTCAAAAGGGAAGTATAATCCCAGCCGCTTCCCGGTTCCATCTCCTGCGAAGCATACATATACCGCGCATAAGGCGTCAGTACATTTGCCGTTTCCAACGTACTCATCAGACACGCATCAAATCCAATAAACTCAAACCGGTCAGTCATCTGATCGTACACCTGATTCAGGGCATGATCCAGTTCTCCCAGCGTGAGGCTGTCATAATCATACTGTTCATCAAAACATACTCCGTTGATGCTTCCACTGCCATGATCCCAGAGAATAAGTCCCATTCTTTCTGACGGGTAATTTGCTACTCCCCAGGACAGAAAGTCTGCCAGTGTCGAAGCGGAACCCATATTGGCTGCCGGTTTTTCATCCACCAGAGACAGATCACCATCTTCCAGTAAAAACCTCTGTACTCTGTTTTCATTAATATTCTGATACCAGAAGTACGATCCGCCGGTCTGATAAACCACCTTCACCCGTCCGCTTCCTTTTGCGGCAAAAGCTTCCTCAATATCACTGCTGGCCGCTCCGCCATCCGATTCCAGATCACTTCCACAAAGGTATACAAAGATTGTCCAATCGCCATCCCCCATAGGGATCTCTTCGTCCCTGCTCCGGCGGCTGATCTGCATCTGCCCGTTTTCCTGTGAAATAACCGTTCCCTTTAAGGAATTGTCCTCTAACACGCTGCTCTGGTAAGAGGATCCGCCTCCAATTGTCGCACTGCCGCCGGAATATGCTTCGTCATCCTCTTCTTCATAATCCCACCAGCTTTCTTCACTGTCCACCTCATCACTCATCAGCCATGCGGAGCATCCGCTTAACAGCACACTCCCCGTAAGCAATGCTGCCAGTAAAATCTTTTTCCACTTCCGTCTGTCCATTCCCTTTTATTTATCCACCTTTCATTGTTCTAATCTCAGTAAAATAACATCATCATTGTAACTTAATTATCATATTTCGTATATGGGAAATTTTCTTTTCAAATACAGAAAGGGCAGTCCATCACATTGGAACTGCCCTTTTACTTCTACTTTTGAAACTGTTTTGTCCGAAACCAATTTCTGCGTACCATTCGTACCATTTTCTTATATCTACTTCACCCGGATGCTCACTACACTGCAGGGAGGTACAGTAAGTGTAACACCGTTCTGTGTCAGTTTCACATCTTCATAAGCTTCTTCTTTCACCACATCACCATGTTCAAAGGTGTTGTAATCCTTCATGCTGCCTTTCACAACGGAAGCTTCTGCGCTCTTCGGTGTGAACTCGAAGAAGTTCACTTCCATCTCTTCGGCCTGATCCAGAGAAGCGTTGGCAAGTGTGATGGTATAAACGCCATCCTTGTCTACCGATACGGATTCGCTGATGGCCGGAACCTGATACTTCTCTTCCAGTCCTACAAGTCCGTTCTCACTCACGCTGCTTTCCAGAAGCTCGGCATCCTGATGATATTTGAACATCTTAAAGATGTAATATGTCGGTGTTAGGAGCATCTTCGGCCCTTCCGTCAGGATCACAGACTGCAATACATTGACAAGCTGTGCAATACATGCCATCTTCACACGGTCACAGTGCTTGTTGAAAATATTTAAGTTAATGGCAGCTACCAGTGCATCACGCATGGTATTCTGCTGATAAAGGAATCCCGGATTGGTTCCCGGCTCTACATCGTACCAGCATCCCCATTCATCGACCATCATACCGATTTCCTTCTTCGGATCGTATTCGTCCATGATGGTTCCGTGCTTTTCAATGAGCTCCTTCATATACCAGGTCTTAGACAGGGTCTTGTAATAGCTCTTTTCATCAAAATCGGTAGCACTTCCCTTATGGCTCCAGTCATCCTCCGGAAGGGTATAATAATGTAAGGAAAGCCCTTCCATATAGCCATGTGCATTTTCCGGAGCAGGTGCCTTATAGCAGGTTGCAAGTACATCCTTTGTCCAGTCAAAATCCCCTGCATTCGCTCCGCAGCAGATCTTCTGGATCGGAGCACTGTTATTGTAGTTACGCACATAGGTCTGGTATCTGCGGTAAAGATTGCCGTAATACTCTGGTGTCATGTTACCACCGCAGCCCCAGTTTTCGTTACCAACACCGAAGTAGTCGACTTTCCATGGCTTCTCATGTCCGTTCTGTTTACGCAGTTCCGCCATCGGGGAAACGCCGTCAAAGGTCATATATTCCACCCATTCCGACATTTCCTGAACGCTTCCGCTTCCCACGTTTCCGTTGATGTAAGTCTTACATCCAAGCTGCTCACACAGTTCAAAGAATTCATGCGTACCGAAGCTGTTATCTTCTGTCACACCGCCCCAATGGGTATTTACCATTTTCTTACGGGTTTCCTTCGGGCCAATGCCATCCTTCCAGTGATATTCATCTGCAAAGCAGCCGCCCGGCCAGCGCAGTACCGGAATCTTCATCTCCTTTAAGGCATCCACAACATCCTTCCGCATACCGTTGACATTCGGAATCTCCGAATTCTCTCCGACATACAGTCCTTCATAAATGCAGCGTCCCAAATGCTCTGAAAAGTGACCATAAATTTCGGGATTGATGTGTCCCTTCTGCTTTTTCTCATTGATAAATAATTTTGCCATACCTTTTCCCTTTCTTGTTCTTAAAACTTATTTTAAAAAGTCATACTGGGACATATACAGCTTATAGTATTCTCCCTTCTGACTAATCAGTTCCTCATGCGAACCCATTTCAGCGATGCCCCCCGCATCGATATACATAATGAAATCGGCATTCTTAATGGTGGACAGACGATGCGCAATAATAAAGGAGGTTCTTCCCTTCAACAGCTCGTTTAAGCCCTTTTGCAGAAGAATTTCTGTCTCGGTATCAATGCTTGAGGTTGCCTCATCCAGAATCAGGATCTTCGGATCTGCAAGCAATGCTCTTGCAAAGGAAATCAACTGGCGTTGTCCCTGGGACAGACGGCTTCCGCGTTCATTGATCTGTGTATAATAGCCATTCTCCATTTCCATAATAAAGTCATGTGCACAGACCGTTTTGGCAGCCTGGATCACCTGCTCATCCGAAACCTCTTTATTTCCGTAGCGGATATTATCCATAACCGTTCCGGAGAAAATGAAGCTGTCCTGCATCATCACGCCCATCTGCTTACGCAGGGAACGGATGGTGACCTTGGAAATATCAATTCCATCAATTAAAACCTCACCGGAATCCACATTATAGAAACGGCTTAACAGGTTTACGATGGTTGTTTTACCGGCTCCTGTCGGTCCAACAATCGCTACGGTCTGACCTTTTGCAGCCTTGAAGCTTACTTTCTTAAGAATCTCGATACCATCCTCATAGCTGAAGGTGACATTCTTAAATTCGACGTCTCCCTTAATCGGAGGCATTTCTGTTGCATCCTCTGCATCTTTTACCAGCACCGGCTCATCGATTGTCTCAAAAATTCGTTCCAGATACGAAATCGCGGTCAGCAGCGAATTGTAAAAGGAAGCCAGCGTGTTAATCGGATTCCAGAACCGGCTGATATAGGCCGTAAACGCAATCAGGACACCGACTGTAATTCCGGACTCCGGATTCGTCATCCAGGAAATACCCAGCACATAGATAAATGCTGTTGTAATCGTACTGATAATATCTACCGCAGGTCCCATAACAAAGTTATATTTCACTGCCCGCATCCACGCTTCCCGGTAGCCATCGCTTAACCGGTTGAAGATGCCGCTGTTTTCATCCTCGCGGACAAAGGACTGGGTGACACGGATTCCGTTAATGCTTTCTGCAATATAAGCGTTCAGGTTGGACTGCTTGTTGCTTTGGATCTGCCATGCCTTACGCTGCTTCTTTTTCAAAGCAACAATAACGATAATCAGCACCGGAAGACCACACAGGCAGACCAGGGTAAGCTTCACGTTAATGCTCAACATAAAAGCAATGATAAAAAACAGGTTACACAAATCAGTAATCGTATTGATAATACCGTTACTGAGCAGATCACTCAGATTGTTCACGTAATTTACAACACGTACCTGAATCTTTCCATGTGGACGCTCATCGTAATAGGAAAAAGGCAGTTCCTGTAAATGTTCAAAAATATCGTAACGGATGCTATGTACAATGTCCTGACCAATCTGCGTCATCAGCTTAATCTTGATCCGAAGGCTCACGCAGGTATAAAGGGCAATGACCATCGTCATCACGGAATAAAACACAATGCTTCTCATGTCCTTATTGGGAATGGATACATCCATCACCAGCATGAAAAACTTCGGAATCAGCATTCCGAGTGCCGAAGCCGACAGCATCAGAAACAATACCACCAGCATCTGCTTCTTATAAGGCTTGATATAGCCTGCCAGTCGTTTCAACTGGTTCACATCAAATTTATCTTCTAAAATTTCATCTACATCATATTTATTACGTGCCATGCCTTACGCCTCCTTTCCTTCGGACTGCGCAGGCTGCTGTGCGTAGTCTCCGTACTGATGGTGGAAGGCCGTCGCATAATAACCGCCGGCACGGACAAGCTCTTCATGCGTGCCCTGTTCCACAATTCTTCCCTGATCCATAACCAGAATCAGGTCCGCATCCTTAATGGAGGAGATCCGGTATGCAATAATAAAAATTGTACAATCCTTTTCAATCTTCTTAAGCTGGTTCTGGATGTAGCTTTCGGTTTCCATATCCACAGCGGAAGTCGTATCGTCCAGAATCAGAATGGACGGATCCTTAAGCAGCGCTCTCGCAAGTGAAATTCTCTGCTTCTGTCCTCCGGAAAGTCCCACACCGCGTTCACCGACAATGGTGTCATATCCTTCCGGCATCTTCTGGATAAAGAGGTTGGCATCTGCCATCTTGGCCGCCTTCTTTACATCCTCAAAGCTGCAGTTCGGACGGCCGTAAGCAATGTTTCCTTCAATCGTATCGGAGAACAGGAATACATCCTGCATCGCCATTCCGATGTTATCGCGCAGGTCATACAAATCAAGATCCTTGACGTTCACCCCGTCTACCAAAACCTCACCCTTCGAGGTATCATAAAACCGGCACAGCAGATTCATAATTGTGGATTTGCCGGATCCGGTCGAACCGATAATTCCGACCGTCTGCCCACTCTTTACCTTAAAGGAAATGTCGTGGATAATATCTGCATCATCCGCCTGGTAAGAAACGTTCTTAAATTCCACGTCTCCGCGGAAATGCTTCCGTACAATGGGCTGCTGCGGTTCCTGAATCTCCGGCTCCTGGCTGTAGGTCGTATAGATCTTCTCCGCAGAGGTCGTAAAACGGTGAATATCATTGATCCACCATCCGGCCATACGAAGCGGAACGGTAAGCATCCAGAGATACCCGTTTACCGTAACCAGATTACCCATGGTGATTTCACCCTGGATCACCATATATCCGCCATACAGCATCAGAACAACGGTCAATATATTGGAAAGGAATTCAAAAATCGGCACATACTTTTTCCAGATGGAAGCTGCATTCAGTTCCGCATCACGGTATGCATCGTTTTCTTTGTTAAATTTCTCAATTTCAAAATCCTCGCGGGCAAACGCTTTCACGACACGGTTACCGCTGATGTTTTCCTGCACGAAGGTATTCAGTGAAGAAAACTGCTGACGAATCTTCATAAAGGCCGGACGGACGCTTTTTGACTGTCCATAGGTGGTCAGTGCTGTAAAGGGCAGCACTACCAGCATTGCAAGCGCCAGCTTCACATTTACCGTGAAGATCATAATCAGTGCAAAGGATAATAATAAAATATTTTCATAAACCGAATAGATGATATAGGCAATGAAATGCCGGATGGCATCCATATCACCGGTCTGTCTGGACATCAGATCACCGGTCCGGTTCTTATTGTAGAAGGAAAAATCTTCCTGCAGGAGCTTGCGGTATACGGCATCACGCATACTGTAAAGCACGCCCTGGGAGCAGATCTCAAACATGACCTGCGAAGCATAACGCAGGATTCCCTTAAGTGCCACAACCCCAAGCAGGCACCCGATCAGAATCGGCAGAAGCTTATAATTTCCTCCTGTAATAACATCATCTACGATCCGGCCTGATATGTACGGATTCACAATGGTCAACAATGCAATTCCCGTTACCATCAAAAGGCCTGCCGCCATCTTAAAGCGGTACTTTTTCAAAAAAGAATATACCCATTTTACCGGTGTCATATTGTACCCCCAGCTTTATATTTTTGAAACTATTCAGAACCGCATTCGTAAAACCGCTGTTTCACAGCTTAAGTTTTACTCATGTGGTTACTTCGCCATATAAATCATGGCATATGTCCGCTTGAATGCAAGCATTCATCGTCCATATTGCCATAATTTGCATGGCTCTGAATAGTTTCAATATATTCTCTTTTCCTGCCAATTCCTAGAAAATAGTTGTTTACAAATAGAATAAACCTATTCATCCCATTTCTTAGCTGCTACACATATGATGTTTCGTATAATCTATTAATATCAGATTCTATTCCATATGGAAATATCGAATGATGTTATTCTATCTACATATCATGCTTTTCTAAATCGTACAAATTCTTTGGCTGCTTTGTTATAAATGTTTGTTTTCCATACCTTTTGTGTTATGATAATTACGATCTGATATTTCAGATCAGGATTTTGAACGATTTTTGAAAGGCAGGGTTACTGGTTATGATGACCAAAAACGAAAACTTAAAGACTTATTCCATAAAGGAAATTCCTCATTATCATATTTACGGAAGAACCGATGAGACGCAGAATCCCCTTCCGCTTTTCTGGAACGGAAGCGGCATTGAAGTGAACGTCACCGGTTCCGAGCTCTGGATCGACCTTGAAGTGGATTGCAGCTTCCACGAACCCTGGATTGCAACCGAATTAAACGGATCCCTTATGAGCCGTCAGATGCTTTTACCCGGCAGCTATTCCATCTGCCTGTTCCGTAACATGACCTTCGGGGTTCCGAAAACCATGAAATTCTTCCGCGAACTGCAGGCGATGAGCGAAGACAATGACTGTCATGTATTCGTCCGCGGCTTCCAGTGTGACGGTGAATTCCTCCCCGTAAAGGAGCACAAATACAAAATCGAATTCATCGGTGACAGCATTACCTCCGGCGAAGGTACTTACGGTGCTCTTCCCGATACCGACTGGCTTGCAATGTATATGAGCAGCAGTGAGAATTATGCAACCTATACGGCCAAAGCTCTCGATGCCGATTACCGTCTGATTTCCCAGGGCGGCTGGGGTGTTTACTGTGGATGGGATAACGATGTACGTCACAATATCCCCTCCTGCTATGAAAAGATCTGCGGTCTTGGCTTCGGAGAGGTCAATGAATCGGTCGGTGCACAGAAGGACTATGATTTTGCTTCCTGGAAACCGGATGCCATCGTGGTCAATCTCGGAACCAACGATGCAAGTGCATTTAATCAACCTCCCTTCACGATCCCGGAAACCGGTGAAACCTTCAAGCAGCACAAGAATCCGGACGGAAGCTTTGTGGAAGAAGACCGGGAACGCTTTGAAAATGCCGTATACAATTTCCTTAAAATGCTTCGTAAGGACAACCCCGGAGCGCACATTGTATGGACCTACGGCATGCTCGGCTATGATCTGAATCTTCTGATTACGGATGCCATGAACCGTTATCAGAAAGACACCGGAGATCATAACACTGCATTTATCAATCTGCCCAATACCACAGCGGAGACGGTTGGCGCACATACCCATCCGGGCGTCAAGTCCCACGAACGGGCAGCAAAGGTTCTGATTGAATATTTACAGACTGTTCTTCACTAAGATCGCATGACGATCGATACACCTTTATTACTTGAATTTTGACACAGACGGAGAGGTAACGATTATGCAGTTTCACAAAAGCGGATATTATCACCAGCACGATAAGGATTTCAGAATTGAGCGGCCGGATGGCTCCGGAGACTATCTGCTCCTGCTCATCCGCACCGCAGGCTGGTTCCGCATTCATGGAACGGATTATCATACCTCTCCGAATACGATTCTTTTATACAAAAAAGGCACTCCACAGTTCTATCGTGCCTGTGAAGCGCTCTATTCTGATGACTGGCTGCATTTCTATATGAATGAGTCCGATCTTGCGTTTGTTTCAAAGCTGGGAATCCCTTTTGATACACCGGTGCCGGTTCATGATATTCACGACCTGTCCCAGTTAATCAAAGACATTACCTATGAACACTATTCTGACAATATCCATAAAGAAGAAACCATTCTTCTCTATTTGCAGATTCTGCTGCTTAAGATCAGTGAAAAGCTGCATAAGGATGCGCATCATCCGGACAACATTTACTATGACAAGCTGTCCAATCTGCGCTCCCAGATTTATAACATGCCTTATAAAAACTGGTCCATGGAGGGCATCAGCGCCTCCATGTCCTTAAGTAAGTACTATTTCCAGCATTTATACAAGAATACCTTTGGGGTGACCGCTATGGACGATATTATCCAGAGCCGTACGGATCATGCCAAATATCTGCTTTCCACAACCCAGATCTCCATTCATGAGGTCGGCCAGATGTGCGGATACAACAGCGATACCCATTTTATACGCCAGTTCAAGGGGCAGACCGGCGTTACCCCATCGGAGTACCGGTCTACGCTACAGTAAACTGACTGTTGTATAACTCTGCATAGAATCCCTTCTTTGCAAGAAGTTCTTCGTGATTTCCCTGTTCAATGATATGACCATCCTTCATAACCAGAATCACATCGGCATTCTGAATGGTGGACAGACGATGTGCCACGATAAAGCTGGTACGTCCTTCCATCATGGTTGCAAATGCTTTCTGGATCCGGATCTCGGTTCTGGTATCAATCGAGGAGGTTGCCTCATCCAATATCAGCATCGGAGGCAGGCACAGCATCACTCGTGTGATGCAAAGAAGCTGCTTCTGTCCCTGGGAAAGACTGCCGCCATCTTCACTGATTACGGTATCGTATCCATCCGGAAGTCTTCGGATAAAGCTGTGTGCATGGGAAGCCTTTGCTGCCGCAATCACTTCTTCATCGGTTGCATCCGGCTTTCCAACAATAATGTTGTCGCGGATCGTTCCCTGCTTTAACCAGGTTTCCTGAAGCACCATACCATAGGAGGTACGCAGGGACTTTCTGGTAATATCGCGGATATCGGTGCCCTCTACGGAAATCGAACCGCCATCCACGTCATAGAACCGCATGAGCAGATTGATAATGGTGGTCTTTCCGCATCCAGTAGGTCCGACAATCGCAATTCTCTGACCCGGTTTAACGTCAAGGTTCAGATCCTCAATCAACTTACGATCCTTACTATAAGAGAAGGAGACATTATTTAAAGAAACCGCACCTTCTACATCGGTCAGAACTCTTGCATCCTCTGCATCCGGAATCTGCGGTTCCTCTTCAATCAGTTCGAAAATTCTCGCTGCGCAGGCAAGTGCATTCTGAAGCTCCGTAATCACTCCCGAAATTTCATTAAACGGCTTCGTATACTGGTTCGCATAGGAAAGAAAACAGGTCAACTGTCCAACGGTAAGACCACCGCGAATGACAGCCAGCGAACCGGTAAGACCTACTCCCATATATACCAGACTGTTTACGAAACGGGTACAGGGATTGGTAATCGAAGAAAAGAAAATCGCGCGTAAGGAGCACTTTTCCAGTCTTCCGTTAATTTCATCGAAATCCTCCATAACCGCGTCTTCTCTGCCAAAGGCCTTTACTTCCTTATGATTGGTAATCATTTCATTAATCAGTGTTGTCTGCTCGCCTCTCGTTGTCGACTGTAACTGGAACATCTTAAAGGTCTTCTTCGCAATAAAGGAAGCAACAAACAGGGATACCGGCGTAATCAATACAACAACCGCCGTGATTCCCACATTTTCGGAAAGCATGAAAAGCAGGGTTCCGAGAATCGTAATCACACCGGTGAATAACTGGGTAAATCCAAGAAGCAGACCATCCGCAAATGTATCCACATCTGCAACGACACGGCTCATAATATCACCATGGGAATGTCCGTCCAGATACTTAAGAGATACCTTCTGGATCTTATCAAAAGCCTTCTCACGGATATCTTCAACAATACTGTATACGATATGGTTATTGCACAGACTCATAATCCACTGGGCTGCTGCCGTAAGAAGAATGACGACACCCATTTTTACAAGAAGCTGCCGGAGTATATACCACCAGTCAAAATTACTGTCAACCGTCTCCCGGACTGATGGGAGGAAATGTAATAGAACATCCACTGCATCTCCGGTAAGGATCGGAAGATACAACGTAAATACGACCGAAACGGCTGCCATCACAATTGCTGCAATGAGCCAGAAGCGATAGGGCTTCATATATTTCAATACTTTAACCAGTGTTTCTTTCTGCTGTCCTTTGTCCATCTTCGCTGTCTTTGCCATACTTACGCCTCCTTTCCTTCCTGCTGTCCGGGTTTCTTTTCTACCTGTGTATAATAAATTTCCTGGTAAGTTTCGCAGGTCTTTAACAATTCCTCATGAGTTCCAAGACCAACCACATCGCCATCGTCCAGTACAATGATCTGATCGGCATGCATCAGGGAAGAAGCTCTCTGCGATACAATAAACACGGTCATATCTCCGGGCAATGCCTTGATCGCCTGCCGGAGCTTTAAGTCTGTTGCATAGTCCAGTGCGGAAGAACTGTCATCCAGAATCAGGATTTCCGGCTTTCGCACCAAAGCTCTTGCAATGGACAGTCGCTGCCGCTGTCCACCGGAAAGATTTCGTCCTTCCTGTTCAATCATGGTGTCAAGACCATCTTCCTTCTGCTCGACGAATTCCTTCGCCTGTGCAGTTTCCAGAGCCTGCCAGATTTCTTCATCGGTTGCTCCCTCGTTACCCCAGAACAGGTTCTCCCGGATCGTACCACGGAACAGCACCGCTTTCTGTAAAACCATACCGATCCTGGACCGGAGCTTTTCCGGCTGCATGTCGCGGACATCAATACCATCCACAAGAACACGTCCACGCGTCACATCATAAAATCTCGGGATCAGATTCACCAGTGTCGATTTACCGGAACCGGTTCCTCCGATCACGCCAATGGTCTCGCCCTTTTTCACCTTCAGGTTCACATCAGAAATGGCTTCGTCACCGCCTTCATTGTAGGCCATGCCGACCTGATCAAAGACCACCTTATATCCGTCAGCCGATGTATCCGTTCCGGACTTCTGTTCTGCAATCTTGCTTTCATTCGGGAAACCTGCCGGAATTTCCATAACCGATTCAATACGGTTTCCACAGGCAATCGCCTTGGTTACGGTAATAATCAGATTCGCAAGCTTAATCAGCTCTACCAGAATCTGGGACATATAATTGATGAGCGCTACCACCTGTCCCTGGGTAAGAATGCCGCCTTCAATCTGTAGTGCACCTACATAAATCAGCGCCATCAGACCACCATTGATAATAATATAAGTAACCGGATTCATCAGTGCGGACACTCTTCCGGCAACAACCTGTACATCACGAAGTACCCGGTTTTCCTTCTGGAATTCTTCAATTTCTTCCGGCTCTTTTGCAAAAGCACGGATGACTCTGGAACCGGTCAGGTTCTCACGGGTAGTACGCATAACCTGATCGAGATTTGCCTGTACCCGGCCAAACATCGGAATACTGACTAACAGAATGGCAAATACGACTACGAGCAGTAACGGAATAACCACTACGAAAATCAGTGCTGCTTTCACATCTACCGTAAATGCCATAATCATGGCACCGAATACAATGAACGGAGATCTTAAGAACAGACGAAGCACCAGATTCACACCATTCTGTACCTGATTGACATCACTTGTCATACGGGTAATCAGTGTTGCCGTTCCCTGACTGTCCATCTGTCCAAAGGTAAGCTTCTGAATATGGTCAAACAGGGCCTGACGCACCTTGGTCGCAAATCCGACGGCTGCCTTTGCCGCAAAAAACTGTGCCGTTACCGAACTGATTAATCCGATCACGCCCAACGCCACCAGAACCAGTGCCATCTTTACAATATAGCCCTTGTCCTGATTGGGAATACCAACGTCAATCATTGATGCCACAACCAACGGCACAATCAACTCAAAAGAAGCCTCCAGCAGTTTAAACAGAGGCCCCAGAATACTTTCTTTTTTGTAATCCTTCAGGTACACCAGTAATTTTTTCATAAATACTCCTTAGTTCAAAAAGTTTTCAATAATGACTGCTTCGGCTTCTTCTTCATTTAATCCAAACGTATTGAGCTTAATTAACTGTTCATTATTAATTCTTCCGATTGCTGCCTCATGGATAATTGCTGCATCCACATGCTTTGCATCAATTTCCGGTATGGAACACACCTGCGCCTCGTCCATAATAATCGAGTCACATTGAATATGTGCATGACATAATGCTTCCCCGATTGCTTTCGGATGGAAGGTCTGCTTCGAGGTTCCCTTGGCTACCGATCTCGATACGATCTGTGCACTGCTGCCGGATCCTTCCAGAACCACATCAATATTGGAAACAGCGGTCTGCTGATCATGTGTCATCAGCTTTTCTGTCACAAAGAGCTTACAGTTCTCACCAATAAAGAGCTCTGTGTCACGCTTCGTAGAATCGACGCCTTCAATCTGAACGGTTTCCATATTGAAAACGGAATCCTTTACCATATACACCTTCGTCATCGGATTTAAGATACGGGCTCCGGTTCCTTCCCCTTCCCCGTAATGCTTCTCTTCATAGCGGACATTACAGCCGGTTCCGATATGAAAGGTATGAATGCCGTCATGGCGGCTGTCGTTGCACCCACTGTTATGAATTCCGCATCCGGCAACGATCGTCACATTCGCACCATCTTCCACATAGAAGTCATTATATACCTCATCGGTCATTCCCGATGTATTAACGACTACCGGAATATGAACGAACTCACCGTTCGTATCTCCACGGATAATAACATCAATTCCCGGCTTGTCCTCTTTACGCTTAATCTTAATATGTTCAGAATCCCCATGACAAAGCGGATAACCATTGTATCTCAGGTTGTAAGCACCCTCCTGCTTAAATCCAATACCATCAATTTTGTCAAGAACTCCTTGTGTGATTGCATCAATTTCTGCCACAATTCTCTTCCTTTCGTTATCTGTTTCTATCTAATAAATTCAACCATGCCATTCATAAGTTGTCGGCTTGTACAATCATTTCTGCATAGCCGAACTGTCAGCGGAGTTTTTCACATCCGGTCGGAAGATTGCTCTCCATTAACATCGGGTACACCTCTTCCTTCGTACCGAGCGCTGCTACCTTACCATCCCGGATCACCATAATACGGTCTGCCATCTGAATAATCCGCTCCTGATGGGAAATCAGAATCAGGGTTTCCTTTTTTTCCTGATAGAGCTGCTCGAACTGCTTTACCAGCATGGAAAAGCTCCACAGATCAATTCCCGCCTCCGGCTCATCGAAAATACAAAGCTTATGCGGCTTAGCAAGTACCGATGCAATTTCAAGACGTTTCATTTCACCACCGGACAGAGTCGCATCGACTTCTCTCTTTAAATACTCCTTCGCACACAGTCCCACACGGCTTAACAGATCACAGCAGGTATCTTCGGAAAGCCTCTCTCCTGCGGCCAAATTCAAGAGCCGTTCCACCGTCATTCCCTTAAAACGTGGCGGCTGCTGGAAGGCAAATCCGATTCCCGCTTTTGCACGTTCCGCAATCGGGAGTTCCGTAATATCCTGTCCATCCAGTAAAATCTGTCCGCCGTCCGGCTTCTCAATTCCCATGAGAAGCTTGGCCATCGTCGATTTTCCTCCGCCATTGGGACCGGTAATTACCAGCATCTCTCCATCCGGCACCGTAAAACTGATATCTTCAATAATGCTCTTTTCCACACCATTATCCAATGGGTGGAAAACGAGGTTTTTCACTTCAAGCATAACTGCCTCCGTATTTTTTATTTATCATTCTTTATGTATATTTCCCACTACTTGCGCAAATTAGTATAACACATGGCGAGAAAAAAAGCACCTACCTATTATAGTAAGTGCTTGGCTTTCCTTATATACTCGAAAACTCCAAAGTATCGCCTGTATATAACCGCTTTTATCTTTTTAGTGATGGAACAGACGGATTCCGGTGAATGCCATGACCATATCATACTGATCGCAGCACTCGATCACGAGATCATCACGTACGGAACCGCCGGGCTGTGCAATGTATTTCACGCCGCTCTTATAAGCTCTCTCAATGTTGTCTGAGAACGGGAAGAACGCATCGGAACCGATGGTTACATTCTTGTTTCCATCAAGCCATGCTCTCTTTTCTTCTCTGGTAAATACCGGAGGCTTTACCTTGAAGCGCTTCTGCCATTCGCCCTCACGAAGCACATCTTCATATTCCTCTCCGATATAGACATCAATCGTATTATCACGGTCTGCGCGTCCCAGAGAATCTACAAACTGAAGATCAAGTACCTGGGGTGCCTGACGCAGATACCAGTTGTCGGCCTTTTGTCCTGCAAGACGGGTACAATGTACTCTGGACTGCTGTCCTGCTCCGATACCGATCGCCTGTCCACCCTTAACATAGCATACGGAATTGGACTGTGTATACTTTAAGGTGATCATGGCAATTTTCATATCCATAACCGCTTCCTTCGGAAGATCCTTATTCCTGGTCACAATATTCGAGAACAGTTCATCATTAATATCAAGTTCATTTCTTCCCTGCTCGAAGGTAACGCCATATACCTGCTTACGTTCGATCTCTGCTGGAACATAGGAAGGATCAATCTGAATGATGTTGTAGTTTCCTTTTTTCTTCTGCATCAGAAGCTCCATGGCCTCTTGCGTGTATCCCGGTGCAATCACACCATCTGACACTTCCCTTTTAATAAGGCGAGCGGTATCTGCATCACAGACATCCGATAATGCAATGAAATCACCAAAGGAGGACATTCTGTCCGCACCACGCGCTCTTGCATAAGCGCATGCCAGTGGGGAAAGCTCTCCCAAATCATCCACCCAGTAAATTTTTGCAAGAGTCTCGGTAAGCGGAAGTCCTACGGCTGCTCCTGCCGGAGATACATGCTTGAAAGAAGTTGCTGCCGGAAGTCCGGTTGCCTGCTTTAACTCCTTAACAAGCTGCCAGCCGTTAAATGCATCAAGAAAATTGATATATCCCGGCTTGCCGTTTAATACTTTAACCGGAAGGTCGCTTCCATCTTCCATATAAATTCTGGAAGGCTTCTGGTTCGGGTTGCATCCATACTTTAATTGAATTTCATTCATGTTTATTGTCCTTTCCTGTTAGGTTCATCAACTGATAACTGTATCATTACTCATTTTCCACAAGGTTGATATCCATCTCTATTTCTGATGTTTATTAATAATTCTGGTTTCATACTTTCCGGTTGCAATATCAATATATCTTACAAACAAGGAAACCTTATTCTCTTCATTGAGGCTGTTCCAGATGAGATCCGTATATTCATCAATGTCATCTTTTACCTCTACCAGCTTCGGTTCTCCTTCAAAGCTCGGAAGCGGATTGCCATCATGCATATAAGTATGGATAAAACGACCTTCTCCGGCAACCGGATTATTATAGTAGAAAGCAAAACGGTTGCAAGCTTCCGGATTTCCATTGTCGCTCTTTAAGATGGACATGGCATAACGGTATTTACCATCCTTTAACTCCATGCTTCCGGAAATTCTGGGGGTATAATTCGGTGCATCCGGCTCGAATTCACGACTACGCAGCGCCTGTTCAAAGTTTAATCCGTTTCTCATTCCATCATAGATGGTGTCCGTCTGATCTCCGTTTGTTACGATCGTGTAATCTCCCAACACACGGACCGGTGCGTAAATAATCAGGCTCGGGTCCTCTAACTTGGACGGATCAAATGCTTCCGTGCGGATTCCCTGCTCATGTTCTACGAATACCCGGTTACGGCTATTACTGCTTCTTCCCATGATAAAATAAGCAGTTACCGCTTTCTTTCCATCCGGTGAAATTCCAATCACGATTCCTCTTCCCGGATACGCATTTTCCTTAAGTTCCCTAGCCAGTGACAGTTTCTCCATTTCTGCTTCCTCCTTTTGATTCCTTTAATAAAAAAGCCCGGGCAATCACATGCAATAATGTGTTTGCCCAGACGGTCGGCTCTTCTTTATTAACATGCTCCCTGTAGGTGCCCCTACACAGATCACTCTGCTTCCGTCAGTCGCATGTCCAAGTTCATCATAAGGGATCTTTCCTAAAATTGCAAGCTACACTTTTCAAAATGGACATAAGGAAATGTCAAGAAGCGAAAATGTCCAAAATCAGGTCAGCACAAAATCGGCAAAAACTATGCTTTTTTCGGTCTGATTTTTATCCTCAGACCACAACATCCTATGGTCGAACTCTACTTTTTGTTCTCTTTTCCACAATACTGCAGCAAATGTAGCAAATGGTCTGCCAGCAACAATATATATTTGTGAATTTAGCCTTTTTACAAACTTCGCTATAGAAGCAGCTTGATAGAATAACCCCTCATATATTGAGAACCCAACAACCTAATACATTATTTTTGAATAAGGAATTTATTAATATTGCTTTCATGAAACGATTACCTCTTATTACCTATATATACTGTTTTGCTTGAATATTCCACATCTTTGCATATTTTCCACCTTTATTGATTAGTTCTTGGTGGGAACCGGATTCTACAATTTCACCATTCTCAAGTAATATGATACGATCTACATCTTTCGTAACTGATAACCTGTGTGAAATCACAATAAATGTCCGACCTTCCGATAGCTCCAACATATTCCTATACATCTCGTATTCACTAATCGGATCAAGTGCACTGGACGGTTCATCAAGTATTATTACTCCCGATTTTTTTGCAAAAACTCTCGACAAAGCAATCTTCTGCTTTTGCCCGCCCGACAATTCAATACCATTTTCATCAAACTCCTTCGTCATTATAGTATGTATTCCTTCCGGATATTTGTTTATTTCACTGGCTAACCCACATTTATTTATTGCCTGTGTCACCATCTCATCATTCTTTGTATCTTCAAGTGGCTGCAGCATAATATTTTCAGCAACTGTTGCCGCATAGATCACGCTATTTTGAAAAGCAACTCCAAATCTGTCTCGATAGGATTTCAAATTGTATTTATCTGCCGGTACGTTATCAAGTTCAATCTTTCCTTCCTGTGGCAAATACAATCGCAATATCAATTTAATAAGCGTTGATTTACCAGCTCCGTTGTAGCCCACAATAGCTATTTTCTCTCCTGCCTTTATCGACAGATTAACGTTCTTAAGCACTTTGTTTTTTTCATCATACGAAAAGGACACATTCTTTATATTTATTGCATTTGCCCTATCTTCAGCAATTATTCCTTCTTCATTCTCCTTTATTTCCGGTTCGTATTCCATATATTCATAATAATCCTGTAGATACAGGGTGTTTTTCTTTAATTGCGAGAATAATGACAATAAACTGCTCAAAGATGACTTGTATTTTATAGTAACATTAATTATTGTTACCAGCTCAGGAACTGTATAAGCATTATATAATATAGCCTTCAGACCGATAATGATATATTGCAAATAGCCCCCTAGTGTATATCGAAAACAATTCGTAATAATATCTGTATATAAAATCCGTTTATTCGCTGTGCTTTGCTCCTTGATAATTTTTCTATGATTCTTTTCAAAAGAATTTAGCAGAACCGTGTCCAAATCATATAGCCTCATATCTTCACGATATTCCGTAAGGTAAAACATTCTTTTAATATAATTATTATATCTGGAATAATCATTCACTTCTTTACTCTTTTTGTAATTATTCTTATTCTGTTTTATATCACAAATAAACACAATAACTACACTGCAAGAAACCAAAACAGAAATGATAGGATCAAAGAGAATAAATATTCCACCAGTCAAAATAAGAATAATAACTGCTTGGACATAATTCATTATCGAGTCATACACACTAATAATTGTTTCAACAGAATTTTCCACGACCCAATTATACTTTTTATAATATTCCGTTCTATTAAATATTATAGAATCATATTTTATATACTTCTCGTGAATTCCCAACTGTATTTTTTCCTGTATTTTATAATTTGACTTTTCTATATATATTGAATACCATCCCGAATATAGCTCATAAACTATTTGTGCTAAAATCTGACACGCAACATATATTAAAACAAGAACATAGCTTTGGTGAATGAAAAAAGCATCGAAAATAAGCTTTATCATTAATATAGAAAAAACCAAAGTATTGACGACTTGAATAACACAGTTAATAACACTGACTAATATCCGCATTGGTTGAATTACAAGGATTGTCTTAATTGAATTTGTTATCCATTTAAACTCTTTCATATTCCCTCTCTATGTATACTGGTTTGCCTGAATATTCCACATCTTTGCATATTTTCCGCCTTTATTGATTAATTCCTGATGGGAGCCGGATTCTGCAATTTCACCATTCTCGAGTAATATAATACGATCCACATCTTTCGTGATGGATAACCTATGCGAAATCACAATAAATGTCCGACCTTCCGATAGTTCCAACATGTTCCTATACATCTCATATTCACTAATCGGATCAAGTGCACTGGACGGTTCATCAAGTATTATTACTCCCGATTTTTTTGCAAAGACTCTCGACAAAGCAATCTTCTGCTTTTGCCCACCAGACAGTTCGACACCACCGTCATCAAACTCCTTCGTCATGGTAGTATGTATTCCTTCCGGGTATTTGTTTATTTCATCGGCTAGTCCGCATTTATTTATTGCTTGTGTCACCATCTCATCATTTTGGAAATCATCAACCGGCTGCAGCAAAATGTTCTCAGCAACTGTTGCAGCATAAACCACGCTATTTTGAAAAGCAACTCCAAATCTGTCTCGATAGGATTTCAAGTTATATCTATCTGCCGGAATGCCATCAAGTTCAATCTCTCCTTCCTGCGGTAGATACAATCGCAATATTAACTTAATCAGGGTTGATTTACCGGCTCCGTTATAACCAACAATAGCTATTTTCTCTCCTGCCTTTATCGACAGATTAATGTTCTTAAGCACTTTGTTCTTTTCATCATACGAAAAGGACACATTCTTTATATTTATCGCATTTGCTCTCTCTTCAGCAATTATTCCTTCTTCATTCTCCTTTATTTCCGGTTCGTATTCCATAT
>CAVHRK010000078.1:0-8812 GCA_963638365.1 Anaerobutyricum sp. | reverse complement strand
CCGCATCACCGTACAGATATTCATGATTTATTTTATGAATACAGATTATAAAATCCTGTCCGGATTCCTCTGCCCTCGGACGTATAATGCTTTCTACCTGCCAGATCTGCTCTGCAAGGCTGATTGGTTCTTCTGTAAGTGTCACCTCTCCGGACTCGATTTTTCCCATATCAAGGACATCATTGATAAGTCCCAGAAGATGCCTGCCTGCCGTCTGGATTTTATGAATATAAGTCTCCATTTTCACAGGATCCTCTTTATCATGTATCATCAGATTGGTAATTCCCGTAATCGCATTCATTGGTGTCCGGATATCATGGGACATATTACTTAAAAATGTTGTCTTTGCTGCATTTGCTTCCTTTGCTTCCCGTACCGCCTCTTCCAATTCCAGGTTTTTCTTTTGGAGCTCCTGATAAAGCTCTCTTCTGCGCTGGTCTCCGATCGCAATATCACACCATACATAAATAACCGCATAGCTGGCATTAATAATCAGCCATCCGGGATGTGCGAGCTGCACCCAGGTTAATACAGCAGTAAATAGAAAGAACACCGTGAGTAAAAGTGCATTATGCCGTGATGCAAGTTTCTTCCAGCAAAACAGGGCCAGCAAAAGTCCTATGCCGGAATACAGCATAATGCAGCCGACTCCAACGGGTATGAAAAGAATCCCTCTCTCATACTCCATATCGGAAGACAGTCTGAAAAAGAGACCGGTAAACGGATTGCTCAACGCTGCCAACGTGTAAACTATGTATGGAACACTTATCATTGCAATTTTCTTTAAGGAAGCCCTGACCGGATTGTTCTGCTGAAGCAGGATATAGGCATACCCCACCCAGACAACGGCAAGAAGAGGCATACTGATAACATAAATTGTCATTAAAATCTGGTATGTCCACCAGTTACTGCAGCCATTCATTACCGTTGAAGATATAATATCTATAATCGTACTTATAATACTGAAAAACAGCACAAAGTAAAATGCCTCACTCTGTGTATCTCCAGCATCCTTTATTCCCTGTATGTTTCTTTGTCTGCGAAGCCTGCGTATGCTGAATTCCTTGATATACATAATCAAAAATACGGCAAGCGCAAAGTAATCTGTCTCAACATGCCACATAACATTCTTCTCCTTTCACTTCACACAGCACCCCGTCCGCACGAAAAGTGCTTTCATGTGTTATTTTCAGGAAAAATTTCTGTTGAATACGGAAGTTTTAGACAATCAAATATGATTTATTATTAGTAAATATATCATATTACAACATATTTGTCGATTTATTTCTGTACTCTGAGAGTCTGCGAGTTGCTTCTTCCGGTAAATGTGTTACACTTCATAGTAACATTGTGTAACCATAAGGAGGTTCCCATGACTTTGCTCCAAAAGAAAACCGCGTACTATCATCTTCCCGGTCTGTTTGAGTTTTATGAACTGTACCGTGTGTTTCTGCCATTATTCCGGGAGCATCGGGAATATTTTTATGACTGGTGTGAGATCGGTTCCATCTATGGTGCCCCTGCGGACTGCATCTGGGGCGGCGGCCGCGCCGGTTTCGGAAATGCAGATCCGCAGGAGGTTCTTTCCCTCCTGCAGAAATACGGCATTTCTGCCCGGCTCACCTTCAGCAATTCTCTGTTAAAAGAAGAACACCTCCGCGACAAACACTGCAATGACCTCTGTGCCCTGTTTGAAAAAGAAAACGGAGTAACAAACGGTGTCATTGTCCACTCCGAGCTTCTGCTGCATTATCTGAAAGTCCATTATCCAAAGCTCCTGCTCATTTCCTCAACCACAAAGGTATTGATGGACTTTTCACAGTGCTTAGAGGAGATCAAACGTGAGGACTTCCGTTATGTCGTGCCGGATTTCCGCCTGAATAAGGCTTTGAAGCAATGGAATTCCCTGTCCCGGTCCCAGAAGAACAAGGTCGAATTTCTTTGTAACGAATGCTGTTTCTTCGGCTGTAAGGACCGGAAGCAGTGCTATGAAGCCGTGAGCCGTCAGAATCTTGGCCTTGATGCTCCGGAACATCGCTGCGCTGCCCCTGATGCCGGAAACGGTTACCGCTTTTCAAAAGCCATGGGAAATCCCGGTTTCATCGGTATTGATGCAATCCGGAACACTTACCTGCCTATGGGCTTTTCCAATTTCAAAATTGAAGGCCGCAGCCTCGGCAGTGCCCTGATTTTGGAGTTTCTGCTTTATTACCTGACAAAACCTGAATATCACCTCCATGTCCGGGAAGCCATTTATCTGGATAACACGCTGGATCTGTTTTGATAAAAAGACTTTCCTTTTCTTCCGGTGGTGCTATAATATCTCTGAATTATCTGAAACACCGGAAAGAAGAGAACAACTGATGAAAGAATCCAGTCATTTATATACCAACACCGATCTGCGCAGGCTCCTTGTTCCCATCATTGTGGAACAGCTTCTCTCCTGCCTGATGGGCACTGTGGATACCATGATGGTCAGTAACGTAGGATCCGCGGCAATCTCTGCCGTGTCACTTGTTGACTCCATAAATGTCCTTGTTATCCAGGCTCTCTCCGCACTTGCTGCCGGCGGTTCCATCCTATGTTCCCATTATCTTGGCAATGAGGACAGAAAGCATACCAATCACGCTGCCAGACAGGTCTTGCTCGTCATGACCGTATTATCTACAGCCCTGACTCTGCTATGCCTGATCAGCCGATCCCCTCTGCTGCGCCTTATTTTTGGAAAGGTCGAAGCAGATGTCATGACCAATTCACAGGTTTATTTCCTGTTCACCCTGCTCTCCTTCCCCTTCATTGGACTATACGATGCAGGAGCCTCCATTATGAGAGCCCAGAACGACAGCCGCCATCCCATGATCATCTCCGTCATTTCCAACTTTCTCAATATCGGCGGAAATGCGCTCCTGATCTTTGTTTTGCATATGGGCGTTGCCGGTGCTGCCATTTCCACACTGGTATCGCGGATCTTCTGTGCTGTTTTGGTCATCTGGGAGCTCCGGAGGGAACAGAATCCGATTTCCGTCCGCAATTATCTTGCGATCCGTCCGGACTTTTCCACAATCAAAAAGGTGCTGTATATCGGAATCCCCTCCGGCATTGAGAACAGCATGTTCCAGTTCGGTAAATTAGCCATCCAGTCTACCGTTTCCACGCTGGGTACCATTGCAATCGCAGCCCAGGCAATGACAAATATCCTTGAAACCTTAAACGGTGTCGCTGCCATGGGAATCGGCATCGGACTGATGACCGTTGTCGGGCAGTGTCTTGGCGCCGGTCGTAAGGACGAAGCCATTTATTATATTAAGAAGCTGTCCCTGCTTGCGGAAGCAGCCATCGTCGTAAGCTGTCTGCTCGTCTTAGCACTCACCAGACCGATCACGATGCTTGGCGGCATGGAAGCCGAAAGTGCCCGCCTTTGTTTCCAGATGGTTGTCTTTATCACCATTGTAAAGCCGGTTGCCTGGGTACTTTCCTTTATCCCTGCTTATGGCATGAGAGCCGCAGGCGATGTGAAGTTCTCCATGATTACCTCCTGCTGCACCATGTGGCTGTGCCGTGTGGTTCTGTGTGTATATCTGTGCCGTGTCTGGGGCTTTGGACCAATTGCCGTATGGATCGGCATGTTCGCTGACTGGAGCATCCGCGCCGTGATCTTCTCCCTCCGGTTCCATTCCCGGAAATGGCTGAACCATCACATTTTAGGATAACGATCCTAGTTTCTGGAACACTTTTCTGCGTCCATTGCCAGTACGAACCTCAGCCCAGTATACGGCAGATCTCATCCAGATTTTCGGCAAAATAAATTCCCTGCTGGCGTTCTTCGGATGACAACTCCTTTTCGATCATATGATGCAGAAAATCCTGCAGGTTGTTATAATATCCATTCAGATTATAAAGAATACACGGTGCGTCAAGCTGCTTCATGGAGACCTTGGACATCACCTCTGCAATCTCTTCCAGCGTTCCCGTTCCACCCGGAAATGCAATAAACGCATCTCCCAACTCAATCATTTTCGTTTTCCTCTCCGTCATATCCTTCGTAACAATCAGTTCTGTCAAACCGTCATGCTCAAATCCCGCATCCACAAAAAACTGCGGCTCCACACCGGTTACCGACCCTCCTGCACGCAGCACACTATCTGCCAGTTCTCCCATAAGTCCGGACTTCGAGCCTCCATAAACAAGCGCGTGGCCACTTTCCCCGATCCAGGTTCCAAGCTCCCGGACTGCCCGGACAAGCTCCGGATCATTTCCTTTATTTGCTCCAAGATAAACGGTAATGTTCATAAGCGGATTCTCCTTTCGCAGTTTTCTCTTTTGAAATATTTATTCCATTATAATTTCTTACTTTCATTGTGCTTGTCTTCCTTCTCACTATATACTCAAAACAGGAACTCGTAAATTACTTTTTATAGCCAAGAAACTTCTATAAGAAATGAGGACAAAGCCATGGAACTTAAAGAGAAAATATCTAACTATCTGCGAAACGAATGTAAGCTTGAAGATGAATCGTCCGTGAATGAATATATTATGAAACGGAAAGATTCTATTTTACAGAACCACATTGACAATGTATATCCAATTAAAGCACCGGGAGAGGGGTGGAAAAATCAGCGTTATTATTGGACAAAATTAACGCCCCAATACAGAGGACGTGAACATAAGATTTATGCTAAGACACGCGAGGAATTAAAGCCAAAGATTATTGCCCATTATCTTAACATTTTAGATGATCGTAAGCTCACTTTGGAAAAGCTTTTGCTTACCGCAATACAGAGTGATCGACCTGAAACCGGACTTCGCAAGTATCAGCGTTTTTGTAAATGGTTTCCCTCTTTGCATAAATGCACGGCTTCTGATCTGACAGAGTTCAAACTGCGTAATGCCATAGAAGAAATGCGTAAAACAGAAATCTCCAGGAAAGAATTTAATAATGCAGTCACCGTGCTGAATACGATTGCAGATTATTGCACCTATGAACATATCGAAATTCTTGATATTCGTACTGTAATTGCCACATATCGCAGATTCAGGCTTAAAGGCAAAAGAAACTTTAAGCCTGTTCAAAAACAGGACTTAGACCTAACATTTACCAAAGAAGAGGCGCAGAAAATTGTTATATATGCACTCTCCCATCCGTCTTACAATGCCTTTGCCGTTGCCATTATGATCACAACTGGACTTCGGGTATCTGAATTACTTGGACTCGAAACACAGGATGTTGATCTATGCAAAGGCCGCATATGGGTACATCAGATGGAATGCACAAAGACTTATGATATTGAGCAGGATTGTAAAGATCATTCTATCCGGTATGTTTATCTGACGCCCGATGCAGAATTGGTACTATCCAAAGCTGTCGATTATCGGCTTAATGATGAAAGCAGTTCGCCTTTTCTGTTGTTAAATCCCCATAGTTCTGACGGAAAGCTACATTTACGGGCTATCGATCATTACCTTCGTAAATATGTTCACTATGAAATTCTTGGTCTATCCCACGATCGTAATGCTCGTTCCTGCCATGATTGCAGGCGTACTTATGCTTCGTTAGAGTATTTATCCGGTACAGATATTCGTACCATTAAACAACAGATGGGGCACCATACGGAACAACAGACCTGGGATTACATTCACGAGGTTATTGATGCCGAAGAACGCAAGAACCGTCTGAAAGGCGGAAATCTGCTTACAACCATCCAGGAACCCCATCTATCCCCTTTAGATGCAATTTAGATGCAAATTGAGAGAAAAATAAAAACACTATATTTATCAATATTTTAAGTGATTTTAGCAGCGCGCGAGACGTTGCAAAACGTCCGGGGGACGTTTGCTCTGCAACGACCGAAGCGGAGCGGAGACCTCGAACCTTCGAGCCCCGGCGGGGCTCGAAAACAAGAAAAAGGATATCCATCCGGATATCCTTTTCTTGTTCCTTTGAGAGCGCGAGACGGGACTCGAAGCAAAAAAGGGCTCACAAACCCAGTAAAATCAAGGAGGAAACCGCACTGTCTACAAGCTGTCTACAACTTTATTGGCTTTTCCTTATTTTCTTTTTTTGCTAATTTTACGAGACGGGACCATTTTTATCTCTTTTATGTTTAGCAATAAGTTGTAGACACCTCTGTAGATATTTTGTAGACAATTTGTAGACACTTGCTTCTATCGCCCATTTTCTCAATATCTGTAATCCCCAATCCAGAGTAGATAGAAAGTGAATACATTAATTTTATTGACATGGAGATAATAATAGCATATAATCAAAGTACGGAAAACCATACGTTTTTATGTACGGAAAGGAGTGTTTTATATGTTAGCAGTAAAGAGCATGGATGTTAGAGATAATTTCAAGAGTTTATGTGATAAGGTTTTTAATGGTGAAACATTAATTATATCAAGACCTAAGAACGAAAATATTGTTATGCTTTCCGAAGCTGAATACAACGAAATGATGAAAGCTAAGAGAAATGCTGAGTATCTGGCTATGCTTGATAAATCTATGGCAGAGGCCGAGGCAGGTGGTTTTGTTACTAAGTCCATTGAAGAATTGGAGGCATACGAATAAATGAATATAGTATTTACTCCTACTGCTTGGGAACAATACACCGAATGGCAGAGGGAAGATAAAAAAATGGTTAAGCGGATCAATGAGCTTATTAAGGATATTGACCGCAATGGGCTTTTAACCGGAATTGGTAAGCCAGAACCATTAAAACACCGAAAGGCATGTAGCAGACGCATTACAGATGAGCATAGATTAATTTACAATATGGATAACACCCAAAATCTGATTATATACTCATGTAAATATCATTATGAAGATTAGCACTCTAAACAGTGCTAATTTTTTTATGATTTCTAAAACTTCGCATATTTTCATTAGTGCTACTACTTAATCTATTTTCAGCATATGTCCTAGTTGACGGCAACTCCGACTGAAAGGATGAGTACTCGGTGTCTCCCGACCTGTTAGACTTTTTCTCAGACACGAACCAATCTTTCGCTTTGTACGAACCCTCGTCTTTGATGTCGTAGGACTCGTCTGCAAAGGAATAAGAAGTACTGTCTAATTTGCCTGCCGTGTAATAACACTTTATCACTTGGCGGTCACCCGGCTTAAGACGGATCGAAGAAATACCTAAGCCAACAGGAGAAATAATCTCTTCGGATGAATGCTTGGTCGTTAAAGAGCTGGGAACTGAAAGACCTAACCAAGATTCCTTATAGGCATTGGCGTTAACAAATACTTGGTGGGTATATCGACCTAACCAGTTGGATGCTTGAGTATACTTCGCCCATACTGTAGGCGTTCCAATTAAATAGATACCCGTGTGAGATGAGCCAATGTAAAGACCCCCTGCCCACCATGACTCCACATTAAGATACACATTCGGCATACTCATAAGGGAGTTTATTTCGTCTTCACTAAAACCAAGAATATTAGCTAATACATAAACAAAACCACTTTCGCAACCCTTTTGTGGATTCTTAAGCCATGCAGTAATAACATCTCCAGTAGTCGTTGCAGGATTACCCCCAAATGGAGCCTTTGTCTCCCACTGTAAATCCGTTGCTCTATCACCAAATCTAGTTGTTAATATCAACTGAGTCACTGCTCCACCCGTACTGGTTGGTTTGTAGCCACCTGCTGAAATAGCCGTAACTGGTTTTCCTAATATCGGGTGACCTGACTCGTCCGATACCCAAAGCAACCAACCTGCCTTGAATGGGTTGATACCATCTTTGCCATTTAAATTTAAACTACCACCGCCACCTGCGTTACCTTGACCATTATCGTCTATTCCGCTTGCATATACAGGAGTCTGACATACCCCCAAGACAAGTATCATAGCAAGTAACATTGATACCATTCTTTTAAACACTTTCTTCATAACCTGTCTCCTTTCTCGAAGAAATTTACCCCTTGAAAATACGAAATCCCTAGTAACTATCAAAGCTACTAGGGAATCTCTTATATTTAAATACTATCTCCAATTTTTATGTATAATGTGTAAATCTAAACCGCAGGATCTTAATACTTATTCGAATTCAAAACCTGCTCCGGCATTGCCTGAATAGTTTCCCAATACAGAAGTAGAATCGGGAATGTAATCTAAAGCACCGTCAGCTGCCATCTGAGCCAAAATAGCATCTCTCTGCGCATCCACTGTCGTCTGCTGTGGTTGTGGCTGAGTCTCTGTAGGCTGTACCTTCGCAACTTCCTGAGTCTGCTCCGGCTTCGTCTCTATAGGCTCTGCAACTTCTTCCGACGGAGTGGATACCCCTTTTTCCTCAGTGGTTTCTGCTACCTCAACGATAGAAGAAACCTCTTCGGAGGTTTCTTGCACCTCGGGAACTTCCTCCGGTGTCTCCTCAACTACCTCTGCAACTTCTACTTCCGGAACCTCTTCTACAACCTCTGGAGAAACTTCCTCGGAAGTTTCCTCGGGAATCTCAATCGTTGGTGTTGCGACTGCTTCCGTTACTGTCTGGGCTACCTCTGTAGGCTGTGTGCTGTCTCCCTTAACTGCAAAACAAAACACCACCGAGCCGATGACCAATACAGTGGCAATTCCGGATATAATAATTGTCTTTTTCTTCATGGTAAAATCCCCCATTTCTATGATAAATCCGTTGAGTTGATCTCTAACTATTCAAGATACTATGTCTATCTACTCATATCCTAGCACTTTTCTCCTAAAAACACAAACACTATTTAGCTACTTTTTCTCGATAAATTGGTTCATATTTTGATCGTTTATCTCGAGGGTAAACACAAATGCTTTCTAATGTATATTGATATTCATAATAC
>CAVHRK010000077.1:0-45281 GCA_963638365.1 Anaerobutyricum sp. | reverse complement strand
CAGAAGTCCTTCCATCTTTCTATAGGCGTCCTTAAGATGAATGTCATTTTCCTGTAATTGATCTTCATTTGCATATAATTCATCTGCCAGATCACAATACAAATAAGTCGCATCATAATTAACATTTACATTCTTAAAAATGGTCCGTTCTTTGATGAGAACTGTTTTCACTTCATGTTCTTCCATGCAACATGTACAAAGACCCTTTTCACTTTTTATAATCTTCATCTCCATGAAAACACCTCCTAATTCTTCTTTTTATAGGGAAACATCTCTGGCGAAAATGCCTTCTCAGCAAAATGAAATGACATTACAAATGTTGTAGCACTTCCATACATCCCTAATAATTCTATCCTAATTTTAATATATACATCATCTTTTTCATTATATACTTTACCAAATTCTCTCATTTCACTTCTATTTGGGAAACGAATATCTTTTACTGTTCGCATATAATGATCAACCGATAGAGTTAATAATTCTCTTTTTAACGCATCTACAGGATTTTCATCAGGAAATAATTTAGTTACCGTGTAATGATTGGTATACTTTTCATCTCTATTTTCATCCACATAACGATTTTCTTGAAAATTGATCTTCGCACCATTATTAAGCGCATATTTTAAGTTTTGTATATAAGACTTAATTTCAATTTCACTTTCAATCCTCGCTCCTACTTCATTTGTCAAATTTATTCTCCTTTATCGCCAGTGTCACGGTATCATTTGATACCTATATATTATCCTTTCATATTTCATTTGTCAATAAGTAGCATATCAAATAATGGCATATAAGATAAAATTAATTGCTAAAACGTTGTATCAATGATAAAGTGAAATTTAAGATATACTGATTTCATAGGGAGATCAACATGAACGAAATATTTGTAAAGCCTGCTGTAGGTGCAATTATTACAAAACAGACAGATAATAAAGAATTCATCTTAGTACAGGATCGCAAAAAGAATAGTGCAGATGGAACAGATGGTTTACTGGAGATTCCAGCCGGTAAAATCCGGGAATATGAAAATATTTTTGACGCCCTACGTCGGGAAGTATGGGAGGAAACAGGACTTCATCTTACACAAATACAGGGCGAAGAAAACAGCCATTCTTTAAACATTGTTGGGAACCAGACTATTTCCATATCACCCTTTTGTATAACACAAAATTTATCCGGTGCATACTCATTACTTTTGCACACCTTTCTTTGTAAAGCGGAAGGAACATTGCTTGAAGAGACCAATGAAACTACTAATATCCGTTGGATGGAGCGAAATACTTTAAAGAAAATCGTAGATGATTCTCCAGAATTTATATTTCCGCTGCATGTTCAAGCATTAAGAAAGTACCTTAATCCAATCGAACCCTTACGAACCCGCTGATTGATACCTTCTCAATCCCATGCGGAAAAATCCATAAGAAGGTAGAATAAACAATAATGAGAAAACGGGAAAGAGAATCAGGTAACTGCTCTTGTTCCGGTCTGTTATGTAGAGCAGCGGATAGTACTGAAATAACGCTAACGGAATTACAAATGTTAAAAATCTCAATATACCCTTTCCGTATATGGAGAACGGATACCGCCCAAACTGGCGCGCTCCATAGGTAAATACATTGAGAAAATCTAAGGATTGTGTGGTAAAAAATGTGCACGATGCCGTGATTAAAAACAAACAAAAGAAAACAATACTGCCACAACCTATCATTAAAATCAGCGTGCATATTTTTAAAAACGTCCAACTATTCTGGCTCTTATTTACTGCATAAATCAGTACTACAAGGGCCTGAACAATCAGCCCTATTCTGGCAAAATCTGTATTACCTGCCAACACTTGAAAAATAATACTTCTTGGTCTTGTCAGAATACGGTCAAAACTGCCGTTACGCATCAACCGTGGAAAAACAGATAAACCTCCACCAAACATCTCACCGATGGAGAAAGACATCATTACTACCGCAAAGCACAACAGAACCTCTTCATAGGTAAATTGATCTACGCTGCTTACATTGTTAAAAATAAAACTAATCCCCCAAAAAGAGGTAAAGGCCGTTAAAAACTGTCCAATAATTGCCAGAAAAAACGATGTTTTATATTGCATTTGACTTTTTAATTGCATGAGAAAATACTTCACATATAAAACCATCTGGTCTAACCCCCTTGCACAATTACTTTTTTCAGTGAAACAGCCATTGCTGCCTTACCAATTAAAAATAGCGTTACAAACCAGAATACCTGAAAAGCAACCGCTTTAATCATATTGACACCGGTTATATTCCCACAAAATATCTGTAATGGAGTATTCTGCATCGCCGCAAATGGAAGTAATTGAGCTATAGCCCGGATCTTATCCGGAAAAAATGGCAATGGAACTACTCCTCCGGATAAAAATGTAGTTAATGCTGTTACAATAATTCTTACTCCACGTTGGGCAATGATATAAAACAATGAAATATACATCAGCATTGCAAACGAAACCACTACCAGGAAAGCCAATAAAACAGATAGAATGAATATAATTGACTGACCAACAGTCAGATTCCATGAAATTCGATATGGTTCCGGTACAAGCAGAGCCAGCAAAAATACGGGTATGCAGTTCAATATGGTAAACGCCAGACGATTTGCAGCCGATTGTGAAAACCACCAGCCATATAATCCAACCGGACGCACTAAGTCATATGCAATCGTTCCTTCTGCTATGGATGAATAAATTTCCCCGTCGGCAAAAACAACCATAAATAATACCATAAACACCTGCTGGATCCATACATAGGATACCATCTGGGAAAAGCTCATTGAAAATACACTGCCACTTGATTCATAAAGTGCCTTGTACATCAAAATCTCCATAAATCCCAAAACAAATCCTTTTAAGACTCCTCCCAGCACAACCGTACGGTACTGTAGACTGTTTATAAACCGGAGCCGAAATATAAACATATATTTTTTCATATACGGTACTCCTTGTATAATTCTGCCACCATTTGTTCCGCTGAAATGTCAGAAACTGACACATCCAATAATGTCGTATGAGATGCCAGATAGGAAATCGCTTCGGAAACACTCATAATATCCGGATTGAGAGATATGGTCATTTGCGCCTCCTGCGCTTTTATAAGTTTCATGCCCTCATAAAGCTCAGGTATTGTTCCACTATACTCAATGTCCAGTGTTTTATTGTTCGATGCTCTCTTCCTTAATTCGTTGTATTTTCCATCTAATAAGATTTTCCCTTTTCCAATCAATATGACACGTTCTGTTAAGGCCTCAATATCCTGCATATCATGAGTCGTTAGAACAACCGTTGTTTTACGGTCTTCATTCACTTGTTTTATAAATTTGCGTATCGAAATTTTGGAAACGGCATCCAGCCCAATGGTTGGCTCATCTAAAAATAATATTTTAGGATCATGTAATAAGGACGCAACAATCTCACATCTCATCCTCTGACCAAGACTTAAGTTTCGTGTCGGGGTCTTGAGCAAATCTCCCATTGCCAGTAAATCCGTCAGATCATTCAGGTTCCTTCTATAGGTCTTATCATCAATCCGATAGATATCCTTTATTAATTCAAAACTGTCAATTACCGGCACATCCCACCACAACTGACTTCTTTGTCCAAAAACAACACCAATCTGCTGTACATGTGCAACTCGTTCTTTATAAGGGATTCTGCCATCTATAATGCATTGCCCGCTATCCGGAGTAAGAATACCGCACATAATTTTAATGGTGGTACTTTTTCCTGCCCCATTCGGTCCAATGTACCCTACCATCTCTCCTTCAGCAATTTGAAAACTGACATCATTCAATGCATGAATCGTTTTATAGTTTCTTGTAAACAAAGATTTCATGGCATTTTTCATGCCGCCTTCCCTTACCGCGACCTTATACGTTTTACTGATGTTCTTAAATTCGATCATGTTTATCCCCATACTTTTCCCCGTACAATTCCACCTATATTAATTACTGCCGGTATTAAAAAATACACATTATAATCCTGTTATAAAAATACATATTTTAATGTATTGTCAGTCAGCTAATTGATAACATTATAACATACTTAAAATAACTTTGAAATAATTCTCGTTCCATATAACTACAGAAACGAAAAAGGGCATCTGATCATTTAACCAGATACCCTTCCTTATCCATTTTCACTTTTCTTTTCAACAATTTACTTCCACTTCGGTTCCAGTGCATACTTCATAAACATCGGGAAAATGGATCGATATCCCTCTTCCTTGATATGCATACCTTCGATTGTATAATCTGCACGAAGATTTCCATCTGCATCCTTTAATGGATCGTTGATGTCAATATACTTGGCCTGATGCTTCTTTGCAAGCTCTGCAACTGCCTTATTTGCTTCATTGATCCGTTCGTTGGTACGGATGAGAAGGCAGGGCTTCATTTCCTCGGTGGCTGCCTCGTAATTGATCGGGAAGTATGCCATCAGATAAATTTCAATACCGGGAATGGCCTCTTCAATCCGGCATAAAATTTCATCATATTTCTTCATCAGTCCGTCAATGGTAACCTCCGGGTTGCTTAAGTCGTTCGTTCCGATGTTGATAAAAAGCCGGGACGGCTGCAGGTCAAGTACACAGACATCCAGATGCTCTAACAGTTCGTCCGTAATATAACCGCCGATCCCACGATTATAGATGACGGTATCGGGATACTCTTCTTTTACAAACTTTTCAACCGGAAACATTTCCATTAAAGACGAACCGGCACAGAGAATCTGTCCCTTTTGGATGTCCTGATTCAATTTTTGAAAACGTGCTACTTTTTCTTCTTTGGTCATTGCATTGTCCTCCATATAATTTAAATTAAAAATCATTCTTAACGAATACTTGAACTAAATTTTATTAAAATGCAAGAAATTCCTGTACTTCTGCAGGAAGTCTTTCTTTTCTCCAGGCAAGCAGGATCTCTGTAGTCAGGTCGGTATCGGTGACTTCACGGCAGGTTACCTTATCACTCAGCTTCTGCATGGATGCCGGTAAAATCGCCACTCCAAGTCCATTTTCCGCCAGAGTCAATGCGGTTCTGGCGTCCTCACATTCACAGTAAATATCGCAGAAAATTCCTTTTTCCTCAAATGCAGAAAGAATATACTGTCGATACCGGTGTGAAAGAATAATCTTATATTGAGAAAGAGCTTTAAGGGTAAGATTCTGAGGATCCTGCTGCATGATCTCATGGGTTGGAAGCGCCATCACCAGCAGTTTTTCCTGTGCAAGTGACCTCGTCTCACATCCTTTTAACATGATCGGGGTACGCAGCGTTGTAATGTCTACGATCCGGTTCTCCAACTGATCCTTCAGCGTAAAGGTCGATCCCTCGTGAATATCAAAATGAACCTCCGGGAACTTCTGTGCAACCCTTGCCAGATACTCCGACATCATGGATACCGAAGAAGGCGTCATCCCAATATGGATCGTTGCTGCGGTCCCGGCCTTAAATACTTCGCGCTTCGTAATGTCCGCCATTTTTAGAAGGCTTCCGGCACGCTCATATAATGCAGCCCCAGCTTCTGTCAGGGTGATTTTCTTCGTTCCCCGCAAAAACAATTGTACTTCAAGCTCCTCTTCCAACATTTTCATCTGATAACTTAAAGGTGGCTGCGTCATGTGAAGGGCTTTGGCTGCGCCACTGATCGTTCCGGCTTCAACAATCGCGCAGAAGTACTCTAACTGCTTCATTTCCATCGTATTCTGCCTCCCTTCTTTCCATTTGATATTTTCTTATTCCGTGACAGAATGCCGTTAAATGCCCTTAATAAATTACAAGCTATATAACATTATTTATATATACGGATTTTATTGCATTATAATACAAATACCATAATTTACATATACATTATCTCATGCTATACTAAATGTCAAGTGAAAGATAAAAACAAGAAAAAGGAAAATAAGGATAAGATCATGAAACGAATTGATTTTGAACATGGAACGATTACAAGTAATATTTTAGGAGCTGCGCTTCCCATGCTGGTCGCACAGATTTTAAGTCTACTTTATAACATTGTGGACCGGATTTATATTGCGCGGATTCCGGGTGTCGGAACAACCGCCTTAGGCGCAGTCGGTTTATGCTTCCCGATCATTGTCATCATTACGGCATTCAGCAACCTGTTTGGTGGCGGCGGTGCTCCGCTATTTTCGATCAGCAGAGGTACGAAAGATACCGATACTGCCCAGAGAATTATGAATATTTCCTTCACCATGCTCTGCATCTGTGCGATTCTGATTATGGCCGTCGGTCTGCTTTTTGCCAATCCGATCCTTACTTTATTTGGAGCGTCTAAAGATGCTCTTCTATATGCCGTTCCCTATCTGATGATTTATCTGATCGGAACGCTTCCCTCCATGATCGCAACCGGCATGAATCCGTTTATCAATGCACAGGGGTATTCCACGATCGGAATGCTTTCTGTTGCAATCGGTGCGGTTGCAAACATCATTCTGGATCCTGTTTTCATCTTCGTTATGAATCTGGGAATCCGCGGGGCTGCCATTGCCACAATACTTTCACAGTTTCTGTCCGCAGCATTTGTACTTTATTTTCTACATAATAAGTCCGAATTCAAGGTGCAATTTGTTCCCGTAAAAGCATGGAACGAATGCCGGAAACTTGCAAAAGATATCACCAGTCTTGGAACGGCCGGCTTTATCATGCAGTTAACCAACAGTCTGGTATCCATCTGTGCCAATAACGTACTTTCCGTTACCGGTGGTGACATTTACATCTCCGTCATGACGATTATTTCCAGTGTCCGTCAGCTTGTCGAGACACCGATTTATGCCATGAATGAAGGTACATCCCCGATTCTCAGCTATAATTATGGAGCCAGACGTCCGAATCGCGTAAAAAAGGCCGGATTAGAGATGGGCTTTATGATTCTTCTTTATACCGCTGTTGTCTGGAGTGTTATTTTGTTTGCACCGGAATTTCTCATCCGGATTTTCAGTTCGGACGCGGAACTGATCCAGGATGCCATTCCTGCTCTGAAAATCTACTTTGCCGCCTTTATCTTCATGGATCTGCAGTACATCGGACAGACCGTGTTTAAATCCTTAAATAAAAAGAAGCAGGCAATTTTCTTTTCCCTGCTTCGTAAAGTATTTATTGTTGTTCCTTTGACCTATCTTCTCCCCTATGCCATGAACATGGGCACGAAAGGCGTTTTCCTTGCAGAACCGGTTTCCAATGTAATCGGTGGAAGCGCCTGCTTCCTGACCATGCTTTTTACAGTTCTCCCCGAACTGAAACGTATGGAAGAGACTAGTTAACTTCACACCCGCCCCACTCTACGACCGTAAAACCGGTACGTTCCGGAGCGGTAAGGTCCTGCGCCGGAAGTTCAACTGCTTTCTTAAGCGGTTTCCATGCCATGAATACGCGAAGCAGGGTATCCGGCTCCGGCGTAATGGACAACTGCGCTGCCTGCGTATAAACATCTGACTGAAAGGCAATGAGATTATAAGGATTCTCCTGCATCTGCGGCAGCCAGTAAACCATAAACTCATTTGCTTCCTGCCGGGTAAGCCCCAACTGGCTTAAAGCGTTCTCTAAGAAAGCTGCCGTATCACTTCCGGCCACACAGAAGCCCTCCGAGAAATCATACTCCACATGATTCTGCCCTTCCCAATAGAGATAGTTGTAGGTCTGCCCGTTTGCATCCTTCAGAGTTCCGTCCGGACTGGCGGTAACCTTCCATCCGTCCTTATATTCCGGATAGGTACAGGTAAGTTCACCGGCATAGTCCAGCTTCACGGCGACATCGGTTGTGCTCTCCGGGTAAAGATAAATCACCGGCTTTTTATCGCCTTCCTCTTCACTTTCTCTACAGGCTGTCAGACTACATGCAAGGGACAATACAGTCCATACAATCAAAAGACGTTTTATTAAAGGCTTTCTCATTCCTTCTTCCTCTTTTCTCAAAATCTCCCGTTCTTCAACTCAAAAATGATCTACTGGATCATTTTCTCATATGCATGGCAACAGAAAAAGCGCGCCTATTTCTGGCGCGCCTCAAAATCTTCCGCATACTGCTTAATCAGACGAACCGTTCCTTCCTGACCTAAGACACTGCTGTTGATACACAGGTCATAGCTGTCGGCCCTTCCCCATTTCTTGGAAGAATAGTAATTGTAATAACTCTGACGCTGTTTATCCTTCTTATTGCACATATCCTTGGCTTTCGCAGCATCGACATTGTATTTCTTCATAACGAACTGGGTCTTCACATCCTCATCCCCGTAGATAAAGATATTCACGCAGTTCTTCATATCCTGCAGTGCATAATCCGCACAACGTCCTACGATGACGCAGGGACCTTCGCTGGCCACCTTCTTAATCGCATCAAACTGTGCCAGGAACACCTTGTGGCTGATCGGCATATCTACATAATGGGATGCATTATAGCCGAATGAATAGGTATCCATAACCAGATTATAAAGGAATGAACTGGTTGGACGCTCATCATGGTTTTCAAGAATTTCTTCACAAAAACCGCTTTCCTTTGCTGCTCTGGAAAGCAGCTCCTTATCATAATATTTAATTCCAAATTCTTTGGCAACCTGTTCTCCGATCTCACGGCCTGCAGAGCCAAACTGACGACCAATGGTAATTACTGTGTTCATATGTAATACCTCCTTCTCTTAACCCTATCTGCAATCAATACCCCAATTGCTTAGTAATTATTATACATCAAAATGTCTCAAAATTCAAATAAAGTTGAAAGAAATAATGCTTTTCTTATTATTATCAGAAAATAGTGTAATTGCTTATAGAATTTCCAGCAAATGTTGAAAATACGCCGGTAACGGGGCATCAGTCTCGATATAGTCCCCGGTTGTGGGATGGATGAACCCCAGAATTTTCGCATGAAGGGTCTGCCCCTGCAGCTTATAAGGGCACTTCGCAGGACCATAAACTTCATCGCCTAAAATCGGATGTCCGATGCTTGCCATATGCACACGGATCTGATGCGTTCTTCCGGTTTCCAGTTCACATTCCACATAGGTATACTGGTCGAACCTGCGTAAAACCCGGTAATGGGTAATGGCATCCTTGCCTCCTGACGTGACAACCGCCATTTTCTTCCGGTCCTTGCTATCCCGTCCGATACTCTTATGAATCGTCCCTTCATCTTCCTTTAAGCTTCCACAAACAATCGCATGATACCTCCGGGTAATGGAATGAACCTTGAGCTGTTCGGCAAGACTGTTATGTGCCCGGTCGTTCTTGCAGGCAATGATGGAGCCTGTGGTATCCTTATCAATCCGGTGTACGATACCGGGTCTTAAAATACCGTTAATGCCACTTAACTGTCCCTTACAGTGGTATAACAGTGCATTGACCAATGTACCGGTATAATGTCCGGGAGCCGGGTGTACCACCATTCCCTTCGGCTTATTAACCACGATCAGATCTTCGTCCTCATAAAGGACATCCAGTGGAATATCCTCCGGTTCAATGTTCAACTGCTCCGCAGGTGGAACGAACAATTTGATCTCATCCTCTGCCTTTACTTTGTAGCTGGCTTTTCCGATCGCCTTATCATTGACCAGTAAATTCCCACTAGTCACCAGCTTCTGGATATAAGAACGTGAAAAAGAATCCATAAGACTGCTTAACAGCTTATCGATTCTTTCCTCTTCCATATCCTCGGTAACCGTAAATTCCATACACTGTAATTGTTCTTCCATCTTAACTCCGTCAAATATCCTATCATCCGGCAACTGTTCCACACAAAGCAAATGATATTACAGTTCCCTGAATTTCTTTGGATTGAAGCTTAAGAAATTAAAATCATTCGTCTTATAGACAAACAGAATCTGAAATACCAGAATCACGGTTGCCGTTGTTACATAAATATCCGCCACATTAAAAATCGGGAACTGAATACATACCAGATAGATAAAATCAACCACATAATCATACCGCACGCGGTCGATCATATTTCCAACTGCTCCTGCTGCAATCATCACAAGCAGGATATTCAGACTGTAATATTTCTTCTGCGTCGGGACCTTAATCAGCACGAAAACAATCACGCCAATAAAGATCAGTGCCACGAATACAAAGAAATATTTCTGATTCTGCAAAACCCCGAAGGCCGCGCCCCGGTTTTCCAGATAATTAAATTCCAGAATGCCATTAATCAGATTATAGGCTGCCTGATTCTTAAGCCGTACCACGGCCAGATGCTTCGTCAGCTGATCCGTAATCACCAGAATCACAAACAGCATAAAATCGGTTACTAATAAAGATGCTCGCTTCATCATCACCGTATCCTAGTCATTTTCATTAAAGTTCAGTTCCTGAAGGGCCTCACGGATTTCATCATCGGTAACGGTCTTATCAATGAGTGCCTTGCCGACCTTCTTTAATAAGATAAACTTAATATAGCCATTCTCCGCTTTTTTATCAGACTTGGTGAGCCGCAGCACCTCTTCAATGTCCAGATTATCAATGGAAATCGGCAGATAGAACGGAACGAACATATCCCGGATTTCATAATATTCTTCCATGGAAAGCCAGTTCTTTTTCCAGGAAATAAATGCTGCCGCAACACATCCCAATGCCACACATTCTCCGTGAGTCATGGTAAAGTTCATATACTTTTCAATCGCGTGTCCGATCGTATGTCCAAAGTTCAGTAACGCACGGTCGCCCTTTTCCAAAGGATCTTTCTCCACAACCAGCTTCTTAATGGTGCAGCTCCGTTCCACCATTTCAGAAAGCGTCTCCACATCCCGTTCACAGATTTCATACATCTGGTCAATCAGCCACTCGTAGAAATTGCCGTCCTTAATCAGGGCAGACTTCATGACCTCTGCAAAGCCACTGTAAAACTGGCGGTCGCTTAAGGACTGCAAGGTTGCAATATTCATATACACAAGCTTCGGCATATAAAAGGCGCCGACCATATTCTTATAACCGTCAAAGTCCACACCGGTCTTCCCACCGATACTTGAATCTGCCTGGGATAAGAGGGTTGTCGGAATCTGGATAAACTCAATTCCTCTTAAATAGGTTGCTGCCGTATATCCGGTGAGATCACCTACCACACCGCCACCTAACGCAATCAGTAAATCCTTGCGGTTAAAATGATTCTCAATAAGAAATTTATAAATTTCTTTCACGGTATCAAGGGTTTTGCTTTCTTCCCCTGCCGGGAATACATAACGCATACATTCTCCGGAAATGGTACCGACAATGTCCTCTACTTCGGCTCCATAAAGCGGATCCACATTGGAATCGGTAACAATGCATACCTTACGGTCAGCTAATGCAAAAGGTTCCAGGGCATCTTCAAGTGCGCCAAAGGAATCCTCAATACAAATATCATAGCAGGGCTTATTCTGATATAAAACGTTAATTTTACGGCTCATACCTATACTCCTTCATTCGTATAAAAAGCGCCAAATGATGGATTTGACGCTTTCTTTTGCTTCTTATCATTTATCATCTATTCTTAGTTGATCGGCACATCAAAGGATCCACCGAAGATATCCTGAAAATCACCGGAAATATCTACAACCGCAGGTGTGATAATGAAGATGTAATGAGAAATCTTCTGTAAATTACCACTGATGGCAAAGCAGGATCCGGAAGTAAAGTCGATAATTCTCTGTGCAATATCCACATCCAGTCCTTCCAGGTTCAATACTACGGTACGGTTTGCAAGCAGGGTCTCTGTGATCTCTCTTGCATCTTCAATCGAAGTCGGCTTAATCACACAGACTTCCATTCCATTACCTGTTTTCTTCGCAGTCTGTCTCATCGGTGTTACTTTAGGCAGTGACTTCTTTGCCGGTTTATTCTCTGCAAAATCACCGTCATCATTGGCAACAGCCTGTTTCTTCGTTTTTTCTTCTACAGCCTCGTCTTCCAGATAATCATCATCATAATAATCATCTTCATCCTCGTTTAGTTTCATGTAGTTGAGAAACTTGTCCATTACACCCATGATTCATGCTCCTTACTTCTTTTAATTCATTCTCACCGTAACTTTCCTTACACATTGTAGTTACGTTCTCCAAATATTCCTGTGCCAACACGCACAAAGGAAGCCCCCTCTTCGATGGCTACCTCATAATCTCCTGTCATTCCCATGGAGAGCACATTCATATTAACATTATCAATGTTTTTATGACTTATGTCAACAGATAATTGCTTTAGCCGGTTAAAATATTGCCGATTTTCTTCCGGATCGGTGACGAAAGGAGCAATGGTCATCAATCCCTGTACTTCAATCCCTTCAAATGGGGCAATCTCCCGGAGTAAATCTTCGACCTCTTCCGGTGCAACACCGAACTTGGTCTCTTCTCCTGCCACATTTACTTCAATCAGAATTGGCACTTTCCGACCGATTTTCATGGCTTCTTTATGAATTTCTTCCGCAAGGCGTACCGAATCCACACTGTGTATGAGCGCTACCTTATCTACAATGTATTTCACCTTGTTCCGTTGTAAATGACCGATCATGTGCCACTTGATGTCCTTCGGAAGCTGCTCGTATTTCACAACCAGCTCCTGCACCTTGTTCTCACCAAAGTGTCGCTCACCATTGTCGTATGCTTCCTTAAGCATCTCTACCGGCTTCGTTTTACTTACAGCAATAAGCTGCACGGCAGCCGGATCCCGATGCCCTCTCTCACATGCTGCGCTGATCCGTTCATGTACAGCTTTCAGATTGTCTGTAATAAATGTCTTACTCATAAATCAACTCATCCTCATTTACTGTTGTTGCATCCAGTACAATGTAGTCATAAACACTTAAGCCGTACTGGGTATTGGATTTAACAATACTGTATTCTTCATTCTGATACAGAATATTAATCTGCTTGAAATCGGCATATCCCTTATTCATGTGATATACCCCGATCAGGCTGCCTCGTTTGCTGACCGGATACTTCTCCGTAGATTCCGGCTTCACAATATAATCTCCGATTCGCAGCGTCATGTCATCGATATAATATTCGTCATCGGTTTCATTATAAATATTGGTTTCCACAAATTCAACCGTTGCCGTACCGTCTTCAGTATAGGTCTCACGCATAACACCGAAATTATTGCTGTTGCCGCCCTTTGTCACATAGTCCTTCGGCACAATAAAGAATTCCTTTTCCACAATCGAGGAATTCGGAATTTTCAATCCGGCTTCATCTTCCAGAATCAGCTCCACATCAATAAACCGGTCCGTACAGAAGGTCACCATGGAATTCGTAAACGTAAGCATCACGAAAATATCTCCATCCGCGTTCGTATAGGAGCTTACCTTTCCCCAGGATGTATCCTGGTTCTTAAGGAACTTTACATTCACATATTCGGCATCGAGCAGTTCCTTCTCCTTATCGGCATCCACCGGAATGACAATCGACCAGTCCTCATCCTCGGAAATCTTGTAGACCGGATCTCCGGATGCTACCAGTTCATTATTAATGAGCTGAGTCTTTTCGTACTTCTTGGTGTCGAACAGATCCTCCGTCATATCCTCTAACTGTAACTGCTCATATCCATCTGTGGAAAACACCACAATACCGGTTGCCGGTGCCGTACATAACGAAACCAGCTCCGATACACCGGAGCTGTTGATTTTATCAATATTATCAAGGATATTCGCGCTTGACAGCTTCTGTACCATACCCTGTACACTGTTCTTAAAGTCGTATACCGAGGTAAATTCCTCATGGTCGAAGCTGTTCACGAATCCCAGAACTTCCGTCTTTAATTCAGATAAATCCTTGTCCGTAAGAGAGGTTCCCTCTCCGTTCGTATTCAGATAATCCGCAAGCTTCCCGGACTCATCAATGGTATATACCAGATTGCCGACACCGACACGCTGTCCCTCTCTTGCATAATAATTGATATATCCGGATTTCGTTGCTAAAATAATCTCCTCATCCCGCAGGGCAATTCCCTTATAGACATTGTTTGAGGACAGGGAGCCCATCTTTACCTGATAGCTTTCAATGTGCTTCTGTGTGAAATACATAAACACACAGATGATGATGTAAATAAAAATAGCCGCAAAAATAACGACACCAATATTTCCACCATTGGGAGGCCGCCTAAATGATACGACTTTATTATTCTGTTTCTGACTCATTCAGGGGACTCCTTTCTTAAAATTTAACAGTTCAGCCCCTTTATTCATAAAAGCGTCTGCTTCGCATCCGTCGCTGCAAGCAGCTTATCTTTTATTTCATACAAGGGGCGCTCCGCTCATAAAACAGATTATATAATGCCTTTCGTGCAAGCACACATGCATCACATAATCTGTTTTACGGCTGAACTGTTATAATAAATTTAAAGCGCAAGGCCAAAAACCTTGCGCTTAAGGTCTATAAAGAAACAATAACTTTGTCTTTAAGTGAATCGTCTAATTCCGATTCATCCAAAGATGCACTGATCACAAAATCAATGTTAAATTTCTCACTCATCGCTTCGATCTTACCAATCAGATCCGTAATGTTATGATCCGGTGTGTTAGCAATCATTAAGAAGCTGTCAAAATACATCTGCTGTAAATCGTGATCCTGCGAAACGATACCTTTGACAAACCCCATAAACTCTTCCGGTGATGCCACATCGTAAGCAGAAATATCAATCAGTCTTACCTTGTTATTCAGTTCATACATATGTTTCGCACTCTTGTCTATGTAAACAATGTTACCCGAAACATGCTGAACCTCCGTATTTACTTTGTCTAAAAGATGTTTTGTTTTACCCTTCCCTTTGTTTCCTACAATCAATTGAACCATTGGCATACCCTCCTATGTAATAATTATACGTGATTCTATGTGAAAACACAACTGCTAATTGCCAATTTGGGATAAGAGATCCGTCATTGAGGTATAGAGGTTCTCCCTCGCATCTGCGCGCATAATAATCGAAATATACGGCTTATTCTGCGTATCTCTTGAAAGCAGGATCAGGCAATGTCCTGCTGCATCTGTCGTTCCTGTTTTTCCTCCAAGCACGGTAATCCCGGATGGTGGATCTGCCTTTCCGTTCAGATAATAATTGGTGTTGTTTACGGTAATTTCCTTCTCCGTACCATTCTTATCCTGATATACCGTCGTATAGGAATCCATATGGATAATCTCGCGGAACACTTCAAACTTGATCGCCTCATTCATAATGAGATACATATCATAGGCGGTCGTATAATGATTGTCATCCGTAAGTCCATGAGGATTCACAAAATGCGAATTGGTAGCGCCAAGTGCCAGTGCTTCCTGATTCATCATTTCACAGAAATTTTCAACCGTTCCGCCAACGCCCTCTGCGATCAGTACGGCAGCATCGTTTGCCGAGTTAATCAGCAGCAGATGAAGCGCCTGGGATAAGGTGAGCTGATCGCCCTCCTTAAGTCCGCATACCTGCGCACCCGACTCCGTAATCTTCACATTGGAGGTTGCAGTAAGAAGCGTATCCTCCGAAGCATTCTTAAGGGCAACCACTGCCGTAAGCACCTTCGTCAGACTTGCCGGTGACAGCTTCTCATAAATGTTCTTCGCATAAATAGTGTTATGGTTGTTAATATCGAACAATGCCCCACTCGATGCTTCCATCAGATCAACGGCATCTGCACGGTAATCACTCTCGCTGACGCACAAATCCACGGCAAACGGATCTGCGGTATTCTTTTCATTGGAAAATTCCACCACACGGAAACTGCTGATCTCAGAGTCCGCCGTATAGGGAATCTCGTATTTCTGCATCTGTCCGCAGCCGGTCAGAACAGAAACCAAAAGACATCCCAGTATTCCGACACTGAGCATACGTTTCAAATGTCTGCATTTACTTATACATTTCACGCCACTCTAAATCTCCTCTGTCCAATGACTTAATCAGCAATTCTGCCGTTGCCAGATTCGTAGCCAGTGGAATGTTGTGCATATCACACAAACGTACGACATTGTTCACATCCGGTTCATGGTTCTTGGATGTCAACGGATCTCTCAGGAAAATCACAAGATCCATCTGATTGTGTTCAATCTGTGCACCAATCTGCTGTTCTCCCCCAAGATGACCAGCTAAAAATTTGTGTACATTTAAGTTCGTAACCTCTTCAATCAACCGTCCGGTTGTTCCGGTGGCATATAAATCATTCTTACTTAAAATTCCCCGGTAAGCGATACAGAAATTCTGCATCAGTTTCTTTTTTGCATCGTGTGCAATTAATGCGATATTCATGCTATGACCCCTCCTGCTTATAACCCATCCTAAACAATCTCATTATACATCATTTTTCCTTACATTGTAACCCCACATTTAAAACAAATCCAATTTCAATGAAGGAACATACCAGTGATGTCAGACCATAACTCACAAAAGGCAGCGGAAGCCCCGTATTTGGCAGGATATACGTCACAACACCGATGTTGATAAAGCCCTGCATACCAAGCTGTATGCCTACCCCTGCCGCAATAACTTTCCCGGCAACATCCTTTGCCCTGTGTGAAACCAACAGACATTCCAACGAGATCAATAAAAGAAGCACGATCACCGTCACCGTTCCGATAAATCCGAATTCCTCTCCGATCACGGCAAAGATAAAGTCCGTCTGCTGTTCAGCGATGAAATCTGCATTCTTTACGGAGCTGATCTCATTGTTTTTATAGCCTTTTCCATATAACTGCCCGGAACCGATTGCCATTTCGGAATAGTACTGCTGATAACCGCCCTCGTTTACGGATTCTTCTTTGTTAAGAAAGTCCGTAATACGCCCCTTCTGGTAATCACTTAAAATCGTCTGATCCGGCTGCATAACAAGATAAACAAAGATAATGGCCGCCGGTACCACCACGGCAAGAACGCCAAGAATCACCTTATAATGGATTCCAGCAGTAAACATGATCGTTACAAACACAAGACACAAAACAATGGTGGTCGAAAGATCCGGCTGCTTTAAAACAAGTGCGGTCGGAACCGCAAATAAGACACAGCATAAAAAAATCATCTTAAAGGTATTAAACTTCCTATAATGCTTCTGGATAAACTGTGCCAGAAACAGAATAATCAGGATTTTGGCAAGCTCGGATGGCTGAAACTGGATTCCCGCAATTTTCAGCCATCTCTGCGCACCATTCGCATCTTCTCCTAAGAAAATAACCGCAAGAAGCAACGCAATATTCACCACATACATCACCCAGTACAGATTAAGCAGTACCGAGTAATCAAACAACGATAATACAAGCATCAGAACGACACCCAGTATGAATCCGCCGATCTGGCGGCTCTGCAGGGATGGCTCTGCGCTTCCTACCGCGAAAATTCCAATCACGGCAAGCGCAATAACCATAATCAGCAATTTAAAATTGTAGTGACGGATCTTGTATTTAGTAAACATTGCTTTTAACCTCTGTCATCCTTATGTAAGTCCAGAATCGGGATATTCGCATAAAGGGCCGGCATTTTGTTGCGTCCCTTGCTGTCGGTTGTCGTGATCTGAATATCCATCGACTGTGTATCAATTTTCATATACTTCGAAATCACCTTGGTAATATCGTTTTTAATCATTTCAATCATTTCGGCAGAACAGTTTACTCTGTCGGAGATTAACAGGATCTTCAACCGGTCACGGGCAATTTCCCTTGATTTCTTTCGTCGGAATAAATTCTTCATATTCATAGCTGCCCTCCTAATTCCTGTGGAATATTCCGGATACCTTCGTCCAGAATGAAACATTACGTTCCAGATCAAGGAAGGGAACCTCTTTACCTGTCACACGGTAACAGATATTCTGGTAGGCACGTCCTGCAAGGGTATGATCTCCGACAAGCGGTTCTCCCTGATTGGTTGCAATTACCACATTTTCATCATCGGGCACAATTCCGATCAGATTCAGTGCCAGAATGTCTACGACATCCTGTGAGCTCATCATTTCGCCACGCTTTACCATATCGTACCGCAGCCTGTTGATAATAAGATCGATCTGCCGGAATTCACTGGCTTCGAGAAGTCCGACAATCCGGTCTGCATCACGGATCGCAGAAACCTCCGGTGTCGTTACCACAAGTGCCCGGTCAGCCCCTGCGATCGCATTCTGGAATCCCTGTTCAATCCCGGCAGGACAGTCCAGAATGATATAATCAAACTGCTCCTTTAGCTGGTGGATCAGCTTCACCATCTGCTCCGGCCGGACCGCCGTTTTATCTTTCGTCTGTGCGGAAGGCATGAGATACAGGCTCGGATGACGCTTGTCCTTAATCAGTGCCTGCTTGATTCTGCATTTGCCTTCGATTACATCTACCAAATTGTAAACAATCCGGTTTTCCAGTCCCATGACAACATCCAGGTTCCGTAACCCGATGTCCGTGTCGATCAGCACGACACGTTTTCCCATGGCAGCAAGACCTGTTCCTACGTTTGCAGATGTGGTGGTCTTTCCCACACCGCCTTTCCCGGATGTGACGACAATTACTTCACTCATAAAAGCTCTCCTTTAATGAATTATTAGCCGTCCCCTGGGAGAATCCGTTTATTCCAATGAATCCATTGGTAATTCACCCAGTAATTCTTTCGTAATGGGATCCAACTGGATTCTTTTGTTCTTTACATGTGCGATCTGCGGCTGTACCTTGGGCTTGATGGACCACCGGGACTTTTCCTTACTCTTATAGGTATAGTCTCCGATTTTCAGCTTCTGTGGAGACATTTCAAGGGCTGCCACGAAATGCTCCTCTGATCCGGATGCTCCGGCATAGGCTTCCCCGAACAATCCTCCAAGGACGATGATGTCCTTTGTTGAAATGACAGAGGAACCAGGATACACATCCCCGATCACAACAATACTTGAAGAAGTTTCAAGTACCTGTCCGTTTTTCAGCGTTCCACGGTAAAACTGTCCATTGCCGTTTCCTTCTTCCCCGTTTAAGTTCTCTGCCTGGGTAATGGCCCGGAAAAAGTTCTGGTTCGTTTCTTCATCCTCACCGACCAGACAGATGATCTGCAGGTCGGAATTGGAAGTAACCGCATCAATAATCTGAATTTCTTCTTCTTCGGTTAAGGTCCTTCCCTTAATAGCAAGTGCCATCTTCGCATCCTTGAAAAAGGCTCTTGACTCACTGAATTTCTCAGCAACATCTATTAATAAATCAGCAAAGGGCTTCTCAGGATCGAGATGCAGCACAATGCCGTTTGGAAAGCTTTTGATTAAACAGGAATTATTCAAACCTATCCTTCCTTTCTCATACTAATCATTCGCTTCAATCACACCGGTAATCTGTGAAGCGGTTCCGGTAATGACTTCATCTTCTTCTGCCAGATCAAAGTAGTACTTCAGGACTTCTTTGGTCATGCGCGCCGCATAGGTGGAGGTATAACCATAGGCAATTCTGGTTGCCACGGCGATCTCCGGCTGCTCATACGGTGCATAGCACACAAATAACGCATGGTTACCACGATTCTTGTTTTCTTCGGCAGTACCGGTCTTTCCGGCCACCTTTACGCCAAGATCGCTGTAATAGCTTTTACTTTCAATCACCTTGCGCATACCCTGATGAATGGCATCCCAGTAAGAGGAATCCATATTGATGGTATTGCGGACCGTTGCATGGTTATCGGTAAGCACAATGCCGCTGCGGTCGGTAATCTTATCCACAAGTGTCAGATTATAACAGGTTCCGCTGTTGGCAAGGGTGGATACATACCGGGCAAGCCCTACGGTAGAATAGTTATTCGTACCCTGTCCGATTGCAGACCGGACCGCATCTTCGGTCGATACGGTAGGCGCAGACTCTTCAATCTCAATACCGGTTGTTTCCGTCAGACCATACAGATCTGCGTAGTTGCGAATCTTTTGAAGCCCCAGTTCACTGGAATAACCGTCTCCCTCTGTACCAAGCTGATAACCAACCTCATAAAAGAACATGTTACAGGAATGATTAATGGCTTCTGTCACATTTAATGAGCCATGGTGTCCCAGACAGCTTGCCGGAGGCGTGATTTTATCAAACAGTCCATTACAGAAAAGAGTGGACCGTGGTGTTAAGATTCCTTCCATGAGTCCTGCCGTTGCCGATACCATCTTAAACGTAGAGCCCGGCGCGGTCATCTGTCTGGTTGCATAATTGATCATCGGTGTTGACTGGTCATTCAAAAGGCTGTTAAAGTATTCTGCATCGACACCGTTTGCCATCTTGTTGTTGTCATATCCCGGATAGGAAACAAGAGCAAGTACATCCCCGGTATTGACATCCGTAATGACCATGGAAGCCGAATGCGGATCAAGGGCAAGCTGTGCTGGCGTGATATCCAGATTCTGGATCCGGTTCATCATAAACGCATAGGCTGTCATACCGCCATTTAAAAAGCGCTGCTCTTCTTCTTCATCAATATCAATAATATCCTGTTCGAGCAACAGCTTACAGATCTGCGTGCCATTGATGATGTCACCCTTTAACATGTATTTATAGACCTTTTTCGTATAGGCAAGATCATTGTCAAGCTGGTCAAAAATATAATCAACAATCTTTAAATAAATCTCCTCGGACTCAGAATACTGCTTGCTTAAATTCAGCTTTGATACATCCACCCAGTTTTTGGAAATGCAGTAATTGAGGTACTCATTCAGACTGATGACCTCATCCCTCGTCCATGCGATATAGGTTTCATCTGAAGTATCGACCACATCCCGCATGAGGATTCCGTTATTATATAAAAGCTCGGCAATATAGCTTTCGTACACCTGATATTCCAAAGAAAGCTTCTCATAAGGTGTTTTTGTATCAATCAGTTCTGTCCGTAACTGACTGAAGGTCTCTGCCTTCCGCTCCTCAAACCGTTCCTGCACAAGCTTTTCGGTTTCTCCGGCATTCGGATCTGTGAAGTGGCTGATATCAATCACGTTATTATCAAGCAACGCAAAGTAAACATCATAAATCGGAATCTTGATTTTACTGCTGGTTACCTTGGACGCATCAAAGTCCTTGGCATTGATAATATTCGTATAAAGAATACTGGCAAGCTCTTCTTCCAGAATCTTATATGTGGCAATCTGTAAGTCCTTGTCAATCGTCAGATAAACGTCATTTCCTGCAATCGGCTCATGGTAGTCGGTTGTTTCCGTCACCTTGCCGACACTGTTTACGAAAATGGTTTCGCTTCCCTTAATTCCCTGAAGCTGGGTTTCCATGGACTTCTCAATGCCAAGCTTTCCAACAGTATCATTCATGTCGTAATTGGCGTTCTGTGCCTGCAGTTCTTCCAGTTCATCCGTTGAAACCTTACCGGTATATCCGATGATGTGGGCAAAATACACACTGTCCGCATATTTCCGGATGGTATCCTCTACAATGGAAACTCCCTCTAAAATGTCGTTGTTCTCCATAACGACAGCCACCGTCTCTTCACTGACATCCGTCGCTACGGTCGTTGCAATATATTTCTGGTAGGAATTGCTGTTCATATCGTAACGGATCGTGAGGATTTTAAGGACATCGCTCTTACTGTAACCTGCGCCCGGCACAAACTCATCCGATGCCGTTTCTTTCGTATATTCCCCGATCCGGAACCGTTTCCAGCCGCACAGATAGTCCACGACCTCCTGCGCCGTAGCAGTACTCTGCTTTTCTTCCAGATCCTCGATGTTACGTTTGCCGTATACATCGGCAAGGAAACGTTTGAGTGCCGTTCCTTCCACGGTAAATGCATAATGATTATTCTTATCCAATGTGATTTTGAAGTCACTGACAATATGATCGCCATTTTTCTCAATCATCTGGACCAGCGTATGAATCGTGGTGTTCAGGTTATAGTCCTTCATCTTTCCACTTTCATACACGTCTTCAATCGTGACTGAATGTGCCAGTTCATTATAGGCCAGCAGGTTCCCGTTCCGGTCATAAATACAGCCGCGGCTTCCCGCAATCGTCCGCTCCTTTTTGATCTTCATCTGGAAGGAATCAATATAGTCCTCGCCATGTACAATCTGAAGATCAAACACACGGTAAATCATTCCGCCTCCGACCACAAGGATCAGGAGAATCAGAATAAATTCCCGGGAGGTAATCATATTCAGAAACTTTTCTTTTAAATGCTCAAACAAATTTCCGGCTACTCCTTTGCTCTGCTTCCTCCATCCGGTTGTTCATCCACAGAATAAACGGATAAAACAACAGGGTTACAAGGATCGTGTAAACCGTCTCCGGAACGATAATATGTACCAGATAATAACTGAAATGGAATCGTCCGCGGAGCAGGAACAATGTCAGATAATACAGTACTCCGTATGACAGGTCACTGACAAAAATCGAAATCAACGGCAGCTTAATGTCATCCGGATAAAAAATATGATGGAATTGTCCATTCAGATAGCCAATATACATATAAATCAATGCATTCAGACCAATGACAGATCCGAAAAAGATATCACAGAGCAGACCACTGAAAAATCCGGTCAGAAGTCCTGCTTTCTTCCCTCTCATAAAACCATAGGATGCTGTCAGTACAATCATCAGGTTGGGTACAATCCCGCCAAAGGACAGTGCCTGAAATAACGTGGTCTGTAATACGAAGCTGCCTATGATTAATAACACGGAAAATAAAAACCGTCTCATAACAACCTCCTATTCTTCCACAACCTGCTTTAATTCCGTAATGACAAGCACCTCTTCGAGATGCTCAAAATCGACTGCCGGCGTAATCAGTCCGGACTTCGTCAGATTATTGGCATCCATACTGATGCTGCTGATATAACCGATCAGAATTCCCGGCAGATACTTGTCGCTGACATGGGAGGTTACAATCTTGTCACCCTCTACCACACGGTCTGCATTATCCACAAGCTTTTCAAACCGGATCAACCCATCGGCATATAACTCCAGATCTCCGCATACAATCAAATTATCCGAAGTGGAAAGTACCATACCGCTGACATTGGAATTATCATCAATAATCGCAATGACCTTGGACCAGTTCGGACCTACATCCGTAATTCTTCCGACCAGACCGCTTCCTGCCATGACATTCATATCAATGGCAAGTCCGTCATCATATCCCTTGTCAATGACAAAGGAATGATACCAGTTGCCGGAATCCTTGGCAATGATACGCGCTCCGACCTTCGGATAGTCATCATACTGCGCATCCAGATCGTATAACTCCCGGAGGTTCGTCAATTCATAACGATCCTGCTGGAGCTTGATGTTTTCCATCGTCAGTTCATCAATCTGTGCCTTTAACTCTTCGTTCTCTTTCAGCAGGGAACGGATCTGTACCAATTCTTCGGTACGGCTGCTGATAAGGCTCCCCGCCTTACTGATCCCGTTCTGCAGCGGCGTAATTAAAAATCCGCCAACGGCACTTACCGGTGCACTTAAGAGATTCGTGTTAAAGGTCAGCACAATTAACCCTATACATAATAATGTTAAAATAAAAAGGAGATATTTACCAGGTAATGTAAACTTTTCTCCTTTTCTTTTTATAATCGGACTCATTTGTTCATTCCTTCGATTGAATAGGCAACCGTTTTCAGGTTGTCATCCTTGATGATCTTGGATAAACCAAGGGCAACACTGGTAATCGGATTCTCGGAAACATTGACCTTTAAGCCGGTTCCCTTCTGAATCAGTTCAGCAAGATGGCTTACCTGGGAGGCGCCACCTGTCAGATAAATACCATGACGGTAAATATCGGCGGCCAGTTCCGGAGGCGTTCTCTCCAGAATCACTTTAATGTTATCAATAATGGTATAAAAGTGTTCAATTAAGGATTCATCGATCATTGCGGTCGGAAGTTCACGTTCTACCGGAAGTCCGGTTACAATGTCGCGCCCGTATACAATCGCTCCCTTGTTCTCCTTTTCGAGATCTGCAAGAGAAATCTTTACACTCTCTGCCGTCTTCCCCCCGATAATCAGATTATACTGCTTGCGCACCGCCGCACGGATAGCATCATCAAACTTCTGTCCTCCCACCTTAATCAGGCGGCTTAATACGATACCACCAAGAGACAAAATAGAAATCTCAGTCGTATCGAAACCAACATTCACGATCAGGACGCCCTGTGAATTCTTCACATCGATATCCAGTCCCAGACCATCGGCTACTGCCTTTTCCACGACCATGATTTTCTTGGCCTTCACATTGGCATCACGGATCAGGTCATAGAAAGCCCTCTTTTCCACCTCCGTAACATCGGTCGGAACGGCAATGTAATAATCTGCTGATTTAATGCTGTTTCCGGTCAGATCATTTAAGAAAAACCGGACAATCTTCTCCATATTATGAATGTCGGCAATCACGCCATTGGATAACGGATAGGAAATATGGATATTGGACGGTGCCTTCTCATACATATCAAAAGCAGAATCCCCATAAGCGAATACGTTGTTCTTATTCTCAATGGCGATCATGTTTTTCTCAACCAGTATGGTATCATCGGCACGGTTATAAATCTTAATATTGTTTGTTCCTAAATCAATACCAAAAACATTGTTTAACATTTTCTTTATGTCCTTTCTATATATAGCCATGTTCTTTCAGACTTAAATAACATCCGTCTCCTACAATCAGATGGTCCAGAAGTGGAATTTCCATAAGTTTCCCTGCTTCGATGATCTTCTTTGTAACGGAAAGATCCTCCATGCTCGGGTTACAGTTTCCACTCGGATGATTATGCAGCAGCACAATCTTACAGGCGCCTGCCTTAAGTGCATGCCGGAATACCTCTCTGACAGATAACAGGGAAGCGTTCACCGTCCCCTTCGACAAAAGATATTCTTCCATGAGATGAAGCTTCGTATCCAACAGCAATAACAGCACCTTTTCTACTTCTTCATGCCGCATCTGCTCCATATAATAATCCGCAATGGACGATGGCATCTTAAAATCCAGCGTCTGTGCGGCATGCTGCTTCGCCATCCGTGCAGAAAGCTCGGCAATGCATTTAATCTTAACCGCCTTCACCTCTCCGATTCCGTCAATCCCCATAAGCTCCTGCATGGTAATATGATGCAGGGAATTGAGCTGCCGGTTCTGTTCAAACCGGTTAAGGATCTGCTGCGCAATCGATAGGGCAGAAGCATTCCTTGTGCCTGTCCGGATAATGATGGCAAGAAGCTCTGCGTCCGTCAGGGACGCTGCGCCATGCTTTAAAAATTTTTCATAAGGTTTCAAATGATTTCCTTTCCACTCCTTCTCTCAAAGCGGCGCTAAATCATTCGATACACAATAATTCCTATCACAATGCCAATAATGCTGGCCACCGTAATCTTAATCGTAAGTGCAAAGGTTATGCAGAGAATTCCAAGATCAAGGATCAAGGGTTCCGACAGTCCGAAGGTCTGTCCATAATTCAGGAAGCTGCTCGGGAATAAATTTCCAATGAAACCTCCAATGACAATACCTGCCAGAATTAACAAAAAACATGCCCAGTTATTTTTACGCATCTGTCCGTACCTCGAAATTCTTCTTAAACATAGTAACTATTCAGAACTCCATGCGTCTACATCCGCATGGCCCTGAATAGTTACATATTAGCACAATTATAAATTTATGTATACAAAATTTATACATTTTTTGTAGCTATTGTTTGGCAGAATCCAACAAAACAACACCACGTTCGACAAGTCTCTGCAGGCTCATGAGGATACCGAATTTGCCATGCTGCCACGTAAGTCCCCCCTGGAAATATACCGCATACGGCTCCTTCATAGGTCCATCCGCACTCAGTTCAATCGAGGAGCCTGACACGAATGCACCGGCTGCCATAATGACCGGGCTGTCGTATCCCGGCATGTCCCAGGGTTCCGGTGTCACATGCCCATCGACTGCGGCCGCTTTCTGGATGCCCTCGCAGAATCCGATCACACCCTCCGGCGTTCCGAAAGTTACAGCCTGAATGATATCGTGTCTTGATTCCGTGCCATTCGGTACGACCTGAAAACCGAGGGATTCATAAATATTGGCTGCAAAGATTGCTGCCTTTAATGCATTGGCCGTTACATTCGGTGCTAAAAACAGCCCCTGATAGAATGCCGGAAGTGCGGTTAAGGAAGCGCCTACCTCCTTGCCAAGTCCGGGAGAAGTCAGACGGTACGCTGCATTTTCGATGCATTCTCTTTTGCCTGCCAGATAACCGCCGATCGGCGCAAGTCCGCCGCCCGGGTTCTTAATCAGGGATCCTACTACGAGATCCGCACCAACATCCGTCGGCTCGATTGTTTCCGTAAATTCTCCGTAGCAGTTATCCACCATACAGATTACATCCGGTTTGATCTCTTTGATGAAAGCAATCAGTTCCCCGATCCGATTTACGGAAAGCGTCGGACGGGTCTGATATCCCTTCGAACGCTGAATGGTAACTAAATGGGTCTTTTCATTGATCGCTGCTTTAATTCCGTCATAATCAAATGCACCATCCGGCAATAAATCTACCTGACGGTAGGAAATTCCATATTCCTTTAATGATCCCTTTGAGGGACGGATTCCAATAACCTCTTCCAGCGTATCATACGGCTTTCCAACCGGGGACAACAATTCCTGTCCGGGACGCAGGTTGCTCATAAGCGCCAGCGCCAGCGCATGGGTTCCACAGGTAATCTGTGGACGCACCAGGGCATCCTCCGTGTGAAAAATATCTGCATAGACGCGCTCCAAGGTATCTCTTCCAAGGTCGTTATAGCCATAGCCGGTCGTTCCAAGCAGACAGGCTTCACTCACCTGATTCTTCTGCATGGCTGCAATGACCTTTAACTGGTTATATTCCGATACCTGATCGATCTGCTTAAACCGCTCCTCCAAAGAAGCCCAGATCTTTTCTCCAAACGCATAGACATCCTCACGGATCCCCATGGATAAGTACATACTTTTTGAATCCATTCTTTTTATTCCTCTTCCAATTTCTTCTATATTTGTTCCTGATTCGTTTTTATATCATTCTTATGGATTTCGTGGTTTTCACTGATTCCTTCGGTTCATACATCTGTTCTTAATCTGTTATAAGCTTTTATAGAAAGGACTGATAATATGGACGCATATAAGCTAATAAAGCTTCCGTATCGGAACCTATCTCCGATTTGTCCACCCAGATCACATCCCGTTCCCTCCGGAACCACGTTAACTGCCGCTTGGCAAAATGCCTCGTATCCCGTTTAATCCGGTAAATAGCTTCATCAAGGGTAATCTTTCCATCCAGATAATCCAGAATCTCCTTATAGCCCAGTCCCTGCATGGAAACCATGTCGCGGTGATATCCCATTTCCTTGAGATGCTTCACCTCGTCAATCAGTCCGTTCTGCACCATTTCATCCACACGCAGTTCGATTTTCTGATAAAGCTTCTCCCGGTCATCGTTCAAGACAAAATACCGGAATTCATACGGGGATTCCTTATGTTGTTGCGTTTCATTATGCTCAGAAATGGAATAATGATTCTTCTCATTAAATTCCAGTGCACGGATCACACGCTTGGCATTATGAAAATGGATCTTTTCAGCCGATACGGGATCCACCTTTTCAAGCAGCCCATGAAGATATTCCTCTCCTTTTTCAGCAAGGAGCTGTTCATACTTCTGACGGATTCCGTCATCTGCTTCTTCCTCAAACCGGATGTCATAGATCAGGGACTGGATATAAAATCCGGTTCCTCCGACCACAATCGGAATATGCCCGTTTGCATAAATCTGTGCCATGGCCTTCTTCGCCATCTGCTGAAATACATAAATATTAAATTCATCCTCCGGATTCAGGCAGTCAATCAGGTAGTGTGGAACGCTGCACATTTCTTCCTTCCGGATCTTCGCAGAGCCGATGTCCATATAACGGTACACCTGCATGGAATCTGCCGAGATAATCTCGCCCTGTACCTCTTTGGCAAGAGCGATGGAAAGTGCGGTCTTCCCGACTGCCGTAGGCCCTGTCAGAATAAGCAGGGGTGGTTTCTTCTCCATAGCTTCACCTACGTTACAATTCTCTTAAACTTCTTCTCAATTTCATATTTACTCATGGAAATAATCGTCGGTCTTCCATGCGGGCAATGATAAGGATTATCCAGTGTCAGCATTTCATCCAAAAGGGCTGAAACCTCTTCAAAGGTCAGACTGTTATTTCCTTTTACGGCCGCCTTACATGCCATGGATGCCAGTTTATTCAAGATGACATCCGGCTGATCCTTCATGGGATTCTCGCACAGTTCATCCAATACCTCTCGGAAGAATTCCATTTCTTCGCAGCCATATAAATCCACCGGCATGCTGCGGATCGCCACAGAACCGGTTCCAAACTCCTCAATTTCAAATCCAAGGGACGTAAAATAATCCCGATAGGAAAGCAATGCCTGTTCTTCCCTGCTGTCTAAATGAAGCACCACCGGAGGCGTAATCTGCTGGGAAGTCACGGTTTTATTTCTGAGTTCCTTCACCAAACGTTCATACTTCACCTTTTCATGCGCGGCATGCTGATCCATGATAAACAGCTTATCCTTGAAGGCAATCAGCCAGTACGTGTCAAAAATCTGCCCCAGGATCTGATAGGATTCCCTGGACTTCACATCCACAAAGTTTTCCTCGAATAAGTCAAGCTGTACCGGCTTCTCTACCAGAATATGTTCTGCGGATTTAATAATATTATGATGAAGATCGCTCTCGGTGGTATTTACCGGATGATCTCCCAGAATTTTCTGCACCGAAAGCTTTGCCTGATACGGCGTTTCTTCCTCGGCAACCATTTCCATCACCGGTTCCTGGATCCGCTCCATACGGGTACGGTTCACCTCGAACGGTTCCGGGGCCTGTTTGATCTGCGGTGCCTGCTCCTTTTCTTCCGTAAGAAGGACATCCGGAATCAGTTCGATCTCATGGAGGCGGTCACGGATCGCCGCTGCAATCTCCGTGTAAACCTCCGCCCCGTGCTGCAGACGGATTTCCATCTTGGCCGGATGCACATTCACATCAATGTCTTCCGGTTCAAATTCAAAATGCAGAACACAGAACGGGAATTTGTGCTGCATCAGATACTGCTTGTAACCCTCTTCTACGGCTTTTTGTAACACATCGTTATGGACATATCTTCCATTCACGAAGAAAATTTCAAAATTCCGGTTGGAACGGTTCTGCTCGGGCTTTCCTAAAAAGCCCCTGACACGCACCGACTTTCCATTTAAGGAAAAATCAATCAGATGGTCCGTCACTTCCTTTCCGTAAATCCGGTAAATGACTTCCTTTAACTGGTTGTTTCCGCTGGTCTGGAAACGGACCTGTCCGTTCACAATAAATTTAATCGAGATATCCGGATGGGAAAGTGCCAGATGCTCCATCAGATCTGCCACGTAGCTTCCTTCCGTCTGCGGCTGCTTTAAGAACTTGCGCCGCGCCGGTACATTATAAAACAGATTCCTTACAAGGAACGTTGTCCCTTTCGGCGCGCCGATCTCACTGAACTCACACTCGGCACCGCCCTCAATCTGATAGTGCACGCCGGTAAACTCCTCCTGCGTCTTCGTAATCAGCTCCATCTGGGATACGGCACAGATACTGGACAATGCCTCTCCACGGAACCCCAGACTGTGAATATGCGGAAGATCCTGTGCGTCCTCAATCTTGCTGGTTGCATGCCTTAAAAACGCTTTGCGGATTTCGCTCTTCTCAATTCCGCTTCCGTTATCGGTGACACGGATGAGGGAAATACCGCCTTCCTTAATCTCTACGGAAATTGCCGTTGCTCCCGCATCGATCGCATTTTCCGTAAGTTCCTTTACGACACTGCGCGGCCGTTCGACCACTTCACCTGCCGCAATCTGATCAATTGTATTCTGACTTAAAAGATGAATAACTGCCAATGCTTTCCTCCTACCAACGATTCTTCAACTTGTTCTGCAACCGGTAAATGGTATTCAATGCATCAAGCGGAGTCAATGTCGATACATCCAGCTCCTTCAATTCATTTAAAACATCTTCATCGGTCACGGTATCAAACAGAGACATCTGGCTCAAATCCACTTCGTCATATTTAACTGCCTTGTGCTTCGTCTCCTTCTGGTCGATTGCAATGCTCTGTACCTTTTCGAGAATGTCATTGTCACAAAGCTGTGTCACAATTTCCTTGGCACGGTCAATAACCATATCCGGCACTCCGGCAAGCTTCGCCACCTGGATCCCATAGCTCTTATCGGCACCGCCCTTGACAATCTTGCGTAGGAATACAATGTCATCGCCTTTTTCCTTTACGGCAATGCAGTAATTATTGACATTGTTCATCTTACCCTCTAACTCGGTAAGTTCATGGTAATGCGTCGCAAACAGGGTCTTTGCACCAAGCAGCTTCTTATTGCTGATATGCTCAATCACCGCCCAGGCAATACTGAGTCCGTCAAAGGTTGAGGTTCCTCTTCCGATCTCATCCAGGATCAGAAGACTGTTTGAGGTTGCATTCCGCAGAATGTTCGCCACCTCGTTCATTTCTACCATAAAGGTACTCTGCCCGCTTGCCAGATCATCCGACGCACCGACTCTCGTAAAGATCCGGTCGGTCATGGAAATATTGGCAGAATCCGCAGGCACAAAGCTGCCGATCTGCGCCATGAGGACAATCAGCGCCACCTGCCGCATGTAAGTGGATTTACCAGCCATATTCGGTCCTGTAATAATGGACACACAATATTTATTATTATCAAGGTATGTATCATTCGAAATAAACATATCGTTAGAAATCATCTGCTCTACGACCGGATGCCGTCCGGCTTTGATGTCAATGACTCCCTTTTCGTTAATCTTCGGCCGTACATAATGGTTCCGCTCTGCCACATAGGATAAGGAGCACAGCACATCGAGCCTTGCAATGGCCTTGGCCGTACGCTGGATACGGTCAATTTCTCCGGCAATGCTGTCCCGGATCTGGCAGAACAGATCGTATTCCAGACCATACAGCTTGTCCTCTGCATTCAGGATGGTATCTTCCAGCTCCTTCAGCTTCGCATTCGTATAACGCTCCGCATTCGTTAAGGTCTGCTTCCGGATATAATCCTCCGGCACCATATTCTTAAAGGAATTCGTCACTTCAAAATAATAGCCGAATACCTTGTTATATTTTACCTTAAGATTCTTGATTCCGGTCCGTTCCCGGTCTTCCTCTTCCAGCTTGGCAAGCCAGGTCTTTCCGTCATTCTTGGCATGACGCAGACGGTCGATATTTTCATCGAACCCATCCCGGATAATCCCGCCTTCCTTGATGGCAAGCGGCGGTTCCTCACAGATCGCCCGTTCGATTAAGGTGCACACATCCGTAAGATCGTCGGTCTCCTCCTGAATCTCCTTTAAAATGTCCGAAGAAAAATCGTTCAACAGCACCTTGATGGACGGCAGCATTTTTAAAGAGCCGGCAAATGCCAGCAGATCTCTTGGATTTGCCGTCTTGTAGCTGACCTTCCCCAAAAGACGCTCCAGGTCATAAATCGGATTCAAGTATTCCCGGATTTCATCCCGCAGCATGGCCTTTTCCGACAGCTCGGAAATACCATCGAGACGCTCTTCAATTTCATTTTTATCAATTAAAGGCTGCTCAATATACTGGCGCAGCGTTCTGGCTCCCATCGCTGTTTTCGTCTTATCCAGGACACCCAGCAAAGAGCCTCTCTTCTGCTTTTCCCGGAGAGTTTCGGTAAGCTCTAGGTTTCTTCTGGTCGAGCTGTCAAGCAGCATATAACGGCTCGTAAGATATGGGTACAAATGGGTAAAATGACTTAACGGAATCTTCTGCGTATTCGTAAGATACTGCATCAGCGATCCGGCTGCAATGAGTCCGGACGGGAAGTCTTCAATCCCCATGCCCTGTAAGGAAGTCACGTGGAAATGCTTCAAAAGGCTCTTCCGGCAGCGGTCCTCGTCATAATAAAACGGTTCCAGGGAATAAATCGCAATATTCAGCCGGTCCTTCAGATCGGCAAGATCCATTCCGCTTACTGTAAATGCATCGTTACAGATAATCTCGCTCGGATGGTATTTCATGATTTCATCAAGAAGCTTCTTATTGTCTTCCACTTCGGTGAGGTAATAATCGCCCGTTGTGACATCGGCAATGGAGATACCGATTTTTCCCTGAAAATACGCAATGCTCATGAGATAGTTGTTTCTTGTTTCATCCATGGATTGCGTATTTAAGTTCGTTCCGGGCGTCACGATCCTCACGACTTCACGCTTCACCAGTCCCTTTGCAAGCTTCGGATCCTCCACCTGCTCACAGATCGCCACCTTATATCCCTTGGAAACCAGACGGTTTAAATATCCTTCCACGGCATGATAGGGCACACCGCACATCGGTGCGCGCTCTTCCAGTCCGCAGCTTTTCCCGGTAAGGGTTAATTCCAGCTCCTTCGATGCCGTAATGGCATCCTCATAGAACATTTCATAAAAATCCCCCAAACGGTAAAACAGAATACAATCCGGATACTCCTTCTTCGTTTCCAGATATTTTTGCATCATTGGTGTAACTTCCATCACATCAACCATTTCCCTTTCGTTACTCTGCCGCGCAGTACTGCTCGGCTCTCTTTATTGCATCATCAATGTGTGCACAGAAATTTTCTTCTCCTACTTTTTCATAAAAACCGGACTTCTGCATCACCCTAAGCGGCTGTTCATTCACATGGGACAAAATCATATGTACCCCGTATTCGCGGCATTTGCCCATAAGTTGTTCAAGGTTGTGCATCGCCGTTGCATCAATCGCATTTACGCTTCGCATACGGATAATCAGACACTGTGTATTCTCGGAAACATGAATGCCGAGAAGCTTGTCTGCTGCTGCAAAGAACATCGGTCCACTGATTTCATAGACCATCGTATGATCCGGAACAGTCCGCAATTCGATGGAATCCGGATCGTCCTCATCCTGAATATATTTCCAGCCTTCGACCTGTGTCACATCGCTCATGCGCTTCATGAACAGAATCGCTGCTACCACAATACCAACCTCAATCGCAACAACAAGATCAAATACCACCGTAAGAACAAAGGTCACAAGCAATACGGAAATATCACTCTTAGGCGAAGTTTTCACAAGGTAGGCAAACTCTTTAAAGCCACACATATTATAAGCGACCATAAACAGAATTGCCGCAATGGCCGGCATCGGAATCACTGCCGCATAAGGCATTAATACCACTAAAATCAATAATAACACTACCGAGTGCACCATCCCGGAAATGGGGGTACGTCCACCGTTTTTGACATTGGCTGCGGTTCGTGCAATCGCGCCGGTTGCCGGAATTCCACCGAATAATGCAGAAGCAATGTTGCCGGTTCCCTGTGCAATCAGTTCCATATTGGAACGGTGTCTGGAATTGATCATACTATCCGAAACCACGCAGGATAATAACGACTCCACTGCCGCTAAGATGGCAATGGTCAGTGCATTTCCAAACTGTGCCTGAATCAGCTTGAAATTAATCGTCGGAATCTGCAGCATCGGCGGTTTGTTTGAGATTTCATATAAGGTTCCGATCGTATTGACCTTAAGTCCAAGTCCGCTCACAAGTGCAATGCCTAAAATCACTGCAAGTAAAGACGGCGGAATGCTTCCCACAATCTTTGCTGCCTTACCCTTCAGAGCTTTTGCAAGCATCGGCCACAGAATCAGAACCGCCATACATGCAAGTCCGACAAGAAGTGCCTGCACATTGATCGTTCCGATATAATGGCAGACCGCTTTTACCTTGTCCACGGTTTCAATCGGGGATACTCCCGGTTCATACTGAAGTCCAAGGAAGTCCTTCACCTGTCCGATTGCAATCGTTACGGCAATTCCGGCCGTAAATCCTGTCGTAATCGTATAGGGAATGAAACGGATCAGCCCTCCCAAACGAAGCACGCCCATCAGAATCAGGAAAATTCCCGCCATAATGGTCGCAACGGCAAGTCCTTCGATTCCATCGGATGCCACAATTCCTGCAACAATCGTTGCGAAAGCGGCGGTCGGTCCGGAAATCTGCACACGGCTTCCACCCAAAAAGGCGATGATAAAGCCAGCCACAATCGCGGTATAAAGTCCGCGCTCCGGATTCACTCCGGAAGCAAGGGCCAGTGCAATAGACAGTGGTAACGCAATAATGGCAACAATAATACCGGCAATTACGTCCTTGACGAATTGCTCCTTCGAGTATGTTTTCATTACTGAAAACAACTTCGGTTTCAATTTTTCCATAACTATCTCCTCATTTGTACGTTCGTACATTCCTCAGTCTGTGAATAAGAGCACAGACACTCTTTATTACCGCTTATTAAAACTTACCTCTCAAAATCTTACACGAGTTCTCCAAGATAATAAAAACCATGGCATTCCTTTAAGTATACCGGTACAATCTTTCCAATCAGGGACGGATCTCCCTTAAAGTGAACGATCGTATTATTGGATAAACGCCCGGTCAAAAGGGAAGCGTCCTGTTCGTTCACTTCTTCTACAAGAGCTTCCAGCGTCTGTCCTTCCATTCTTGCCACACGCTCCCTTGCGGTATCCTGTACCACCTTAAGCAGCCGGTCAAAGTCTTTCTTTACCTGTTCCTCCGGCACCTGGTTTTCCATTGCGGCAGCAGGCGTTCCGGTTCTCTTCGAATAAATAAAGGTAAAGGCATTGTCATACTTCACCCTGTTGATGACGTCGATGGTTTCATCCACATCGGCACTGGTTTCTCCCGGAAAGCCAACGATGATATCCGTGGTGATCGCCATATCCGGAATTTCCTTCCGGATCTTGTCTACGAGAGCCAGATAGCTTTCCTTCGTATACTTACGGTTCATCGCTTTCAGGATCTTCGTGGATCCGGACTGCAGCGGCAGATGTAAGTGACGGCAAATCTTCTTCGAATTCCGCATAACTTCAATCAGTTCATCGGATAAGTCCTTCGGATGGGACGTCATGAAACGGATTCTCTGCAGGCCTTCAATCTTCTCTACTTCCCTTAAGAGCTGCGCAAAGCTGATGGGATCCTCCAAATTCTTTCCGTAGGAATTGACATTCTGCCCAAGCAGCATGACTTCTACCACACCGTCTGCTACGAGGTTTTCAATTTCACGAAGGATGTCCTTCGGCTCCCGGCTCTTTTCTCTGCCCCGCACATAGGGTACGATACAATAGCTGCAGAAGTTGTCGCAGCCAAACATAATGTTAATACCGGACTTGAACGGGTATTTCCGGTCAACCGGAAGATTTTCCACGATCTGGTCGGTGTCCTTCCAGATATCAATGACCATGCGGTCTGATTCAAACATCGTAACCAAAAGTTCCGGGAACTTATAAATATTGTGGGTTCCGAAAATCAGATCCACAAAGGAATAACTCTTCTTAATTTTTTCAATCACGGAAGGCTCCTGCATCATGCAGCCGCACAGGGCAATCTTCTTATGCGGAGATTTCTTCTTAAGGCTGTTTAAATGTCCCAGTCTTCCATAGACACGCTGATTGGCATTGTCGCGGACCGTACAGGTGTTATAAATCACAAAGTCCGCATCCTCATCCTCAATCAGTTCAAATCCGGCACTTTCCAGAATTCCGGCCAGCTTCTCGGAATCTCTGGCATTCATCTGACAGCCAAAGGTTGTCACACAACAGGTTGCTCTTCGTCCAATCTGCTGTGTAAGAGCCTCTACATAGCCTTTTGCTTTCTCAATATAATCCAATTGTTTTTGTTGCTCGTTCACACTTTATCCTCAGACAGGTCTTACACCTGTGCATCTTCTTTCTTTGTCTTTTTTCCTTCCAGAAAGATCTTTCTGGAAATAAAGTTGTATACCATAACCACTCCTGTGGCAATAATCTTACTGATCGGTACAATTAAGGTATCCGGAATCAATTCGTTTAAGAATGCCACATTCGCATAAATCACATCCTGGCACAGATAAATAATCAGTTCATTAATGACAAGTCCAACCGCCGAAAGAACGACAAACACAATGAATTCCTTCCTCTTGTCCATGTCCTTTTTCTCGGTAAAAACATACTTAATACTCAGCAGATAATTGACAATACAGGAAATGACAAAGCCGAATACTGCCGAAATATAAACCGTGTTCTGTCCAAAAAAATAAGTTGGAATCGTAGTAATTGCAAAATCAATGATAAAGCAGATCACACCTACGATTCCAAACTTAATGATTTGTTCTAATAATTTTTTCATGTCCGCCTCCATAAAATGATAACATATCCATCATAGTATTTTATCAAATGGAGGACTCGCTTTCAATGTTTAATTTTAATTGTTTAATTCTTTCCACATCCGCAGCCGGAATTCGAATTGGAATTCGGATAAGGCATAAACGGTCTTACCTGTTCAAAGCACGGCTCCGGATCTTTCCGGCATCCGCAGTCCGAAGAAACTCTCTCATCCCGGCTGTTTTCACAGCCACAGGAATCCTGTTCCCTCCGGCAATCTCCCTGGGAATTCTCCTGCCTCTCTCTTCTTGGCTGGATCACACTCTGGTTTCCACAGCCACAGGAACTGGAATTGCTGCTCTCGCAGGAAGACTCTCCACAGCACCGGTTCATCGCACACAAAATCAGTAAAATCAGTAAACAGCTGCCATTCATAATAGGAATAACTCCTTTTACCACAACGGTTCTACTTCATAGTATGCTTCTGTTTCAGGAACGTTCTTATGTAGGCAAAGGTTTCCTTCTCGCCCTTTTCTGCCAGCATATAAAGAAACCGCTCCAAAATTTCCCGCGTATAGGGATGGAGAGGTGCATGTTCACTGCCCTTAAGGTAATACTTTAACGGCGCATCATCGGTATAATCCTTCCCGCTGTAGACCTTACTTGCCGCAATGCGGTCTGCCAGCATCTCTGCAATGTAACGGTCCGGCATGGGAACCGGTACGATTTCACCCCGTTTTCCTGTTGCGGTGTAATCCAGCCAGTATTCGTAATGATGCTTGTTCCTTCCTTTATGATGAAGCCACGCACTCGAATAGCCGATGGCCTCACGTTCTGCATTATTTGGGCTCTGTGTGCCCTGATAATATTTCACACCCACCCAGAATTCCGAGGGACTGTATTTGGACAGGTCGTGCAAAAACCCCTGCTTATACAGGCCGATTTTAAAACACCCCTGCATCACAAGAATCTTATGGTATGTGATCGTTTTAAAATGTTTCCAGATATTACAGATGTTCATGTTACTTACTACTGCTTTCTGTCTGATATACGGCAATGCTCCGGCTTTCAATCACCTGCCCGCCGTCTGCTTCCTTCAACGCTTTCCGGTCTGCCTCTTCTCCGGTTGACAGAATTTTCTTCCACCGAAGGGTCTTCGGAAGCTTCGGAAGGGCCAGCTTATGCGCCTCCCAATGCATATTATATGCAAGATAAAGAAAAGGATCGCCCTCATTCGCATACTTTCCGCAAAGGAAAATATTCACAAGACGGCTCACAAAGCTTAAATCCGGACGCCATGCTTCGGCTCCGTGATAGGAAATGTCCGGATAACCGCAGCCCAGCGAATCCATAACCTTCAGCTCCTTTTTCATATGAATGATCGGATTCTGCTTCCTAAGTACAATCATCTTCTGTGTAAAGGAAAGAAGCTCCTGAAACATCTGCGTGTTTTCTTTCCATTGCAGCCAGAATACTTCGTTGTCCTGACAATAGGCATTGTTATTTCCAAGTCGGCTATTGCCAAACTCATCCCCACTGAACAAAAACGGAGTTCCCTGACTGAGCATCAGGAACGCAATAGCATTCTTGATCTGCTTCTTACGCAGTGACAGTATGTTTTTCTTCCGTGTGGTTCCTTCGATGCCGCAGTTCCAACTGTAATTGTAGTCGGTTCCGTCGGCATTGTTTTCTCCATTGGCCTCATTGTGCTTGCGGTCATAGGAAACCAGATCCATGAGGCTGAAGCCGTCATAATCGCACACGGCATTCATCACCGCATATTCCTTTGGATTCCGGCGCTGATAGCGGATAAAGTCATTCACAAGCCCCTCATCACCCTTTAAAAACCTGCGGATGTCATTACGGAAATTCCCATTGTCCACTACTGCATGTCTAAAGGAATCCTCCTCAAGACAGGATAGATCCTCCTCCGGCAGATAAGAAAACCACAGCTTGCTCCGTTTTAAAACCGGCTCTTCCAAAAGCATCCGTACCGGGAGATGAAACCCACTGATCCGGAATCCATCCACATGATATTCCATCGTCCAGAATTTCAGAACCTCCACCATAAAGCTCTGCGGAATATCCTCCGGGAAATAAAAGTGCATCATCACTTCGATTCCTGCCTTATGCAGTTCCCGTACCATGGTTTTAAAGCTAATTTCCGGGGCTACTGCACTATAGGATGCCTTCGGCGCAAAATAAAAGCCCTTCTGGAAGCCCCAGCAGTTCAGACGCCGGTCCTGCACTTCCTTCTTTCCTTCCGCTTCCTTCTGTTTTGCTTCCTCCGGTTTACGGTGGTCAGAATACAGAGGCTTGATCTTCGCTTCATCAAATTCGTAACAGGGCATCAGTTCAACCGCCGTAATACCAAGCTGCTTCAGATAAGGAATCTTCTCCACAATTCCTTCAAACGTTCCGGGATGTGCCACATTCGAAGACTTATGTTTCGTAAAGGCTCTTACATGAATCCCGTAAAGAATGGTATCTTCAAAGGGAGTCTCCGGATTCGCATCCTCCTCCCAGTCAAAATCCTGCTTTTCCAAAACGCCATAGGTCATTCGTTCTTTGGCGCTCTTTCCTCCAAAATGCTCCAGTCCCATAACGCCCTGCGCATACGGATCGGTATAAATCTCATCCCCGTCATAGAAATTATAGGTAATCTTATTAAGATCCTCTCCCCGGATCTCCACACCAAACAGTTCCCCCTTGCGTCCCTTTTCACTCAAAGGAATCCGCTGTTCCTGTTTCTTATCATCATAAAGAAGGATTCCACTTTCGCAGCCGTTCTTCTTATTGACCAGGGCAAACCGAAAGCCCGAAACGATTCTCTCGATTCCGGGTTGATACGGTTTAAAATATGTCACAGCAAGACTACTCATGCTTTTCCTCCTGATTTTAGCCATTTATGAACTATACATAAATCCATTCGCAAAACCGCTGTTTCACAGCTTAAGTTTTGCTCATGTAGTTATGTATAGTCTAACACAAATCCCGTTCCCTGTGTAAAAAACTTCTTAGAAGACTCTTGCAGATCCCTTCAAAGCCTTGTAAAATAAAGAAAAAACCGAAAGGAGAAATTACATGAGTCAGACCTTTGAACAGCCCGAAAGCAACGATGAAGAAATGACCGTCACTCTGGATCTGGAAGACGGATCTTCCGTGGAATGTGCCATAGTAACCATCTTAACCGTAAATAACCAGGATTATATTGCCCTGCTCCCTCTCGATGAGAATGGAGAGAACGAGGATGGAGAAGTCTGGTTCTATCGTTACTCTGAAAACGAGGACGATCCGAACGAAGAACCGGTGCTTGATTATATTGACGACGATGACGAATATGAGGCCGTTGCCGATGCATTTGATGAATTTCTGGATACCCAGGAATTTGATGAAATCACGGAATAATCTTTTGGAGAAACCGCGTTACTTTACGGTTCCGCTCTCTGGTTTCATATAAGAACAGCTTTTCACGGGCTCTTGTTACGGCAACGTACAGGAGCCTTCGTTCTTCCTCGATCTGCTTTGCATCAACAACACCCTTCGGTGGAATCATTCCTTCATTCAGATCCGGCAGATATACATGTTGAAATTCCAGTCCTTTCGAAGCATGCATGGTCAGGACATGGATTCCCTTTCGCTGCTCCACTACGGAACTTTTCTTTTCCTTTTCCTGACATTGTGAAATAAATTCATCAAGCGGCTTTGTCCTCTGATAGGACACGAATGTTTCCTGAATGGTCTGTGCTATTTTCTTCTGATCTTCGTATTCCGCATAGCTTCTGCTTTTCTTCTTAAGATAAGAATCATATCCCATTTCATTCCGGAATAGCTGGATGGCCAGATGAACCTGCAGCCGTTCTGCCAGCGCAAGCTTCGAAAACAGTCTCTGGATCCGCACCTGCATCTCTTCATGATTCCGGTAATAACGCATAAGATCTTCTTTCCTTACGATCTCTGAGACAAGCGCTTTCCGTGTCAGATCCGGTTCCAGCTTGTCCATAATACGCAGGAAATCCTTCCGCTGTCCTCCCTCATAAAGAAACCGTAAGAAGGCATACAGATCCTCCGCTGTTTCCGATTGAAAAACGCCCTGTTCTTTCTTGATACTTCCGGCAGTTGGAAGCTGTTTTTCTTTTAAAAGTGCCTCATACTGTCTCGCTTCCAGATTGGTCCTTACAATGATTGCCGTCTGATCAAGGCACTCCATCGAATTTCTCCGGATATCCTGCACCAGAAGTTCTTCCTCTTCCCGCCGGGTATTCAGATGCTGAAACGAAACTTCGCCTCCTCTTTTCTTTGGGAAAAATTCCTTCGAAAACCGTTCCTTATTCTGTTCTATAATTTTGCGGCCAAGTGCAACTATCCGTTCTCCGCTCCGGTAGTTGGAGGTGAGCTCATAACGTTTCACATCGGTATACTGCTGAAGAAAGTCTCTCATAAATTCCGGTCTCGAACCACGGAATCCATAGATGGACTGATCATCATCCCCAACCACGAACAGCTCCTTCTGTGGCAGGGCCAGCATAGTAATCAATTCATACTGAGACGCATTGATATCCTGAAATTCATCCACCAGAATATGGGTAAAATGCTGCTGATACCGTTCTAAAATTGCCGGTGATTTCTGAAAAAGTTCATTGCACTTCAAAATCAGATCGTCATAATCCAACAGGTTCCTTTCTTCCAGATCACTCTGATACAGGGCAAACAACTTTTCTGCATCAAACTCCGGCACGTCTGCATCCAGTAGTTCCATTGATGTCTTTTCCCTGCCTCCTGCTTTTCTTGCTGCAAGGGCATTTAAGAGGATGGTTTCCTGATCATGGGTACACAAACAAGAAAGCCCTTCATTTTTGAGAATAACTTCCAGATGGTGATACTTCTGCTTTTCTGTAATCAGTGAAAAATTTCGGAATTGACCTGTGGATCTTAAAATCTGATAACCAAGACTGTGAAATGTTCCAAACCGGACAGGATTGGTGGGAGGATTGGAATCCGCAGATTCCAGATAACGCGTCTGCATCTCTATGGCAGCCGCTTTGGAAAAGGTCACAACAAGAATTTCTTCCGGTGGGATCTTCTTATTGTGAATCAGATATTGAATGTGCTGGACAATCGTAAAGGTCTTACCACTTCCCGGACCAGCCAGTACAAGTGCCGGTCCGGAATGGTGGGTAATTGCCTTTAACTGCTTTAAATCAGGCGTTCTCAAGAAGCTCAATTCCCTTTCTGATACGTGCAAGGGACTCTTCTTTGCCAAGAAGCTCCATAATTTCTGTTGCGCCTGCCGGAGTCATCTGCTTGCCGGATACTGCGGTACGAACCGGCCAAAGTACGTAGCCGTTCTTGTATTCGTTCTCAGCCGCAAAGCCGGTTAGAAGCTGATACAGCGCATCGTTGCTGTAATCCTCCTGCTGTTCAAAAACAGGAAGTAATTTGCGCAGCACATCAAGAGAAGTTTCCTTGTTGGTCTTCATCTTCTTGTGCTCATACATGGACGGATCGTATTCCGGTAACTCTTCAAAGAAATCGATGAGATCCGGGATGTCCGGGAATACTTCGATTCTCGTCTTTACCATGACTGCGATCTTGTGAAGATCCATATCCTTCGTAATGGTGCTCTTTAAATACGGCTCTGCCATTTCAAAGAACTTATCATCGTCCATGGCCTTAATGTATTCTCCATTCATCCATTTCAGCTTCATATAGTCAAAAACGGAAGGAGATTTATTAATTCTGTGATAGTCAAATTCCTTAATCAGCTCATTCAATGTGAAAATCTCGCGGTTGTCTTCCGGGCTCCAGCCAAGTAAGGCAATATAGTTTACAACAGCTTCCGGAAGGAATCCCTGCTCCAACAGATCCTCAAAAGAAGAATGTCCGCTTCTCTTAGAGAGCTTCTTATGATTTTCATCGGTAATCAGCGGCAGGTGAATGTATACCGGTGACTCCCAGCCAAACGCATCATACAGACGCTGATACTTCGGCGAGGAAGACAGGTATTCGTTACCACGTACCACATGGGTAATGTTCATGGTATGGTCATCTACCACGTTGGCAAAGTTATAGGTCGGATAACCGTCGGACTTAATCAGAATCATATCATCCAGTTCTGCATTCTCTACGGTAATATCTCCATACAGTTCATCGTGGAATGTGGTCGTTCCTTCGGTCGGAATGTTCTGACGAATGACAAACGGCTTGCCCTCTGCCAGATTCTTCTCGATCTCTTCTTTACTCAGATGCAGGCAGTGCTTATCATAAATCATGATTTCTTTGCCCTCTACGACCTCAGTCTTCAAGGTAGAAAGACGTTCCTTGTCACAGAAACAGTAATACGCCTCTCCCTTATCGATCAGTTCCTTGGCATACTTCATATAAATACCGGTCTTCATACGTTCGCTCTGTACATAAGGACCATAGCCGCCATCCTTGTCCGGGCCTTCATCATGGCTGAGTCCTGCCTTGGCAAGCGTATCATAAATGATATCGACTGCACCCTCTACGAAACGCTCCTGATCGGTATCCTCGATACGAAGCATAAAGTCTCCACCGTCATGCTTTGCAATCAAAAACTCATACAATGCAGAACGTAAATTTCCGACATGCATTCTCCCTGTCGGACTGGGTGCAAATCTTGTTCTGATTTTCGTCATTTCCCTGTTTCCTCTTCTTTCCAGCATGATAAATACCTGTATGCCTGAAATTTGTCACGCCATCTAATCTGTTGTGTTATTTTTATAACTTTCTTAATCCTCCCTGGAAGGCAGCTTCTCCTCAGCTGCATTCTTGAAGGAGGTAACTTCCTTAACCGCCTGTGGAATCGGAATATTGGTTCCCGCACCGGCAACACAGCCTCCGGGACATGCCATACCCTCAATCAGGCATCCGTTCTTCTTGCCTGCCTTGGCAAGCATCAGCATCTTTTTACATTCGGTAAGGCTTTCTGCATGTTCAATGTGTACTTCCACATCCGGATAGTACTCGCGGATACAGCTTTCGATCGCACTAGCTACACCACCGGCCACACCATAACCACGTCCTGCAGAGGTTGCATCATTCATATGGTCATGCGCTTCCACTGCTTCCGGAAGAAGTCCCTTTGCTTCAAACATACCGGCCAATTCTTCAAAGGTAATTACAAAGTCTACATCCGAACGGACCGTTCTTCTGGATGCTTCCAGCTTCTTTGATGCACAGGGTCCGATAAATACCACACTGGCATCCGGATGATCTTCCTTGATCTTCCGTGCAGTTGCTACCATAGGCGTCAGTTCGTTGGAAATCTTATCAATCGTTTCCGGGAAGAACTTCTTCGCAAGCATGGACCAGGAAGGACAGCAGGAAGTCAAAAGAAATGGCAGTTCTCCCGTTGCAACTTCTTTCACATAATTCTCCGCTTCTGCCATGGCACCCATGTCAGCACCAATAGCGGTTTCATATACATCATAAAAGCCCAGTTCCTTCAAGGCTGTTTTAATCATATCCGGTGTTACCTTCGGTCCGAACTGACCAACAAAAGCAGGTGCCACCTGTGCAATAATCTTCCGGCCGGACTGCATTGCACGGATCAACTGGAAGATCTGGGATTTATCTGCAATTGCGCCAAACGGACAGCTTACCATACACTGACCGCAGGATACACACAGATCCGGATCAATCACAGCCCGTCCCTTATCATCGCTCTTGATTGCATTCACGCCACAGTGGTCAAGACACGGTCTTACCTGATGGGAAATTGCATCGTAAGGACAGATTGCCTTACATTTCCCACACTTCACGCACTTCTCCTGATCGATAACGGATTTCCCGTTTTTCATGGAAATGGCACCTCTCGGACACACTTCACGACAGGGATGTGCCACACAGCCCATACACTTGTCCGTAACCATATAACAGTTGACAGGACATGCATTACATGCAGACGGAATAACCTGCATCAGAGGCGGCTCGTAGTACTTTTCATCAATATTACTTTCCTCCAGGCCCTGTGTCAGATGAACCGGTGCATTCTCCGGCCGCAGGGACATTCCCATTGCCAGACGAATGCTTTCCCGGACAATCGCCCTTTCTCTGTAAATACTCTGATACTCGGATTCATCATAATCTACAATTTTATAAGGCAGTGCCTCAATGTCGTCCTTCAGATTCTCTGAATGATACGCAAGAGACGCTACTTCTTTAAAAATACGTCTGCGGTTTTTGCGTACCTGGGTATCGATTCCTCTCATACTCAAACCTCTTATTTTCTTTTAAGTCTATATATTTATTACTTATATATTACGATTACTCTGATTCTATAGGTTACTTCTTGTTCTCTTGCATTTTATAGATTATAGATCATTTCTAATATAGATCATTTCTGATATGGATCATTTCTAATATGGATTGCTTCTTACGTTACCAGTATTACATACTTTCCATTTGTATATTCTTACACAAACACGGTCGGAAATCAAGGTATAAATCTGATTTTCATCCTGTTACTGTTCGCTCGTACCCCGTTCCACCATCAAACCTGCCACCGACAGCTTCTCCGGATGCTGTGTGAACTATACAATCCCTATACCCACAGTTTCAAAGCTGACTGGGCATATAGAGAAAATCATGCACTGTACACCCAATGATTTCTCTGTGACTGGGTATTTCTTCATGCTTTTCTTTTATATACCCAGTATTTTTCTTGCGGTTGGGTATGTTCCATGCTTTTTCTCTAGCATACCCAATGTTCTCTCTTTATCTGGGTATTTCTCCGTGATTTTCTTTTATATACCCAGTATTTTTCTTGTGGGTGGGTATTTTCCATGCTTTTTCTCTTATATACCCAATATTTTTCCTGTGACTGGGTACGCTTCATCATTTTCCGCTTGTATACCCAATATTCCCTCTTTGTCTGGGTGTTTTTTCATGTTTTCTTTATATATACCCAATGCTCTCTCGATGATCGGATGCTCATCTTCAATTACTTTATATATACCCAGTATGTTTGTCTGGATCCATGATCGAATTTTCTCAATGATCAAGACAAATTTAAGGCGGGGATATCGCACCCCGCCTTTTATAAATGTTTCTATATTTTCAAACCGTATACTCCGTTATGGTTACTTAGAAAAATCAATTTCGTATCGGGTTCCATGTGAGAGCAATAATCCATCTATTAAGT
>CAVHRK010000076.1:0-69424 GCA_963638365.1 Anaerobutyricum sp. | reverse complement strand
AAACACCGAAAGGAGAAAACGAAATGAGTGATATTGTAAGAGAAATCGTAGAAATTGAATGTGCTAAAGCCGCAGAAGAGGCAGCGCAAAAGGCAACAGAAGAAGCTACCAAAGAAAACTCCATTAAAAATATCAAACTTCTGTTAAAGAATGGAGTTCCCCTATCGACGATTGTGACAACATTCTCCTATATTTTTTCTGAAAGCGACATTCAGAAAATTTATTCAGAGTGTGAAAGTAATACCATTGGTTAATCCAATAGAGATGTCCTACAGTGTTTATATCTGATAGGGCATCTCTAATTTATCAAACGTAATATTTCATATTTGTTGCTCAACCAAACCTATAAATAGATAGCTTTCATTTTTGTACACTGTTCACACATTTTTTTACCTGAAAGTTCATCATAGGTATAACCTACCTTTTTTCGTTCCTGGTCTGCCAGTGTTTCTGCTTCATAAAATCGTTTGGTAAGTTCCTGATACTGCTCTTTTGTGACCGGAAAGAAAAACAAATCATCTTCCCTGCTATAATATGCTTCATTTTCCATTTTCTCGGTCCATACAAATTTTTCATCATCCGACAGATCAAATGGCATAGTTACAAGAAATGTCTCTTTTCCATTGCTCCATGCTGCTTCTTCCATGAAATAGATCCCGGAGACAGTATCTCCATTCTGGTCCAGTTCGCACATACTGCAGCGCATTCCTTCCCAGTTCCACCCTAACATGTTTGTTCCAAAGACCTGCTCCCACGGCGACTTTATTTCATGCCATAAATGAACCTTATCCTCTTCCGCGTCATATTTAAAAATATATGTCATATATTTCCAGACACAGATTTCCGGGAGTGAATCACCATCCATGTCAAATACATAGTAAATATATTCATGCGGATCAAAATGCTCATCTATCTTTTTCATTTCCTGTTCTGTCCGTTTAAGCCCGGCATAAATATACTCGGAATTATCCTCGATATTTCCTCCTTTAAATTCAACACTAAAGTCCATTTTTCCATAAGCATCTTTAAGAACTTCGTAAACTTCATCACTTACAACCTGCATATTTTCATAAGGAAAGTCACGTGTGCTATCGAAGTTCTTCGCTCCATCCACACATCCCACCATTTCTCCGCTGTTCTGATTTCTTACCTGTTTTTCATTCTTGAAGTCTATATTCTTTTGCACACCACATCCCATCAGCAGTAATACCATTATGAATAAAACAAACAACTGTGTTCTTTTATTCTTCATTTGCTCCCCCATCCTGTTATGATCTTCACCCACAGTTTCCCACATAATTTACGTTACCAAAAGTGATCTCGTTATACAATGCCAAAAACAAAATTGTACATCAGATATACCATTTTTAGTCCAAAAAAGCTGCACATTGAACCTCAATGTGCAGCTTCATTCTTACCCTGTTCTCTATTTTACAGTCTTGCGTTCTGTACATTTTCCCGGAACCAGTCATAAGCAAGCTGTACGCCTTCGCGCAGCTCAACCTTATGTGTCCAGCCAAGTCCGTGAAGCTTATCCACGTTGGTAAGCTTTCTCGGTGTACCGTCCGGCATATCCTTGTTCCATACGATCTCACCCTCGTATCCGACAACTTCCTTAACAGTTTCTGCAAGTTCCTTAATAGTTACTTCCTTGCCGGTTCCGATGTTCACATGCTGTTCTCCGCTGTAATTCTCAAGCAGGAAAACACAGGCATCTGCCATATCATCTACATATAAGAACTCACGAAGCGGTGTTCCGGTTCCCCAAAGCTCTACGGAAGGGGACTTGTTTTCCTTTGCTTCATGGAATTTCCGGATCATGGCAGGCATTACATGCGATCCCTGTAAGTCGTAATTGTCATGCGGTCCATAAAGATTGGTCGGCATACAACTGATAAAGTCATCTCCATACTGTCTCTTATAAAACTTACACATTTCAAGACCGGCGATCTTAGCAATAGCATATGCCTCATTCGTTGTTTCCAAAGGACCGGTAAGCAATGCATCCTCCGGAATCGGCTGCGGTGCCATCTTCGGATAAATGCAGGTGCTTCCTAAGAATAACAGCTTCTTTACCTTATATCTGTGGCAGCACTCGATCACGTTACACTGGATCTGCATATTCTCATAAGCGAACTCGGCAGGTGTGGTATTGTTTGCATTGATTCCACCCACCTTGGCTGCTGCCAGAACAACTACATCCGGCTTTTCTTCTTCGAAGAAATCACGTACCTGCTGCTGGTTGGTCAGATCCAGCTCTCTGTGTGTTCTTCCAATAATATTGGTGTAGCCCTTGGATTCGAGGTTACGCACGATTGCGCTTCCAACCAGTCCCCGATGTCCGGCCACATAAATCTTATCTGTTTTTTCCATCATCTGATAATCCCTCCTGAATGGTTTCTCCTATAAATATATCTTCTTTCTGCCATGGTGCGGCAGGAAAAGCATCATATCCGGTACGGTCACCCTCCTTCGGATAATAAAAGGTGTAGCCGTGCATATCATAAGCAATCGTATCAAAATGCTCATAGTCCTTCTGTTTCACAAAATACTCTGTTGTGAAGCTGCGGACATTTTCTATTCCAAAAGCTCCTGCTTTATAAATTCCAAGTAAAATCAGGAATACAAGAGCGATCCTTCCCCGGTCAAGCCTCTGAATCCATGTCACATAAACATATCCCCAGTCCAGTACAGCCGTAAGCCAAAGGAATACGCAGCCATAACGGACAAGTGGTGAAGTGGCCATCCAGAATACAAAGCAGACATTCACAGCACCAATGGAAAACAATACGGGAAGCTGGTCTTTTTTCTTCCGGGTCAGTGTCCCAAGTACAATGCCAATCAACAGAACAAGTCCGCTTATCGCCAACAGAAAAAATCCCTTATCCGTCAATGAAAGTGACCGGAACCAGTCCGGAAACCACTCTGTGATTCCCTCTCCATAACGGGTCACATCGCTGTACCCTCTTCCCCAGACCTTGATTTCGCGGGCATCGTATTCTGCCGCGCCCTTCGGAATCTTGTAAGGCAGGTCGAAGAGGTCAATTGAAGTAAACGGGTAAACCAGCCATCCGGAAAGCAGTACATTCCGGATAAAATACGGAAGTGCCGTAAGGAATCCGGTCAGTAGAAAACAGCCCGTCTCTTTCCACCTTTTCTGCCGGATCATCTGTATCGCCGGATACAATACCAGAAGCAGAATCACAGCTCCCGAAAGCTTCATTGTCAGAATGGTTACACCCAGTACACAAAGCATGGCATAAGGAAAGTAATCCGTCACACCATCCTCAACCAGTGTCAGCCACCGGATTACTACATAAAATACCAGCAATACCATAAAATAATCGGATGCCGGTGAAATCATTTCATCAAAAATATTAAACAGGTAGTATGCCGCCATCACACGGGCAAAGTCCGACAGCCGGAAGCGCCCGCTTCCCTTCTCCCAGAACCTGCTCACACATACCACGGAAAGAAGCCATGCCAGAAATCCTGCTCCACAGTGAAAGGACTGTCCACCCAGAAAACGGAAGCTGTACAATGCAGTCCACGGAAATGCAGCACTGTTGTAAGCCAGCCGGCTATGTAGGTTTCCCAGTCCCCGGATTACTCCATATTCTTCGATCCACCGGATGCTCTGCGCATGATACAGCCCGGTATCATAATGCTCAATTCCACGGGATGTTCCGTAGGCATACAACAGAAAGAGCAACGCATAAACCATTGCTCTTCCGATATTCTTCTGATTCCATAAACGCTTCAGTTCTTGTGCAAATCTGTCCCGGTAAAGAATCACACCGGCTGCTGCAAGGATGAGCAGCAGCACATTTGCAAGAAAACCTACTTTGTAGAAGATACTAAACATCTGGGCATAGAACACAGTGAATGCCACTCCGGCATACACACAGCCGGTCCATGTCCGATACAGTTCCTCACGAAACTCTTTCTCCTGCTTTCTCCGGAATCCGGTCAGTAATTCGTAACAACTGAATCCCAGCAAATAGCAGGTAATCAACATATAAAGAAAAATACCAATTACGGAAATCATTAGCGATTCTTATATTCCTCGCAGCTCATTCCTGCGATCTCTTTCATATCTGCATCCATCATCATGGCAACCAGACCCTTGAAGTCCACATCTCTCTTCCAGCCAAGTGTCTTCTCGGCCTTCGTGCAGTCACCCCAGAGGAATTCCACTTCTGCGGGACGATAGAATTCCGGATTCACATCTACAAGAAGTCTGCCTGTTGCAGCATCGTATCCCTTCTCATCTACTCCGGTTCCTTCCCAGCGGATTGTGATTCCAAGCTGCCTGAAGGATTCCTCTACGAACTCACGGACGGTATGGGTTTCATTGGTAGCAAGCACGAAATCGTCCGGTTTGTCCTGCTGAAGCATCATCCACATACCCTTTACATAGTCGCCTGCAAATCCCCAGTCACGCTTGGCATTCATATTTCCAAGACTTAACTTTTCCTGCCTGCCTGCCATAATATTGGCAATGGCAAGTGTAATCTTACGTGTTACGAAATTCTCTCCACGTCTCGGAGATTCATGGTTAAAGAGAATACCGTTGCATGCAAACATGTTATAGGATTCTCTGTAGTTTACGGTGATCCAGTAGGAGTAAAGCTTGGCTGCTCCGTACGGGCTCTTCGGATAAAACGGTGTCTTCTCACTCTGCGGTGCTGTTTCCGGGATTCCCCCAAACAGCTCGGAAGTGGAAGCCTGATAATATCTGCAGTTACCGCCATTAACACGAATGGCTTCGAGAAGCTTTAAGGTACTTACACCGGTTGCTTCTGCCGTATATTCGGGAACCTCAAAGGATACGCCGACATGAGACTGTGCAGCCAGGTTATAAACCTCATCCGGACGGATTTCAGCAATCAGTCTCATCAGATTGCTGGAATCGGTAGTATCTGCATAGTGTAAGAAAAACTTCACTTTATTGTACTCGGAATTGAGAATGTGGTCGATACGTGCCGTATTGGAAATACTGTGTCTGCGCACCAGACCGTGAACCTCATATCCCTTTTCTAACAGGAACTCTGCCAGATAAGAGCCGTCCTGTCCTGTAATACCTGTAATTAATGCTATCTTCTGCATAGAATTCTCCTTTTTCCTTATTTATACTCTGCTTGATTCAGCGTTATATTTATAACAATCTCTCTTAAACGAAAAATTGCATATTACACATTCCGATTGCAATAACAATTCCCAGAATAGCTCCCATCAGTACCTGCAGCGGCGTATGCCCCACAAATTCCTTAAGTGCTTTCTCGGCATCAATGTTCTTACCCATCTGGGTAAAAATCTCCATCATTTCGTTCAGTACCTTGCCCTGCTTACCGGTTTCCTGACGTACCCCCATTGCATCATACATCACCACAATCGCAAAGATCGCTGCCAGTGCAAATTCAAAGCTTCCTCCACCATAACGCATCGCGGTTGCCGTTGCAAGTGCACATACCGTTGCCGAATGGGAGCTTGGCATTCCACCGCCCCCTACCAGTCGTTCTGCAACAAACTGTTTGTTCACAATAATATGAATTATGGTTTTCAGAACCTGTGCGACAAACCAGCCGGTGATTGCTGACATGAAGATACTGTTATGTGCTAAGTCTGTTAAAAATGTCATCCTATTTCATTCCTTTAATGTAGCTTTCAATTGCATCGTGCCAGTCTGCAAACCGGTAATCGGAGGTAAGCTTTAACATATAGTTCTCCAGAATGGAATAGGAAGGACGCGGTGCCTTCGCTGCAAATTCTTCACTGGTAATGTGCTTTACCTTCGTATTCTTTCCTGCAAGCCGGAAGATCTCTTCCGCAAAGTCTGCCCAGGAGCAGCTTCCTTCACAGGTTGCATGGAACAGTCCGTAATTCTCAGTAAAAAGCAGGTGCGCAATCGCTCCCGCAAGCTCCTTTGTACTGGTAGGACTACCTACCTGATCCTTTACGACACTGACCTGATCATTGGTTTCTGCAAGACGCAGCATCGTCTTCACGAAGTTCTTGCCGTCTCCATAAAGCCATGCGGTACGTAAGATAAAGAAGCGGTCTGCAAACTGCTTCACCATATTCTCACCCTGCAGCTTCGTCTTACCATACATGCCCTGCGGATCCGGGGTGTCAAACTCGATATAAGGACGGTCTGACTTTCCGTTAAATACATAGTCCGTGGAGATATGAACCATTTTGGCGCCGGTCTCTGTTGCTGCGATACTTAAGTTACGGGGACCAATGGCATTAATGCGGTAAGCATTGTCCACATCCGTTTCGCAGGCATCGACTGCGGTATGTGCGGCACAGTTGATAATCGCATAGGGCTTTACTTCACGTGCAAGCTTTAATACCTCGTCAATATTCGTAATATCCAACTCATTTACATCCGTGTTTACAAACTCCAGCTCCGGATTTCCTGCAAGTTCCAGATTAATGGCTCGTCCAAGCTGACCATTGCATCCTGTCACAATTATTTTTTTCATCATAAGCCTCCATGATAAACTCTTTTACTATTTTACCCTTTTCTTACCATTTTCACAAGTAAATTTCCAATTTAATAATTTTAATCCGGAGAATTACCATTATATGGCCCTATAATTAATGAAAGCTTAAAAATTTTGTTAGTGACTGCTTATCCTTCCTATGCTATAATAAGCAATGTGAGTCTGAGACTCACAGGATTACAGAAAGTGAGGAAATTTTTATGAAATACTTAAAGGCGTTATCTATAGTTGCCTTATCAGCAGCTTTTATATTAACCGGCTGTGGCAATAAGACAGAAGAAGTCCAGCCTGTTGTCGAGCCGATCATTCAGGCACAGCCCACTCCTGCTGAGGATACACAGGATAGTTCCGCGGAGGAAGAGGTTGCTGACGAAGAGGTTCCCCCTGAAGAAGGAATGGTACGCAGCCCCCTTACTAATGAGTGGATCAGCGGTGACCTTGAAAATGCAAGACCAATTGCAATTATGTCTCCGAATGATTCCAACGCATTGCCACATTACAATCTTTCCAAGGCAGATATTCTTTACGAATGTCCTGTAGAGGGTGGCATTACAAGAAGCATGGCCGTTATTAAGGATTGGGAAGGTTTAGACCGGATCGGTAATGTCCGCAGCTGCCGTGACTATTTTGTATACTGGGCATTAGAGGCTGATTCCATTTATATCCATTTTGGCGGACCTTTCTATATTAATGATATCATTGAACGTGAAGGTACCGATAATATTACAGGTTGTAATTACGGTGAAACACATCATGACGGATTATATGCCAATGCATTTTATCGTTCCACAGACCGCAAAGCACCCCAGAATGCCTATGCAAGTTCAGACGGTATCAATGAAGCAATCAGCAAGTTAGGTTACTCCAAAACCTATCGCGATGAATACTATCAGGGTGCCCATTATAAATTTGCTCCCTCCAGTGCACCGAATACTCTGGAATCCTACAGCGATGCCATTGATGCAAAGGAAATTGATTTAACCCCTGCTTATCCGATCACGAAGACCTCTTTCAGCTACAATGCAGATGATGGTTTATATTACCGTAGTATCTACGGTGAGGCTGATGTAGACGGCGCTACCAACGAGCAGCTTTCCTTTAAAAACCTTATCATTCAGAGTACCTATTATGAAGTACGTGATGCGAAGGGTTATCTGGCATTCCAGGTACATGACACTACCAGGGATGGTTATTACATCACCAACGGTAAAGCAATTCACGTAAACTGGAAGAAGACCGCCGATTATGAACCAACCAAATACTATGATGACAACGGTAACGAAGTAGAATTCAACACCGGCAAAACCATGGTATGTATTATCAAGGACGGAGACAGTTTCTTAGCTGACGGTGTTTCCATCAACTAAACGGTATGGTAACTATTCTGAATAGTTACATTTTATAAAATACAAAAGACAGGAATGTACATGCTTTCCTGTCTTTTTATTTTGGACAAATTGTGCTAAACTGTATCTATTGAAATATTAGGGGAGGGTTTTACGTGAATAAATTCAAGCAATTATCCTTACTTACGTTATCCGCACTATTGATTGTTTCCGGTTGTACAGCGTGTGGCAAGGCAAATAAAGAAACCATGCCTTCTGTGGATGTGATTACCTCCATACCGGAGGACACGAAAGATTCTTCCGGAGATTCCTCCGGCAGTAATTCTACATCTAATGATGCGCAGGCTGCAGCCACAGCGACTCCTTCCCATGAAGGAATGGTCCGGAGCCGGCTGACAAACGAATGGGTAGATCCTTCGGTTGTTTCCACACGCCCCATTGCAGTAATGATTCCAAACTCGAAAACAGCAAGCCAGTATGGCATTTCGCAGGCAGATATTCTTTATGAATGTAATGTGGAAGCCAGCATGACACGTCTGATGGCGATTTTTGATGACTGGAGCAGTTTTGAAAAGCTTGGAAATATCCGGAGCTGTCGTGACTATTTTGCTTATTGGGCATTTGAATGGGACGCTGTGATTGTTCATTACGGTGGTCCGTTCTATATGGATGATGTAATGGGACGCAACGATACCCAGCACATTGACTGTATTGATTATGGCAGCGCTTATTACCGGGATGTGGCAAAGAACGATTACGACAATGCCTTTACCAGCACGAAGCTTCTGAAAAAAGCCATGGACTATTATGGCTACTCGGATAAGTACCGCGATGGCTATGCAGACGAACAACATTTTCTCTTTGCAGATGATGAGACACCGAATACACTGGATCAATACGCAGATGCACTTACTGCCGCGAAAGTAGATATGTCACTTGCTTATCCGGTTACCAACTGCTATTTCATTTACAATGAAAAGACCGGACTCTATGACCGCTATCAGCATCTTTCCCGTGATGTGGACGGCCCTCATGTTGATCTTGCGAACGACCAACAGCTATCCTTTAAGAACATTCTGGTGCAGAACACCTATTATGAGGTCCGCGATCAGAAAGGCTATCTGGCTTTCCAGTGCCACGATACCACAAGAGATGGCTGGTTCTTCACCAACGGAAAGGGTATTCATGTTACCTGGGAAAAGACTTCCGATTACGGTGCAACCAGATACTATGATGATGATGGCAATGAAGTTCTGTTAAATACCGGTAAAACGATGATCTGTATCCTTGCAGACGGCGATTCCTTTACCGTTGATAATAAGGTGATCTCCTCAGCATCATAACTAACCTGTATACTCTGTACAATCATAAAAGGCGCTGCCAGATGGCAGCGCCCTTTCTTTACCAATTATTCTGTTTTATTCACCTAATCCATTCTCAATTGCAGTAACCAGAGAATGGAGTGCTTCTACTTCATCTTCCCCATCACAGCAGAACTCAATTTCATCTCCACACTTTACACAGGCTCCAAGCACACTCAGCACACTCTTTGCATTGGCAGTATTCCCACGAAATGTAAATGTAATTAACGACTTGAACTGCATTGCCTCCTTACACAGGATTCCGGCAGGCCTTAAATGAAGACCTGTAGGATTTTTAATGATTACCTTTTGGCTTACCATACTTCCATACCCCCTATAACATCACATTCTGAATAAGGTCAGCAAGTTCTCTTGCATCATGTTCGATCATCTTCTGGTCTTTTCCTTCGATCATGACACGAACCTTCGGTTCTGTTCCGGAAGGTCTGATCAAAACTCGGCCCTCACCCGCAAATTTATCTGTAAGCTTCTGAATTGCTTCCGCAATTTCAGGATACTCCATGTACTTCTCTTTTTTGTGATTCGGCACCTTGGCATTAACAAGTGCCTGCGGCAGTACTTCCATAACGGAAGACAACTCTGAAAGCGGCTTTCCGGTCTCTACAAGAACCTGTAACAGATGAAGCGCACTCAACAACCCATCACCTGTTGTATTTTCTTTAAGAAAAATAATATGGCCGGACTGTTCACCACCAAGACTTGCACCGATTTCTCTCATACGCTCCAACACATAACGGTCCCCAACCTTTGTCTGTTCAATGTGGATTCCGTTCTTCTCTCCCATAATAAAGAATCCAAGGTTACTCATTACGGTTGCTACAATAGTATCATTATTGAGTTCACCATTCTGCTTCATATGGTTACCGATGATCGCCATAATCTGATCACCGTCAACTACATTGCCAAGCTCATCTACTGCAAGAAGACGATCGGCATCTCCGTCAAAGGCCAGACCAATCTGTGCCTTTTCATATACCACACGTGCCATCAGCTCTTCCATATGGGTAGAACCACAGTTGGCATTGATATTTGTTCCATCGGGCATATTATGAATCGCTACCACATTACCGCCCAGTTCCTTTAATGCTTCTACGGAAGTGTAATAAGAAGCCCCTTCCGCGCAGTCTACCACGATCTTCATTCCGGTCAGATCCACATTCACGGACTGAATGGAATGATTGATATATTCTTCACGCGCATCGGTACGATACTTGATCTTTCCGACATTCGCACCAATCGGAAATTTGATCGGACTCATATTATCACGGATAATGGCCTCAATCTCATCCTCCAGGGAATCCGGAAGCTTATATCCGTTTCCGTCAAAGAATTTAATTCCGTTAAACTCTACGGGATTGTGGGATGCGGAAATAACAACACCTGCATCCACCTTGTATTTTCTGGTCAGATAGGCTACCGCCGGTGTAGGAATTACCCCTACATACACCGCGTTCGCGCCAACCGAACAAATACCTGCCATCAATGCATTCGCCAGCATATCTCCCGAAATTCTTGTATCGCATCCAACCATAATCGTAGGCTTATGCTCATTTTCTTTGGTAAGAACATAGGCTCCTGCCTGACCAAGCTGCATTGCAAGCAACGGTGTTAATTCATCATTGGCTACTCCTCTTACACCATCTGTACCAAATAGTCTGCTCATATTAAAATAAATCCTTTCTATTCTTGTTTTGCTGATATATGCACAACCACTTCTACCGGCTCTAACAGACGTACATCATCCGGAAGTCCGAAGTTCACTTCCATATTATAGAAGCCTTCCTGCAACTCCTCAAGATTGAATTTCTCCATCAGATCATTGACATCAATAGTCCCTTCCAGACTTGATGCCTGAACCTCTCCCAGATTCTGTGCCAGACCAATCACCTCAATGATAAAGGTCTCTTCTACACCGGATATACTTGCTGTAAAGCCATCCGGCAGATTTGTTACGTGAATCCGGCTCTCCCGCAGTTCAATCCTCTTTGAAATCTCCGGTTCAATATCCACCGTTACTGCCACAACACTGTCTGCAAGATCGACAAGCTGGACATTATCGGGCAGATACTGTAACAGATCGATTTCCTCCGTGAAGGTATCACTCTTGTTGGTCATATCCAGCACCTCTGCCGGAATATCAATACTCTGGACATTCTTAAGAACACTGCTCTTTCCACAGATCGTTACCGTTTCCAGATCACATTCAACATTGCCGGTAAATCCATATCCGTAAGTCGGTTCTCCCTGTGTATGGAATACAAGCGGAACTTCCTTCGTCTGCAAAATAGAAACCTGAACACCGACACTCTTGATATTCTGTGTAATATTCGGGTTATCCACCACATTGCCATCGGCATCATAAAGCCGGATCTCTGCACTGGTACTGATATCACTCGTAAATCCGGTCACCGTGATCTCTGCTACTGCCTTGGAGACAGAGGAAACAATCGATTCCGGTCCGGAGATCCGAACCAGGTTCTGATCCGTTGTAATATCACCCACCATATAGCCATCACTGACTTCACCGGAAATCTTCGTACCAAGAGCCATGGTCTTGGTCTTCTTATTCTCAATATTCAGCTTCACCGTATCACTGCTCGGTGTAATGCTGCTGATCTGATCCTGGTTAATATTCGTAGACAGCTTAATCGAAACCGTATCCAGACTGCTGATGTTGCTTACATCCGCCGTCGCTACGATATTGCTCTCGGACATACTGGATACCACAGATCTCGGTCCCCGGATCGTCACCCTGTTGATGACATCGGAATTCTCCAGTACCTCATACACTCTGCCCGACTCCGTAATGGCATCGGTATTTTCAAGAACGACCGGAACATTATAAAACGACTTTGAAATCGTTGGATTTCCAATACTGGTTCCAACGAGCCACAATACAATAGAGAATAATACGGAAATCAGTTTCAGGCCAAGATTCGTCGTCAGTTTATTTTTCATTTCGACCACCTGCCCTTCCACATAATCCGCTTACGACTGTCTTCTTCGGATTTATTCTGCAGATCGCTCAGTCTTGCACGAAGCCGTTCGGAATCCACATTCCGTTCCAGATCGCCGCCGTAAGCCACACTGATCTTTCCGGTTTCTTCCGAAACAATAATCGTAAGGGAATCCGTCACCTCCGAAATACCAACTCCCGCACGATGTCTTGTTCCAAGCTCTTTACTTAAACGCATATTATCTGAAAGGGGAAGATAACAGGTTGCTGAAGTCACACGGTCACCACGTACAATCACCGCTCCATCATGCAGCGGCGTATTATGCTCGAAAATATTGATCAATAACTGACTGGTCACCACACCATCAATTTCAATTCCTGTCCGTTCATAATCGGTCAGGGACTCATCCTTTTCCATAACAATGAGGGCACCCGTTCTTGCCCTTCCCATTTCTACACATGCTTTTACAATTTCATTAATTGTTTTGTCAGAAAACCGGCCGCCTTCCGGTCCTCTGCCTACCGTAATCGGAATAATACTGCTGATAATATTCTTACGTCCCAGCTCCTCTACAGCTCTCCGCAGCTCCGGCTGCAGAATAACCACCACGGCCGTAACGGCCACACTAAATAAGTTATTCACAATCCAGAGAATGGTATTCATTTCAAAGTAAGCTGCAAACAGGATAAATACCGCAATAACCAGGATCCCTTTTAGCAGGGACCATGCCTTGGTATTCTTAATCCAAACCAGTATATGATAAATCAAAAAAGACAAAATGATGATTTCAACAATATCAGTCCAGCGGATTCCCGACATTCTGGACACATATGTCGCTATCTGTTCGATTGCATGCTTCATGAGTTAACTCCATATCCTGTAACTGTTCAATACCTCCACAGTTAACATATCACTCTACCTGCGGGACTGGGAAGGTGAGGGCTTACGTTTGTGAGAATTAATCTTCTTCACTGTTCTGGAAGGCGTTGCTACGTTAATCTTCGGAATTGCTTTCACGTAGTAATAATACTCGTCATCCTCAAACTGAACCTTCTCTGTCCGACTATAATCTACACTAAATGCAAAAAATTCAACAACCTTGGCAACCAATACGGAAATGATGGTTCCGATAATCAGCATGGCAATGGATCCGTTCGTATCAAACACCAGATCACCTACCAGAAGAAGCATCATATCTGCCAGGGCTCCTGCCGCAATGGCAATGGTCCAGGCATAATCAATTGCCAGACGCTTTACAAAATAAACCAGAATAATCGTTACGGAAAAAGCAACGATCATCAAAATCATTTCTTTATTGTTAATCAGTCCGTCAATTACGAAACGGAACTTCGCTGCCATATCTTCTGTTTCCATGGAAGAAATTGCCGTTGCACTGTCCGACATATTCTTAATAAAGCTGCTTACAATGACACCACATGCAACCGATACTACAGAAGCAGGGGTCCCCAGAAGTCCCATGGTAAGCGGAACCACATAAGGAATTCCCATTGCGGTACAGATCGGTGTCAAAACTACTGCCAACGTATCCTTAGGGGCAAAGCGGAAATATAACAGGAACAGTACCAGAAACAGCACCAGACCGATTGCCGCACATTCGATGGACAGGGCGTACAGATGTAACAGTACAAACAATGCTGCTACAACAATGATAAAGTTGGTCGGCATGAAGGAACACATCAATGCTGCAATCAATACAACGGAAATGTTATCAATCTTCTGCATAAATCCGATTTTGCCATTAATGGTCATCAATGTGACAAGCGCCAAAATCAACTTTCCTATTGGTTTTAAATAAACTTCATATTTACTTACAAAGTTCTTTATATACTGCTTTGCTACAAGTAAACTGGTCATAAATACATCCTCTTATTTATTGTTGTTCATATTTTCCAATGCCCTCAGACCGGCATAATAGTGCTTTAACTTCTTCTTCGCTTTGCTGTAACGGTTTGCATAAACTATATATGTAATCACACCATAAGCCGCTGCAACACAAAGATAGATAATCACTACACTTTTGCCAAATTCCATCAGATCAAGCTTATAAATGTCATGCATGAGATCCTCAAAATTATAGAACAGGTACAGCGCAAAGACAGCTACAAAAGAAATTGTAACTGCAATGATGGATTTCAATACCTGAAATCCGATATAATCGTTACGATAATAATTTACAATATTCAGATTCTTCTTACCTTCCCGCTGTTCAAATGCGGCAAGCTTTGTCATCCGGATAATTTTTTCTTCGTTAAGCATAATGTCTTCCTTTAGCTTTATAAGTAACGCATGCGGTCACGTTCGCTTATATTTCTGGACGGTTTCCGAACCGGTGCCTCAGGCTGTTTATTCATTCCCATCGCATCACGGAAACCATTCGTCATTGCTGCTTTACATTTATCGCAGTAACGTCCCGAACGAATCATTGTGCCACATCCTTCACAGGCAATCCGGATCGGTGAATCGTCAGCAAACTGCAGACGTTCCTCACGAATCCACTGACGGATCTGGGAAGGCTCTACATTACATTCCCTTGACACCTCAGCAATATCTGCACCATGATGATCCATAACATATTCCTTGACTACCTGAAATACTTTTTCCTGTTCTTCTACACAATGAGGACACAGAATCGGTCCCACAACATAATTAAATATCCTGCCACATTTCCTGCAATTTCTTACATTCATGGAATCACTCTTCCTTCCTAATTTCCTCTTCCGATTGCCACCGTCAGAGCATAAACCCGGCAGTCCATACGCTGCCGGATCACCCGCGCAGCCGCATCCACGGTACTGCCTGTTGTATAGATATCATCTATTATAACAATCGTATTTAATTTTACATCATTTCTGACTATTTTGAAAGCCCTTTTCAAATTATTTTGTCTTTCCTGTGCGCCGAGATCCTTTAACGGTGCGGTATCTCCCTCACGCACCAGCCAGTTCTCCAGTACCGGAATTCCCGTATAGGCAGATAGGCGTTCTGCAAGCGCTGCCGCCTGATTATAGCCACGCTTTTTCATACGCTTTTTATGAATCGGCACCGGAACCAGCGCATCCGGTCTGATAGTCCGGAGCCATTCTTTCGTCCGGCGGTACATCTCCCATGCAAAGAAGTCTGCATACTCCCGTCTTCCCTGATTTTTAAAACGGAACATGGCATCCGACACACTGGCATACCAGAACACGCTTCTCCCCTGCATATAGGCATGCTCCCTGCTCCGGCAGTCTTCACAATACTCCTGTTTTTCCAAAAGCTGTTTTCCGCATTTCATACAGAAGGGTTCCTCAATATACCGCAACTCCTCCGTGCAGGCCGGGCATACCGGTTCTTTTCCCGCCTCAACCGGCTCATCACACACAATGCATCTCCTCGGAAAAAGCAGCTCCACAATTTTATCTCTTACCACGCACGATCCTCACTTTCCAGCTCCAGTATCCGCTTACCAAGCCCGGTGTAACGATGATACTGGTTTTCATTTTCGATCATGCCGTCTACCATTTCCTGACTGCCCAGAATCGTGACACATTTTCGGGCACGTGTCACAGCCGTATACAGAAGATTCCGGTTCATCAGCATTCTCGGGCCGGAAAGCAGCGGAAGTAATACCGCCGGGTACTCACTTCCCTGTGATTTATGTATTGTAATGGCATAGGCCAACTCGATTTCATCCAGTTGGGAAAAGGTATATTCCACCAGACGATGCTCATCAAATTCCACCTGCACGGTTGAAGATTCCTCACGGATTCTGCGTATCGTTCCGATGTCCCCGTTAAACACACCGCTTCCGCTGTCAATCCGGATTCCGTACTTGCTGACAATCTCCCATTCCAGCTGATAGTTATTCTTAATCTGCATCACCTTATCACCTTCACGGAAAACCCGTTCTCCGGTCATATGCTCCTGCTTGGACGGGTCTGCCGGATTTAAGTATCTTTGCAGGATCTCATTCAGCGTTTCCACCCCCAGGCTTCCCTTCCGCATGGGTGTCAGGACCTGGATGTCATATGGCTGCGCTTCCACATATCGCGGCAGCTTCTCCGTAATCAACTGGATCATATGTTTATAGATGACCTGCACATCATTTCTCGGCAGGAAAAAGAAGTCCTTACTTTTATTATTGAGTGCAATCTTCTGCCCCATATTAATCCGGTGGGCATTCATGACAATGTCACTTTCTCCGGCCTGCCGGTAAATCTTCTTAAGCATGACCGTCGGGAAGCACTTGCTCTCAATCAGATCCCGAAGTACCTGGCCGGGTCCCACGCTCGGTAACTGATCCACATCTCCCACCAGGATCAGACGTGTCCCCACGCTGACCGCCTCCAGAAGAGACTGAAACAGATAAATATCTACCATCGACATTTCATCAATAATTACCACATCCGCTTCTAACGGATTCTCCCCATTTCTTTCAAAACGGGCGCGGCTTCCATCCTCCATACCGCCGTTAATTTCCAGCATCCGGTGGATCGTCCTTGCCTCATAACCGGTCGCTTCCGTCATCCGCTTCGCCGCTCTTCCCGTCGGCGCCGCCAGCAGAATATCCATTCCTTCTTCATCAAAGTAACGGATAATTGTATTAATGGTCGTTGTCTTACCTGTTCCGGGGCCACCGGAAAGAATCATGATACCATGCTTCACACATTCCAGAACCGCGTTCTTTTGCAGCTCATCAAGTTCTAAGCCCTGCTCCTTTAAAATACGCTGCAGAATCGTTTCAATGCGCTTTTCTTCCGAATCAAGAAGCTCCGATTCCATCAGGACATTCAGTTCCCTCAGCATTCTTGCACAGTTCAGCTCCGCATAGTAATAAGAATATGCATAGACCTCCATCTCATCTCCGGTCTTTTTCACAACGACCTTATGATCCATATGCAGATTCTGCACCTGTGCCCGAATTGCTTCCTCCGGCACCTGTAACAAATCCACACTCCTCCGCACCAGAATTTCCATTGGCAGAAACATATGTCCCTCGAGGGACGCCTGCAGCAGCGTATACAGAATCCCGCTCCGGATCCGGTAATCCGAATCCGTATGAATACCGATTTTCTCCGCAATTTCATCGGCAAGCCTAAAGCCCACTCCCTGAATATCCTCTGCAAGCCGGTACGGATTCTCTTTCAGAATGCCATACATCTCCATTCCGTATTTTTCATAGATTTTCACCGCCAGCGTATTGGTAATTCCATATTTCTGTAAGAAAAGAAAAGCCTCACGGATCTCCCTTTTCTCGATCATCTGGTCTGCAATCTGCTGTGCAATCCGCTCACTGATTCCCTTGACCTCAACCAGTCTCTCCGGCTCTTCCTCAATAACCCGGAAGGTGTCCTTGCCAAACTTCTTCACAATACGCTTCGCCAGCGCCTCACCAACGCCTTTGATGGCTCCGGATCCCAGATAACGCTCCATACTGAACAGATCGTCCGGCTCTACGACCTTGAAGCTGCTTGCCTTGAACTGGAAACCGTAGCTTGGATGCTCCACATATTCACCGGTGATCTCCAGATTTTCTCCGTTATCCACACCACGGAAGATCCCTACACAGATTTCCTCTTCATCCTCCACATTCATGGACAGTACCGCATAGCCATTGTCCTTATTCTGATAAATGATATGATCAACATATCCCTTAATTGTTTCCAAATAATTGTCCTCTTTCGATCTGTTTCACTAAGTGTAACCTCAAGCTTCGCCTTTGGCTTGCTTTCACTAAGTGCTCTACGCAAAAGGCTGCTTCGTGGAAAACTCACGTAAGCAGCCAGTTTTTCTTCTCATTTATGTAGTGTCATCAGTCGATTCCGTAATTCCGTTTCATCTGTTCATACAGCATCTGTGCAAGTCCCAGTCCCTGTGTTTCGGTGGATGTCTCTGCAAGCTGCTGGATCGTCTCATCCCTAAAATAGCTTACCAGGTTGTTATCGGTACTCGATGACTCATCCTTAAAACAGTCTACGGTCTTCTGCATTTCCTTAAATACCTGTTCGAGGAAATAGGCCTCGAACTGTTTACAGGCATCTAAAAGCTCATCCTCTGTTGCTGTCGAATAATCGGTATTGTTAATCTGATCCTTTAATTTTGTCTCTGATACATTCTGCTCCTGCAGATAACTTGCATAAGCAGAAGATCCAATTCCACTAATGTCCATCTTCATCCTCCGATCCTGCATCGACGCTGTACCCTAAAGATTATCTCTTAAGATTGTTGGCTGTCTGCATCATTTCATCGGTTGTTGTAATTGCCTTGGAGTTCATTTCATAAGCACGCTGTGCCACAATTAAGTTGACCATTTCGGTAGCAACCTGCACATTGGAGCCTTCCAGATATCCCTGTACCATCTTACTCTTCTTAAGAGCGTTATTGGTTGCTTCGTTTAATGCCTGACCGCTGGCTCCGGTTACTGCCCATAAGCTGTCACCCTGTCGTTCCAAGCCTCCTGGATTGTTAAACTGAAACATACCAATCTGCATGCCGATTGGCTGCGGATTATTATTGGCATCCGGATAACAGATTCTTCCGTCTCCGGTAATGGTAATTCTGCTTGTTACATAATTGTTGCTTAAAGTAATGGCTCTTCCTGAGGAATCCAGAACCGGCAGTCCGTCTGTCGTTGTCAGCATCATCCCGTTAGCTCCGTTCGTTGCCCAGGTAAAGTCACCGTTTCTGGTATAGTATGTATTGCCGTCTTCTCCACGGATTGCAAAGAAGCCATCTCCCTCGATTGCAAAAGAGGTATCACTGGCGGAATCCAGTAAGCTGCCCTGTGTAAAAATGGAATTAATTGAGGAATTCCGCACACCAAGTCCCACCTGGGAGCTGGTCGGCTTCGGATCTCCATTCGCCGTAGTGGTTGCCGTCTGAAGTGTCTGATATAACAGGGTCTTGAACTGTGCAGCCTGTGTCTTATATCCCATTGTATTTACATTGGCAAGATTATTGGCAATGGTATCCACATTCGTCTGCTGTGCATTCATACCTGTTGCTGCTGTCCATAAACTTCTAACCATGTCCTGCTACCTCCTATACTTTGCCAAGCTGGTTGGCTGCAATATCAAGCGTTCCGTCATATGTAGTAATGACCTTCTGATTCGTCTCATATGCTCTGGAAACCGTAATCATATTTACCATTTCCGTCACCACAGAAATATTCGAAGTTTCCAGATATCCGGCATATACCTTCGCTGTGGCATCCTTTTCGGTTGCACCGTCAATCGGTTCAAAGTAATTCTCGCCATAACGCTGCAGATAATTATAATCCTCAAAGTCCGTAACCTGAATCGTCGCTACGACTCTGCCATCCTGAATGACCTGACCTTGTACATTGATCTGGGTGTCCTTCAGTGGATCAATCTTCACCGGCTGTCCATTCGTTCCAAGGACACGGTCACCATCCTGAGTCACCAGTTCTCCGGATTCATTCAGGGTAAAGTTACCATCTCTGGTATATTTCACAGAGGTATCCCCCTGCTTATTGGTAAATTCCACTGCAAAGAATCCCTTATCGGTCAACGCCAGATCGTAAGGATTCTCCGTTGTTTTTAAAGGTCCCTGGGAAAAGTCTGTATAACCTTCACCAATCTTTACACCCGGATTATGCACACCGGTTCTCTTCGCCAGACGATATCCTTCAGAGTTATCCTTGATCTTGTACGCAAGAATCGAATCGAAAGACTGTGCCGTAGCCCCTTCCTTCTTATATCCGTTGGTATCCGCGTTGGCCAGATTGTTGGTCAGTACATCCATTCTGTGTTCCTGATTGATCATGCCCGTGTAGGCAGTATACAAGCCTTTAACCATTCTGTTCTCCCTTAATCATAACTGTTCAGTACCTTCTCAGTTATCTTTAATCTTCTTTATAACCTGCTAAAAATTCAACATACTTACCGGTTCCGATTGCTACTGCAGTCATCGGATCCTCTGCGGTCATCGTATTGATTCCGGTCTTCTCTGCAATGAGGTCTTCAAGGCCGCGGAGCAGAGAACCACCACCGGTTAGAACAATACCACGGTCTGCAATATCGGCTGCCAGCTCCGGAGGAGTCTTCTCCAAAACGCTGTGGATCGTTTCGATAATCTGTGAAGTTGCCTCACGAAGTGCTTCCTCGGTTTCTTCGGAGGACACGGTAATGGTCTTCGGCAGACCGGTTACCAGATTACGTCCACGAACGTCCATATAATCCACTTCCGCACGTTTATAGGCGGAACCAATCTTAATCTTAATGTCCTCTGCGGTTCTTTCACCAATCAATAAATTGTGTTTCTTACGCATGTAACGGACAAGTGCCTCGTCAAAATCATCACCTGCTATCTTAATCGATGCACTGACAACGGTGCCACCCAGAGAGATGACTGCAATATCAGAAGTACCGCCACCGATATCCACAATCATATTCCCGCAGGGCTTGGAAATATCAATTCCCGCACCAATCGCTGCTGCAATCGGCTCTTCGATAATGGATACTTCACGTGCACCGGCCTGAAGAGTCGCATCTTCAACGGCCTTCCGCTCCACCTGGGTAACGCCGCTCGGTACGCAGACTGCAATACGGGGTTTCCGGAATGTCTTCCGTCCTATTGCCTTCTGAATGAAATATTTCATCATCTGTTCCGTTACGCGGTAATCAGAAATAACACCCTGACGCAGAGGGCGTACAGCAATAATATTGCCCGGTGTTCTTCCAAGCATCAGTCTGGCATCCTCACCGATTGCCATAATCTTATCTGTATCTCTATCAAAAGCCACAACAGAGGGCTCCTTAAGGACAACTCCTCTTCCTCTGATGTAAACAAGAATACTTGCTGTTCCTAAATCAATACCGATATCTGTGTACTGCATTTTCATGTACCCCTTTCTATTCTCACAGCATAATTAATAAATATTATAACCCATACCATAATATTTTCAAAGGGATTTCGTGAATTTTTATTTATTTCGGTATTTCTCCACATTTTCTTTATATCTTGCCAGCATTTTCTTCACATATTTTCCAGTATAAGACGTCGGATGTTCTGCAACCTCCTCCGGCGTGCCACAGGTTACAACCGTTCCACCACGATCACCACCATCCGGTCCCATGTCAATAATATAATCTGCCGTCTTAATGACATCAAGATTATGCTCTATCACGACAACCGTATTTCCGTTATCAGTCAGACGCTGCAGAATCTCTACCAGCTTGTGCACATCTGCGAAGTGAAGTCCGGTTGTCGGCTCATCCAGAATATAAATGGTATTTCCGGTACTTCTCCGGCTCAATTCCGTTGCCAGCTTGATCCTCTGTGCTTCCCCGCCGGATAATGTCGTGGAAGGCTGTCCCAGTTTAATATAGGAAAGTCCGACATCATTCAGGGTTTCGATCTTATTACGGATCGACGGCACATTTTCAAAGAACGGCACGGCCTCTTCCACGGTCATATCCAGAATATCATAGATATTCTTCCCTTTATATTTCACTTCCAGGGTTTCACGGTTATACCGCTTACCGCCACAGACTTCACACGGTACATACACATCCGGAAGGAAATGCATTTCAATCTTGATAATACCGTCACCCCCACAGTTTTCGCAGCGGCCGCCCTTGACATTAAAGCTGAAACGTCCCTTCTTATAACCGCGGGCTTTGGCATCCGGTGTTCCCGCAAACAGGTCACGGATCTGATCGAAAACTCCGGTATAGGTTGCCGGATTGGAACGTGGCGTACGTCCGATCGGCGACTGGTCAATGTCAATCACCTTATCCAGCTTTTTAATTCCTGTAATATTCTTATGTTTACCTGGAATGGTTCTCGCACGGTTCAGTTCCCGTGCCAGTGTCTTATACAAAATCTCATTTACCAGAGAGCTCTTGCCGGATCCGGATACGCCCGTAACACAGGTAAATACCCCCAACGGGATCTTCACATCAATGTTCTTTAAGTTATTTTCCTGCGCACCGGTGATCTTAAGCCAGTCCTTCGGCTTACGGCGTGTCTGTGGAACCGGGATCTGCATTCTGCCGCTTAAATACTGACCGGTCAGTGAACCTTCAATCTTCATGATCTCTTCGGCCGTTCCATGTGCCACCACTTCTCCACCATGGGATCCGGCACCGGGGCCGATATCCACAATGTCATCGGCTTCCAGCATGGTATCCTCATCATGTTCTACCACAATCAGCGTGTTACCAAGATCTCTTAAATTCTTCAGGGTATTTAACAGCTTATCGTTATCCTTCTGATGAAGGCCAATGCTCGGCTCATCGAGAATATAGCACACACCCACAAGTCCGGAACCAATCTGTGTTGCCAGACGGATACGCTGTGCTTCCCCTCCGGACAGGGTTCCCGTTGCCCTCGAAAGCGACAGGTAATCCAGGCCGACATCCACAAGGAATCCGACTCTCGCCTTAATCTCCTTCAATACCTGTTTTCCAATGATCTGCTGCTGCGCGGTAAGCTCCATATTCTGCAAAAACTCATTCAGATCACAGGTCGGCATGGAGGTAATCTCATAAATATTCTTACCACACACCGTCACGCTTAAGGATTCCTTCTTAAGACGCATTCCGTTACATTCCTTACACGGTGTAATGCGCATAAAGGTTTCATATTCCTGCTTCATAATATCCGAACCCGTTTCACGGTACCGCTTCTCGGTATTCTTAATAATTCCTTCAAAAACAATCGGATAGATTCCTTCTCCACGCTGTCCCTTATAATGCACCTTCACTTCCCTGCCGTTCGTTCCGTAAATCAGCATGTCATAAACACCTTTGGGCAGCTTCTCAACCGGGGTATCCAGACTGAACTTATACTCCTTCGAAAGTGCGCGCAGAACCGCATTGGTAAAGCTTCCCTCATCCTTACTCGACTGCCAGCCCATAACCTGGATGGCACCTTCATTTATACTCAGCTTCTTATCCGGAATCATCAGTTCCGGATCAAACTCCATCTTATATCCAAGACCAAAGCAGACCGGACAGGCGCCGAACGGATTATTGAAGGAAAAGCTTCTCGGCTCAATCTCTGAAATACTGATTCCACAATCCGGACAGGAAAAGCTCTGGCTGAAATTGATGGTTTCCCCACCAATCACGTCTACCATCAGAAGTCCCTCGGCCAATGCCAGGACATTCTCAATGGAATCGGTAAGTCGGCGTTCAATCTCCGGCTTGATCACCAGACGGTCTACGACAATTTCAATATTATGCTTGATGTTCTTGTCCAGAGAAATATCCTCTGACAGTTCATACATATTGCCATCTACACGGACACGTACATAACCGCTTCGTTTCGCGCGTTCGAAGACCTTCGCATGTTCGCCCTTCCTTCCGCGGACAACCGGTGCCAGAAGCTGGATCTTCGTTCCTTCCGGAAGCTCCATAATCTGATCCACCATCTGATCCACGGTCTGCTTACAGATTTCTTTCCCGCAGTTCGGGCAGTGTGGAATACCGATTCTGGCATATAACAAACGGAAATAATCATAGATCTCCGTTACGGTTCCAACGGTAGATCTCGGGTTACGGTTGGTTGATTTCTGGTCAATGGAAATGGCGGGTGACAATCCCTCAATCTTCTCTACATTCGGCTTTTCCATCTGTCCTAAGAACTGACGGGCATAAGAAGACAGGGACTCCATGTAACGTCTCTGTCCTTCTGCATAAATTGTGTCAAATGCCAGAGAGGATTTACCGGAACCTGACAGTCCCGTCAGAACTACCAGTTCATTTCTCGGGATATCCACATCGATATTTTTCAGATTATGCTCTGCTGCCCCCCGGATTTTAATGTATTCACGCGGGCGCATCTTAGCAACCGGCACATGCTGGTCGGATAACTTGATACTCATAATTTTACTCCTTTTCCTTCTCTCTCTCGATCTCCTGAAGCTTCATCTTAAGCTCTACCATCTTATCACGGAGCTCAGCTGCCGCCTCAAAATTCAGATCAGCTGCTGCCTTTCGCATCTGCTTCTCCACTTTGGCAATCAGCTTCTTCAATTCATCGGCACTCATGGATTCCGGATCCTTCTCAAACTGGATCTCTTCTTTGGCAATTGTCTTGGAGATACTGATAAGGTCGCGGACTGCCTTCTTAATCGTCTGCGGCGTAATATGATGTTCTTCGTTATATTTCTGCTGGATGGCCCGGCGTCGGCTGGTCTCCTCGATTGCCGCCTTCATGGAATCCGTCATATTATCGGCATACATGATAACATGTCCTTCTGCGTTACGTGCAGCACGTCCCACGGTCTGAATCAGGGATGTTTCAGAACGCAGGAAGCCTTCCTTATCCGCATCGAGAATCGCAACAAGGGAGATCTCCGGAATATCCAATCCCTCACGCAGAAGGTTAATACCAACCAGCACATCAAAGACATCCAGACGCATATCCCGGATGATCTGCGCCCGTTCCAGTGTATCAATATCGGAATGCAGGTACTTCACACGGATTCCCACATCCTTCATATAATCGGTCAGATCCTCTGCCATCCGCTTCGTGAGCGTGGTTACCAGAACCTTATTATGCTTCTCTGTTTCCTTCCGGATCTCTGAAATCAGATCATCAATCTGCCCTTCTACCGGACGAACGAAAATCTCCGGATCCAACAGTCCCGTCGGCCGGATAATCTGCTCCGTCCGCAGCAGCTCATGCTCCTCCTCATACGTGGAAGGGGTTGCGGATACGAACAGCATCTGGTCAATATGCTGCTCGAATTCTCCAAAGTTCAGCGGCCGGTTATCCAGTGCCGATGGCAGACGGAAACCATAATCCACAAGAGTAGTTTTCCTCGAACGGTCTCCGACATACATCGCCCCGATCTGCGGGATCGTAATATGGGACTCATCAATAATGATGAGAAAATCATCCTTGAAATAATCTAACAGAGTATGTGGCGGTTCGCCCTCCCGCATACCGTTTAAGTGACGTGAATAGTTCTCAATTCCCGAGCAGAAGCCGGTCTCACGCAGCATCTCGATGTCAAAGTTTGTCCTTTCGGAGATACGCTGTGCTTCCAGAAGCTTATCCTCACTCTTGAAAAAGCGTACCCGCTCTTCCAGTTCTTCCTCCAGTGCTTCACAGGCTTTATTAATCTTCTCCTGCGGTACGACATAGTGTGATGCCGGGAAGATGGTAATATGCTGCAGCGATGCATGCACCTTACCGCTCAAAGGCTCTACCTCTGTGATACGGTCGATTTCATCTCCGAAAAACTCTACCCGGATCAGATAATCGCCGCCCTGTGCCGGATAAATCTCAAGCACATCACCACGGACCCGGAAACAACTCCGTTCCAGATCCATGTCGTTGCGGTCATAACGGATATCAATCAATTCCTTAATGACCTGATCCCGGTCCTTACTCATTCCCGGACGCAGAGATACCATCATATCCTGATAGTCATCCGGAGAACCCAGACCATAAATACAGGATACACTTGCCACCACCACAACATCCTTTCTCTCAGAAAGAGATGCCGTCGCTGACAACCTTAATTTATCAATTTCATCATTAATGGAAGAATCCTTCGCAATATAGGTATCCGACGAAGGAACATACGCCTCCGGCTGATAGTAATCGTAATAGGATACGAAATACTCCACCGCATTCTCCGGAAAGAATTCCTTGAATTCTCCATACAACTGCCCTGCTAATGTTTTATTATGTGCAATCACCAGCGTCGGCTTATTCAGTGCAGCAATTACATTCGCCATGGTAAAGGTCTTACCGGATCCGGTCACTCCCAGCAGCGTTTCAAACTGGTTTCCTTCCTGAAATCCCTTCACCAGCTCTGCAATCGCCTGTGGCTGATCGCCGGTGGGCTGATATTCTGATACTAACTTAAAATGATCCATAAAATACTCCCGCCTGGTTTTCTCTGAGGCTCATTATAGCATTCCCATTTAAAAAAGTACAGAGCAAAATCGAATGTTTGTTCTGTATAACTATTTCTTTTCATATCCGTTCTTTTTTATTATAATGAAACAAGAAAGTTTTATTTATACCAAAGAGGATCCTATCATGAAATTTAACGAAAAGCTGAATGAATATATCAATAATTTACCCTGTACAGCCAAAGAACTGTGTGAGCTGTCCGGACTGTCCGCCGCAACCCTCAGCCGTTACCGTTCCGGGGAACGGATTCCGGAAATGAACTCGGATGCACTTTGGCAGCTTTGCTATGCCATCGCGCAGCTTTCCTTCCGGAAACAGAACCGTCAGCTTACACCGGACGCTGTAAAAGAAGACTTCCTATCCAGTACCGATATAAGCACCACGGACAAGGAACACCTTCGCATCAACTTCAATACACTGGTATCGGTTCTCAATATCAACCTTACCCGCCTATGCCAGTCAATCAGTTATGACACCTCTACCATTTTTCGTTTCCGCAACGGAACGCGCCAGCCTTCAGAACCGCTCAAATTTGCCGCTGCCGTTTCCCAATACATTGCCTCACAGTTCAATACTCCGGAAGATATCGACGTTCTTGCGGAGCTTCTGAATTGCAGCAAAGCGGAATTATCCAAAACCACATCCCGTTCCTCCCGGCTGCAGTACTGGCTTCTTGAAAAGCATACAGCTCCCGAAAACAGTATTTCCAAATTTCTGAATGAACTGGATCATTTTGATCTGAATGAATATATTAAGGTCATTCACTTTGACGAAATGAAACTCCCCCCGCTGATGCCCTTTCAGTTTCCTACCTCCAAAGCGTATCTGGGGCTCACTGAAATGATGGAAAGCGAAATCGACTTCTTAAAAGCAACCGTATTATCCAAATCAACTTCATCTGTCATTATGTACAGTGACATGCCTATGGGAGAAATGGCAAAAGATCCTGAATTTCCAAAGAAATGGATGTTTGGTATGGCCATGATGTTAAAGAAAGGACTTCACCTGCATCAGATTCATAATCTGGATCGTTCCTTTGAGGATATGATGCTTGGACTCGAAAGCTGGATTCCAATGTATATGACCGGACAGATTTCTCCCTATTACCTGAAGGACACACAAAACCATATTTTTCTGCATCTTCTTAAGGTATCCGGAGCAGCTGCACTCTCCGGGGAAGCCATTGCGGGACATCAGGAAAACGGGCGCTATTACCTGACGAAATCAAAAGAGGAAATCCTCTATTACCGTAACCGTGCCGAAGAACTGCTGCATTCCGCAAGCCCTCTTATGGATATTTACCGTGCTGATAACGCCAATGCCCTGCAGGCCTTTCTGCTTTCCGATTCCCATACAAAAGGGAAGCGCAGAAATATTTTATCCGCACTTCCCCTTTATACCTTACATGAAGAGGATCTAAAACAATTCCTGAACCGCCATTCACTGTCGGATCAGGAAAAGGAGAAAATTCTTTCTTATGCATCCTCGCAGAAGCAGCTCATGGAACGGATTCTTGAAAATGCCACTGTCGAAGATGAAATCTCCGAAATTTCCGAAGAAAGCTTTGTTCAGCACCCTGTGCTGATGCCACTGTCCGGTATTTTTATGGAAAAGGATCTCCCTTATACCTATGAAGAATACCGGTTTCATCTGGCTCAGACCAGACAGTATGCTAAGGAACATTCCTCCTATACCCTCACAGAGGTAAAAACACAGACCTTTCACAATCTGCAGATCCACATTCACGAGGGAGAGTGGGCGATGATTTCCAAAGCAAATGCACCGGCCATTCATTTTGTCATTCATCATCCGAGACTTCGTCAGGCAATTGAGCAATTCGTACCTCCCGTCCAGGAGACCTGACTTCCATGGACCGGAATTAATAACGGCGTTTCAGTTCTTCCCATTCCGGTCCAAGAGAGGCACTTCCATTTGTGCTTCCGGCAAAATAGCTTCCATTCCGATAAATATGATCGTATTTTACATCTGCTTCATATGCATTTCCCGCTGAATCTGTATAACTGTTTACGCCCCGGACTGCCTCTGAAGCCTTCTGCTGCATCCGATCCATGGCCGCACTCCGGTCCCAGTATCCCTGATTCACAATGTCCGAAGTTTCTGACAGAGTTCTCGAAATTCTCTGCGAAGCCTGAATCGCATTCTGCTGCCGCTGCATGGCACCATTCAGCTGGATCTGCTGTGCAGAACGTATCTCTCTTTCCTGTAACTCATAATATAACGGCAGATATTGCAGCTCCTTAATAAAACGGTACAGCATTTTCTCATATTGCGGTGCCCTGCCCTGCCCGCATATAAGGAGAAGATCAAACGCCCTTCCCCAGTCAAAGGTGCCCATTCCGCCGATTCCATACATGGCGCCCATGGCGGCCATGCCCTTTTTCACGATATCCATCATGTCATTCTGTCCACCCTGCGGCTTCACGGCAACTGCCATAATTGTTGCAAAGTATCCATCATAAACTGCCCCGTTTAGTAAAAGTGTAAACCGGTAAACTCCGGGCAGTACATTCACCTGTTTTTCCAGCTTCTGCGAAGCCTCCTGTGCAAACCGTGATGCTGTATCTTTCAATTCATCCGTCGAAACCGGTGTAAGCTGAAGCTGACCGCAACCCGTCATTCCTGCGATACGCTCCTGCGCATACTGTGGCAGCTCCACAAGTCTCCGATACCGGACCATCGTCATCGGATTCAGCTGATAATCTCCATTTGGGTCTTTTGACATCAGACCACCTAAGTTACCAAGCCCCGGCAATCCGCCCAATCCCTTAAAGCCGCCAAACATACCGGATTTTTCCGGATTTTTATAATAAGCAGTCGGAAGAAAAGTCATCCGGGCCTCTCCCTGTTCCTGCATCATCTCCAATGCAAAGCATCTTGCCGCCAGGGAAGAGACGGAATTGTTGTCCTCCATAAGCCGGTAATTCCACCCATCCGGAATATAAGCCCGCAGCAAAGGTCCCTGTCCCTGAAAATCAACGTCTCTGACTTCCCTCCGTTTCGCATCTGCCCCGGATAAAAAATACTCGGTATCACAATATTCACACTGGATACGGGATGCCCCTTCCGGAATTCTCATTCCATGACCACAATTTCTGCATACGACCTCACGATATTCCATCTCCCGTCACCTCCATATTATGCTGCTGATCTGATCGTCACATCCGCTGCTTCTATTGTATCGAATCCCCATAGCAAAAGCAGTTCCGGTTTCCGATCTGGACAGTGCCACTTCGGAAACTTTTCTATCCCGCATTTCCACTTATTATATGATGAAATAGAGAAAGGAGGCGTTACTTATGCAATTGGAAAACAGGAATTGTTTATTATTGCCACACAGACCTTTGCTTGGTTTGTTATGCATCATTTTTTCAGGTCTGCTCCTGACCGCGTGCGGTATGGCAGAAGAATTATCCGATACAGGTAAGCCGGCTGCCCCGGAATCACTCATGGAACTCTGCCCTGCAGATGTCCGCAGTTCCATAGAAAGTAATGAGGAAATTCTTTCCATAACTTATCGTCATAACGGAGAAGCATCCAGTGAATACCTGATTACCGATGCCGGCATGATCCAGAATATCCGGAATGCCATTTCCCAGATCCGGATTGAAAATGAAACAGACCTGATGTCTTCCGACAATGATGATATTTTTATATTTACCTTAAAGGACGAAAATCAGTATTCCATTTCGTTTAACGACCATCATTTTGAATCCACGGATCACATATATGAAATCAGCAATGATTCAGACCTATGGAAATTAATCCGGCAAATTCAGAAAAATCAACAGACACAGTCTGATAACCAATAGCGAAAAAGAAGAAAAGGAGTGAGTAAACATGAAATCTCTCACAAGCAAACGAATCCTCAGCATACTGCTTTGTCTGTGCCTGACATGCATGACCTGTACCTCATGCAGCAGTCTCAAAGCCAATCAGGATCTCCAGTTCCTGCAGCAACTGGAACAGACAGTTACACAGACGCAGTCCCTGCTGAATGATTCCATGTCCATTGCCGGTGAAATGGCAACTGCAACCTACGGACTGGTTCCGGGAGAGGATGCTGCCGATTATGCCAGCCTCTGCCGCACGAATGCCGGCCTCATTGATCAGAAAGCCGGAAACATCCGGAAACTGATGCAGGAACTGGAACGTTCCGATGCCCCCAAAACAGACCGCGGAAAAGCTTTGTACGAAGCCCAGAAGGAATATTTTGAGGATACTCTTTCCATTCTGAATCAGATGGAAGAAACTCTGGTTTTCTTCGCAGCACAGTATGATGCCGGAGTACCGCTGATTACTGCAATTACCTCCTCACAGGATGACTACCAGCAGTATCTTTCTGTTGTATACGATACCGCACTTTCTGTTAAGGATGATTACCTGCAGCTTGATACCCCTTCCTATCTTGGAGAGCTATGGCCTCTCTATACCTCTTCCATTGATATGTTTACCCAGTATCTGTATGCACAGTCCTGGGGAGCTGCAGGTGATGTTCTGCGTCAGTATTCCTCCGCACAGCTCATCAGCCGCATGGGAATTGTTGCTTCTGCTTATGAAAATGCCATTTATGAACTGATGGCCCGCGAATATATTCATTGTGAAGATGTCATCGATCAGAATCTTAAAGTTCTCGGAACGGAAATTCTGGATGGATGTAAGAACGGAACACTTCCGCAGGACAGCTATATGCAGATGTCCAATGTTCTTTTTACAAATTATACCCTCATAGATGAGATTTATCCCAACCTGTATCCGGCAACCAATTCCATCGTAAATCTTGCCATCTATACGGATAAAGACTTCCGGGATGTTACCGTCACCGCTGAGATTCCGGGATTTACACAGGTATATCAACAGAAACTCACGATTACACCGGAAATTACCTATCTCATGATTAAACCGCCTGTACTGTCCGATATGCCTGATCTGTCCTCCGCAAAGGATACCCAGTTAATCTTCAAAATCACGGATAATATTACGGGTGACATTATTGCGCAGGAAAGTCAGTCGATCAAACTGTACAGCATTTATGATTATCGCAGTAACAGTGATGAATTTGGTGTAATCCAGAATGACAACATTCTGGCATGGATGACACCGGAATCCGATGGTGTGCTCGCCGTCCGCCGGAATGCAGTTGCATGGCTTGAGCAGAATCTTGGAAGGGATGCAGGAATGCTTCCGGGCTATCAGCCCGCCTATGGGTATGGTACAGGAGAAGAAGCCAACATTACCTATATTCAGATTGCCGCAATCCAAAGCGCCATCAGCGCCATGGGTGTCCGTTATAATATGGGACCTTACTCCCTGAATGCTACCCAGCGTGTCCTCATGCCGGATGCGGTACTTGCAAGTCAGTCCGGAATCTGTATTGAAACTGCCGTACTGATGGCAAGTGTCCTCCAATCTGCGGATATGCATCCCATGATTGTGTTTACTCCCGGTCATGCACAGGTTGCAGTGGAAAGTTGGAGCGGTTCCGGTCAATACTTCCTGATTGAAACCACGAACCTTCCCTTTGATGCTTCGGTAGATGATATGAATACCCTCACCGCACTTTACAGTAGCGAAGACTGGGCTGAATATCTGTCCCAGAGCAGCCAGAAGGCTCAGCAATCAGGCGGTATGGTGTATATTGTAGATTGTGATCTTGCAAAAATACTGAATATAAAAGGTCTTGCTTACTAAACAGGAGGAAATCATCATGACAAAACATTTCAGGCAAATTACTTTATCCCTGCTGGTTGTAATGCTGTCCATTCTGACTATCGGCTGCGGCAGCCATATACGTGGTGGCTCTTTATTTGAAGCCTCCGGGAAATCAGCAGCAGACTGGGCCGATCAGTACAGTCGGACGGATCCGCCCTCCCTCACGGTGTATATCGAAACCGGTTCCTATGCAGAAGAACCGCGTCAGATCAGCAGCCCCGATGTCATTAACCAGGTGTTTGATGCTCTTTCCAATGTTACCGTCGGAAAGAAAAGTGAAGCAGATGATTCTGCCACTACCTATACCTTTTCTTTCACCAATGCAGACGGAACGAAACAGAACTTTGTTCTCCTTGCGGATGACTGCGTTAAAATCAGGGATACCATTTATCAGGCAGAAGGCATTGATGATGTATTTACTGCTGCCTATATCACCGTATTAGAAAATACGTTGGATCCGGCTGATCTTAGTTCCTCTGAAAATCCGGTTACCGTTACTCCCTCTTCTTCTGAGGACACCGGAGAAGAAGATTCCTCACCTGTTCCTGACGCTTCTTCCGATACGCAGGGAAATTATGCCGTATTCAGCAGTCCGGAGATGGGATTTTCCTTCCTGTATCTTCCCTCCTATGCTGCACAAATGACTACCGGAGGAGGCGCCGTTATCTATACCGGCGGCGTACAGGGTGTTCCCTTCTTTCAGGTAATCCGTGTTGTCAATGGCCCTTCTGCAGAGCAATATTTATCTGAGCAGCGGATGAGTATTCAGATTCAGTTTGAAGACCAGCTTGTTCTGGATGAAGGTGAGCCGGTTTCTCTCGGTGTGCAAGGACGCGATATCTATGGAATCCAGCTTGCTTATACGGAAGAGGATTCCCAAAAGGTGCGTATTGTCACAAGCTTTGCTGAAAATCTGGAGGATCGCAGCGTTGCCGTATTCACTGCCTCCTTCTATGACGATGATGAAGCTGCTTCCAATGCGATTATGGCTGCCCTTACCGATGCCCTGAACAGCTTTATGCCCGATGCCGGGTATTATACGGGAGGTGCCTCCGGTAACAGCAATAACAATCCCGCCGGGGAACCTTCTACACCATCTTCAGGCAGTCAGACTACCTCCTATACACTGGAAAATTATGACGGTGGCATTTTCACCATGAAGCTGCCAAAGGGATTCGTAATTGAAACAGCTGGAGCATATGCCGGATTTGGCTTCCATGCTTATGATCCGCAAAATCCGGACGTACAGATCTTCTTTTACGGAGAACTTGGCCCCTATTTCAGGAGTGCAGACGATAAAGCAACATACCAGCAATACTCGCAGTCCGGAGATCCTCTTACAAAGCTGTCCGTATTAAACCCCAAAACCGTTTTGGGCTGTATCAGCAGTTTTGATGATTATGAACAGGCCTACAATGCCACCTCAACACCTTACCACAATTTCCCGGTAATCCGTCAGCTTTCCAACATCTCCGAACAACCGGTAACAACCTTCCTGTCCGGTGTTGCAGAATCAGAAAGTATGGTTCTGGCAGATCTGACTTCCACAACCGGGAACGCATGCAGCGGTATTTTTCAGGGATCCATTGCAGACGCCAATCCTTATGAATCCTCTTTTCCTTCACCAAGTGTATGCGCCATGGATGTGTTCGGTGTGATTGCCCCGAAAGAGCAGTTTGCCTCGGTTTCTCCTGCACTGATTGAGTCACTGTGCAGCTTCCGCTTCACGGATGAATATATAAAGGAGAGCATGTCCATCACCAATACAATCGGAATGAATGCCGCAGAGTACTCCCGCCAGAATGAGGCAATGATGGATAACATCACGAACAATTTCCTGGATTACATTAACGAAAGATATTAAGAATTTCCATAAAAAAGAGCCGTTGTTTAGCGTATACTAATACAACGGCTCTTTCTTACTTTACTTATGTATATCTTTTCATGCCTGGATGCTTAGATAAAGAAGCTTCCTGTCACATCACCATTAATTACATAATAAGCGGTGTTTTCTTCAGGCTTCACATAAAGTTCAATGCTCTTTACATCCTCTTCCTTACCATTTAAATCATATTTCCATACATCCTTGGTAATTCTGATAAGGTCTTCGGAAGTATAAGATTTTCCACTGAACTGGAAGTTTACTTCTTCTTTTACAACGGGTTTCTTAGCAGCGGGTGCCTTTTTAACTGTTTCCTTCTTAACGGTTTCTTTCTTAGCTGCAGGTGCCTTCTTAGCAGGTGCTTTCTTAGCAGCGGGTGTCTTCTTAACTGCCTCTTTCTTAACTTCTGCCTTAACTTCGGGTGCTTTTACCTCTGCTGCCTTAACTTCCACCTTTTTCTCTTCAGCTGGTACCTTAGCAACTACTTTTGCTGTTGCTTTCTTTACTTCTGCCATGACTAACTCCTTTCACTTCTTAACCTGACATTTTCCCCCAACATTTATTGAAGTAAGCACTTCATTATGATGAAGCATACACCATAAACCCATACTTGTCAATATTTCAGCCTCTGATCAGGAAGAAAAGAATCACAATAATACCAAGTGCAATCCGGTAGTATCCAAACACCTTAAAGTCATGCTTCTTAATGTAGCCAAGCAGGAACTTGATCACAAAGAAGGATACCACGAATGCAACGATCATTCCAACTGCAAGAATCGCTCCCTCCATAGAGGTCATGGAGGCACTTGCAAGGAACTTAACACCCTTTAAGAGGCTGGCTCCGAACATAACCGGAATAGCAAGAAAGAAGGTGTATTCTGCCGCAACCGTCCTGGACACGCCAAGTAACAGCGCTCCGACAATGGTTGCTCCCGAACGTGAAGTTCCCGGAAAAACAGCTGCAATAAGCTGGAACATTCCGATCCAGAATGCAAGCTTATAGTCAATTCCGGCTAAAGTTGTCACCTTTGCCTTCTTTCCTTTATGGTAATTCTCAATCACAATAAATGCGATACCAAACAGGATCAGCATAATTGCTACCGTCTGATAGTTATAAAACAGTGCTTCAAGCTGCGCATCAAAGAGCAGTCCCACGATGGCTGCCGGTACACAGGATACCAGAATGTGAAACCAGAGCTTGAAAATATCCCATTTCACAAAGGCTCCGATTCCGTCCTTTGCCAGAGGCTCTTTATTGTTCTTCTTTCCAAAGGGCCAGATCTGATTCCAGAACAAAATTACAACGGCAAGGATCGCTCCAAGCTGGATCACTACTTCAAACATACTGTAAAACTCTTCCGATACATTGAGGGACACAATTTCATTCAACAGAATCATATGTCCGGTACTGCTGATCGGAAGCCACTCCGTAATCCCTTCTACAATACCAAACAGAATCGCTTTTAAAATTTCGATCATAATCTCTTATTTCCTCTCAAAATGACGCTTTTCTTTCCGGTTATCTTTCTTATTATCCATATGATGATCTCCCCATATGATATTCGTAAAAATCTGATTTCCCGGTAAATTTTCATTGGAAAATCTGTTTTAATAGTTTTCCTTTACAAACCTGCGAAGTGCTTCCAGGGAACGCTCTACCTTCTCCGTATCAATGCAGTAAGCCATACGGAAATATCCCGGAACACCGAAGCTGTCGGAAGGAACCAGAATCAGATCATACTTTAATGCCTTCTGGCTGAATGCTACCGCATCCACTTCGAGTGCTTTCGGGAAGATATAGAAGGTTCCGCCCGGCTTCACACACTCAAATCCAAGGCTTGTCAGCTCATTGTATAACAGATTCATATTCGTCTCATAAACAGACATATCCGAGGTCATGTCCACCACTTCCGAAACGGCAAGCTGGATAATGGAGGAAGGACAGTTGTGTCCGATTCCCCTTGAAATCTGTGCACAGATTGCACTGATCAGTTCTGCATCCGTACATCTGGGATTTGCTGCCACATATCCGATACGTTCTCCCGGCAGGGATAAGGACTTCGAATAGGAATAGCAGGACAATGTATTGTCATAGAATTTGGATACATAGGGCGCTTCCACTCCCGCAAACACAATCTCACGATACGGTTCATCGGAAATCAGGAAAATGTCATGTCCGTATTCCTTCTGTTTTGCATAAAGCAGGTCTGCAAGCTTCTGTAAGGTTGCTGCACTGTATACCACACCGGACGGATTGTTCGGAGTATTAATGAGGACTGCCGCCGTCTTTTCATTCAGCATTTCCTCCAGTTTATCAAAGTTAATCTGAAAATCTACGGTATTCGCAGGCACCACCTTAAGCGTTGCCCCCGTCATATTAATATATGGATTGTACTCCGGGAAGAACGGTGCAAAGGTCAGTACCTCATCCCCGGGCTTTGTTACACAGCGGACTGCATGTGCAATTGCTCCTGCCGCACCGGAGGTCGGGAAAATATGTGTCGCTTTATAATCCATACCAAATCTGCGGTTCAGGGATTCTGCAATCTTTTCTCTCACCGAAGTAATTCCAAGACTGGGGCTGTATCCGTGAACCTCCATAGAGTTTTTCGTCCGGAGCAGATGAACCACCTCTTCATTAAACGCATCCGGAACAGGCACAGACGGATTTCCAAGACTGTAATCAAAGACATTCTCATAACCGATCTCTTTGCCCCGTGCTGTCGCAAATTCGGAGAGCTGACGGATGACCGATTTTCCCTCCAACATTTTCTTATACTGCTCATTAATCATCGTTCTGTTACCTCCTACTATTGATCCATGTGTCATCTTATCACAACCGGATCTTTTCCTCAATAAAAGTTGGTCTTTCAACTGCTATTCCGCCGTGCGGGCATGGTTAGCATCCTTGATTTCCTTCACAATCTTCGGATCAATTTCCGGAATGACCTGCTCGGAAGGCATCGCCGTGTAGTATCCCTGAATCAGATCCACACCATAGGAAATCACCGTTTCCAGTTCTTCCTTCGTCTCAACTCCCTCTGCAAGACATTGAATGTTATTCTGCTGGGCAAATTCCACGGTATTTTTCACAAACATCTGCTTATTGACATCATTCTGGATCTCCATAATCAGGTACCGGTCAATTTTAATGACATTGGGCTTGTACCGCAGCAGATTTACAATATTGGAATATCCCGTTCCATAATCATCTACCGCAAACTGACACGGACCTTCCTGACTCGTCAGATTCATAATCTGACTGATCTCTTCAGCCGTTGTCTCGTCACGCTCGGTAATCTCGATCGTGCACTGGAAAAGCAGATCGGAATACTGTTTTACCAGTCGCTCCTTATCCTTTCCCTTAAGAAAATATCCCGGAATACTGTTAATAAAAATATATTTACCCTTAAAAAGCTCAATATGCTCTCTTGTATAAGTCAGCACATTATTAAACGTTGCATATTCGATCTCATACAACCGCCCATATTCCTCTGCAATGTTCAGAATTTCATCCGGACGTAAGCCGATTTCCTTCGGTGTCCGCATCAGTGCCTCATATCCGTAGATCTCACCCGTTTTTGCACTGACAATGGGCTGAAATGCATAATAAAACAGGTTCTCGGACATCAGTGTTTCAAAGAGCTGATACATATCCTTCGCGGTTTTTCTTTCTTTCAAAACCTTGCCACCGCCCTGTTTCAGGCGGTTCAGATAAAGCTCTCCCATGGCAACCTTAATATAGGTCTTCATATCATTGTTCCAGCCGGCTGCCGCTGTTGTACAGCCACAGTTGACCTCCACAAAGTATTCCTTATCCTGCGTCTTATTAAAGCTTTCTATAAAACGGTAAAAGGCACGCACAGAATCATCAATGATCGATCCCGCCGCTCCCGGATTTTCTGCATCGTTAATAATACAGAAGCTGTCATCGGAAATCCGGGCAACCACCGTTCCCTGCGGATTTGCCATCTGCAAAGCATCTGCAGTAAGCTGCACGGTTTCTTCAACATCCTTCAGTCCGTAATTTTCATAGATAAACTGATACTTGGGAATATTATAAACGGATACGGCAATCGCACGCTCCTTCCAGGCCGGATACAGTTCATTCATCTTCTTCACCAGACCCTTCAGGTTCAGGACTCCGGTAACCGGATCATGATACTGCATTTCTTCAAGGCTGTGTGACATATGCTCCTGCTGCATTCTGCTGATAATCAGGCTGAACGCCAGATTCATCAGCTTGGAAACACGATGTATCTTACCCGCATCCTTTAATAACTCCTTCGATTTTACTATGTAATATCCACATACATTATTTTCCACATAAATGGATTGGAACAGAAACATCACATCTTCCCTGACAGCCTCTTCCAGACGAGGATACATCTCCGCAGATTTATACAGCGCATACCGCTGCCTGTCAAGATCCGTACCCAGTGAAGAAATGACTATCATCTCCTCTGCAAATGGCTGCCGTGGATCTGTCTTTGTATTATTTCTGGTTGCTGTCAGAAAATCACTGTTTAATGCCACCATAGAATTCGGAAGGATAAAGGAATTCAGTTTGTTACCGATAATTCCCATATCAATGGTTTCAACAACACGCTCTACCTGGGAAAGAATTAACTCCTCATGCACGCGCGCATCCCACATGGCATCACTTAAATGATCTGCACATAACTGATAATCCGGATGTGTCTGCTTCTGACATCCACAGGATTCCTGAATTACCAGCTTATATTCCTCAAGATCCCGGTATGGCGGTTTCTTATTCTCAAGAATATTTGTCAGCATTTCCCGACATTTCCCTGCCAGTATCGATGATGTTCTCGCACAGGTAGACAAAGCCGGTCTGTGAAACTGATAGCTTGGCACACCGTCAAAGCCGGTGACAATGATATCCTCCGGCACACGGATTCCGTGTCTTTTCAGCACCTTGCAGGCAGCCACCGCCATAGCATCATTGGCACAGATAATTGCCTCGGGCAGATCCCCGCTCTGAATCCAGTTTTCTACGGCCTATTCTGCGGGTCCATACCAGTATTCTCCATAGGCAACCTTGGAGGTCTGCGGATCAATCCCACATTCCCGCAACGTTTCCCGGAAAATCTTTTCGCGGTGCATCGAGTTGCTCTCTCCCATGCTTCCTGACAGAAAATACAGCTTTCGTTTCTGATGAACCCTGATGACATGTTCAATCAACCGGCTGAAGGCATCCTCATAAGAAGGAACAATGGAATAACAGCCATCTGCTTTCATATTCAACAGAATGACCGGAATCTGTCTTTCCTTAGATTTTGTAATGAGGTCATTGATCACCTGCTGGTCATTGATCGTATCTGCTTTGATGACCACGGCATCGATCAGATCATAATTGATCAACTGATAAATCGATTTCGCTCCTTCATCATAGATATCCTGATTATATAAATCCGAAAAGCTGTTAAAAAGCAGCAGACGATAATCAGACCCTTTGACGGTCTGATAAAGCGCATCAATCAGTTCATAGGTAATTTCATCCTGGATTTTGGTTAGGCAAACCGCTACCAGCTTATATCCGTTCAGCATTTTCTACCCCTTCCTCATAGGAAAACTCTTCCAATTACATTCTAGTCGAAAATGAAGCAAGGCGCAAGAGCTTTCCTCCTGCGCCTTTATAAATTATCATATTTTTATCATTTTTCTATCGAATGATAACTTATTTTGTAGAAGATAAAATTAAACTCATATTTCCCTGGAAATCAACCGTTCCGATTCCCGCCGGAAGAATAAAATGATCGCCCTTACGGATCAACTGCCCATTCACAAGACCTTCGCCTTCAATGACACTTACATTCATAAACGGATGCGTCTGCTCCACGGAAACAGGCTTTGTCACATCCAGCTTCCATACTGTGTAGTAAGAACAGTGAATCAGCTCATTCATCTGATTCTCGGGCAGATCCCCTACATACTTCACGCTGTCTTCGGCAGATGCCGCAGGAACATTAATGACATCAATGCTCTGCTGCACATGTAACTGACGCGGCTTGCCATTCTGCAGACGGTCATAATCGTAAACACGATAGGTAATATCACTGTTCTGCTGTGTCTCTAAGATCAGGCAGCCACTGGTAATTGCATGTACGGTTCCCGGATTGATCTGGATAAAATCACCCTTCTTAACCGGAACGCGGCGGATAAACTCATCCCACTTACCATCGGAAATCATCTCGGTAAGCTCTTCCTTTGTCTTCGCATTATGTCCGACAACAAGCTCTGCACCCTCCGGACAGTCCAGAATGTACCAGCATTCGGTCTTTCCTAAGGATCCATTCTCATGAACCTGTGCGTAGGCATCATCCGGATGTACCTGAATACTTAAGTTGTCCTTTGCATCAATAATCTTAATCAGCAGCGGGAAGCGGTCTCCTTCCTCGTTGCCAAAGAGATACGGATCTTCCTTCCATAACCGGGAAAGGGTCTTTCCTTTGAAAAGGCCTTCCTTTACGACACAGTCTCCGTTCTGGTGAGCGCCGATTGCCCAGCATTCTCCGGTATCATCGCCAGGAATATCATATCCAAAAAGACTTCTTAAACGATTACCTCCCCAGATCATTTCCTTGAATACCGGCTCTAAGAACAGAATCGGTCTCTGTTTTGTATTAATGGATAAATTTGCTCCGTTCGTTTCAATCACCTTCTGATACCAGAATGCAGAATCCTTTACGATTCGTTTCTGGGTTGCAAAATCTACATGGACAATACCAAATCTCTCGGTATATCCCTTATCCCATTCAAAGTTATCTAAGAATGTCCATAAGAAATAACCACGGACATCCACACCTTCATCATTTGCCTTCTGTAATGCAGAAATATACATGTCAAGGAAATTCTGGCGGTTCGGATCATGTACCCTGCCATCGAGGGAAACATCATCATGACAGGACATTCCGTTTTCTGTTACAAACAAAGGAAGCTTATAGCGGTCATAAATAAATTTCACGCCCCAGTAGAAGCAGTCCGGTGTAACCGGCCAGTTGGCGGCAGTCTTCGGAAAGCCTTCCGGTCTTTCAGGAAATTCAATTTCTCCGTTTTCGCCCGCTTTTACAAAATATCCATTGTAAATATTCTGTCCCATAAAATCCAGAGGCTGGGAAATCAGCTTCATATCTTCATCGGTGATTTCCGGCAGATATTCTGCAAACTTCTCTAATCCTTCTTCCGGATATTTTCCTAAGAATACCGGATCATTAAACCATGCCACATTCCAGGTCCAGTTATCCATCGGCTGATAGAAACCAAACAGTACCTTTCTTGCTGCTTCCACATCCTCCGGCTTATTGCTGTAAGGATATGCCATACCACAGGTCGGTGCATAGCCAACCTTGATCGGACGGCAGGCATATTTACGAAGATTAATAACCGCCTGTCCATGTGCACGCAATGCATTGTGTGCAATCTGGAACACATCCTTATACGGAAGATGCAGGCCCGGTGCATGCCAGCCGGACATATGTCCGATTCCGACAAAGCATTCCGGTTCATTTAAGGTAATAAAGTTCTCGCAGATATCCGAAAAGCTCTCTGCAACTACTCTGGCATATTCGCCAAACCACTGAATAACCTCTTCATTCAGCCAGCCGCCCTTATCCTGTAACGCCTGGGGAAATTCCCAGTGATACATAGTGAGATACGGCTCAATGCCATTCTTCTTCATTTCCAGAATCATATCCCGGTATAAAGCAACTGCCTTTTCATTCACTTTACCGGTTCCTTCCGGAATCAGTCTTGCCCAGCTGATGGAGAAACGGTATGCCTTAATTCCCATCAGTCTCATTAAAGCAAAGTCGTCCTTGTAACGGTGCATGTGGTCACATGCAACCTCTGCTCCATAACCATCCTTGGTGCCGCCCTCTGCAATGAACTTATCCCAGATCATTGCACCTGCACCGTCATTGGCATCTCTTCCTTCAATCTGGTAAGCGCTGCTGGCAACACCCCAGACAAAATCGTCACGAAACATAATTTCATTTCCTTTCTCACGGTCATCCCGCTTTATGTAACAGTTCAGCCTTGCTTAATCAATTTTAAATCTCTCAATGGATTTATCCAGCTCCAGTGCATCGCTTCTAAGCAACTCTACTTCTTCTTTTAATGCCTGGACAACAGATACCTGTTCTCCCAAAGTAGCCGTAACCTCCTGTGTGGATGCAGCAACCTCTTCAGACACAGAAGCAATATTCTGCAGGGAACCTTCCACTTTATCCTTTTCAAGCATACTCTCTTCCAGTCTTTGCGTAATCAAACGGATACCATCTACCAGTTCACCTACACAATTCTGAATCATTTCAAATACGTTGACTGTCTCCTGCAGCGCCCTTGCCTGCTCATTGACCATGCTCTCCGCTTCTCTTGCTGATGCCGTTGTCTTATCCGTGGTCTCACCAATCTTCTTAACGATCTCATGAATCTTATTACCGGATTCCTTGGACTGATCCGCCAGCTTACGGATTTCTTCTGCTACCACTGCAAAGCCTCTTCCGGCTTCTCCCGCTCTGGCTGCCTCTATGGATGCATTTAAGGAAAGCAGATTCGTCTGTCCGGCAATACTGTTAATCACGTCAACAAAGCTCTTGATTTCCTCGGAATTCTTCTGTACAGCGTCAATATCATCAACCAGCACTCTGGTTAAGGATACGGTTGTATCTGACTTACCGCTTAATTCCTGAACAATCACCCTTCCCTGTTCTACGGCTTCGATTGCCTTATCTGCGGTCTGTCCCATGTGTGAGGTTTTTTCCGTAACTGTCGTAATATTTTCAGAGAAGCTTATCATATTTTCATTGCTGCTCTCTGTATCCTCTGCCTGACCCTGCACACCGCCTGCCACTTCATCCATGGCTCTTGCTATATCCTGCATGGAAGTATTGATGGCTCCGGTTTTGTCAGAAACATTCTCCGCAAGTCCGGTTACCTTACTGCCGAACTGCTTCATATCCCGCATTAATCCTCTCATACTCTCTATCATGGCATTGAGGCTTCCGGTCAGCTCTTTAAACTCATCCTGCCTTTTTGTAGTAAAGTCCTGAGTCAAATCACCCTGCGCCACCTTGGCAAGACCGCCGCTCATTTCCCTTACGGTCTTACTGATGCCGGTAGAAATCACAAAACCGGTGACCAGTGCCGCACCTGCTGCCAGAATTACCATGAAGATCGTAATATACTTAATACTTCCCACCTGTCCGAGCACATTGCTTTGGGGTATCAGGGTACAGATCATGGCTTTGGTGTTGCCTACAGGTGTATAAATATATACATATTTTTTACCATTAATCTTAACATCCATGTAGCCGGGTTCTTCGGCTTCCTTAGTACTTTCATAGAAGTCACTTCCTACAAACCACTGCTTTGCATCTGCAGCTTCCTCTTCCTCATCCGATGCAGCATCCGCTTCGGCAGGATTATCTGTCTTCTGCTCAAAAGCCACTTCTCTTCCGTCAGCAGTTACAAGTGCCTTCACGCTGCCCTTGCCAAAATCGATTTCTCCCAGCATCTTCTCTGCTACGGATATATCCAGTGACATAACCAGATAAGCATCCGACTTGGAAAATTTCTGATAATAAACCATCGCATACTTTTCCTGTTTGCTCTGCATATTATCATCCAGATAAGTCTGGTAACCCATCCATCTGTTTCTCTGGGTGCTATTGGCTACAAAATACTGTCCTTCGGCCGTATTATTGAAATCTGCCATAGGTGTTTCCGTCATACCGCCGGATAAGGTGGAAAGGTATGCACCTCCCTCAGGAATAACCGTACAACTGTAAATATTCTTGTTTGTGGACTTGGCATTACCAATATCGGATTTCGCACTACGGAAGGTCTCCAATGCTTTTGATTCCTGTTTTCCATAATACTTATCATAGTAATCGCCCACGTCACTGTTCGTAATCATCTCGAGAGCTTTATTTGAAATATTGGTACAAACCAGATTAAAATAATCACCTACTGCCGATACGGTTGATTGTGCAGACTCTTTATATTTGTCTACAATACCGGAGGAGGCCGTACTATAGGACACAACACCCAATGCAATCATCAGCACAACCGGCACCATAAACGCTACAAGCAATGTGCTGAGAATGCTCTTTTTATTTGATCCCCGCAAATTTTTCAGACCAGCAAGCATTTTTTTGAAATCCGGTCTGGCAGCTTCCTTCTTCTGTTTCTTCACCTTGGCTGTTTTCGGTAACTTAGGTAATTTCGGTAACTTAATCTTTTTTTCTTTTTTTGATGCCATACCCTCTCCCCCTTTGGTTATTTAGAACCGATCACAGATACCAGATAGAATGGTACCTGATCGTCTTCATGGTTTTCGATAATACGGATCTGTACATGATGCTTCTTAAGTCCGGTATGCCGGGTTATTGTCTGGATAAACAGGCAGTCACCCCAGTCTTCATCGAAGTTTCCATCAAGAACGGTTCTTGTGCTTTCGTCTCCATCCACAATAACCTCTGCAACCGGCGTCGGCCTGTGGATCGTTTTGCGATACTGGATCGCAATTCCTGTTGCTTCAATATCAAAGGAGATTTCATCTCCTACGTTGGAAGCGATAAATCCTCCACTGAAAATATCCAGAAACTCCTTCTTCTTATTGGGATCCTTCTCAAAACCATTCAGAACCGGAGTACTGTTATAATTTTTATATCGTACCGAATTCTCATACTCATTGGCAGTAATCGGATTCGGAAGTGTTTTCCCGTTAAAATCAGGATCTGCTTCTTCGGTATTACGATCCTGATAAATTTTCTCTAAGAATGTGGTAATAACCTTTGCAACCAGTGCATGACCGTCATCATTCGGATGAAGATCATCGGGGGTAATCTCACGATTCTTAATCTGACCGGATTTAACCGGTGGTAAGATGGTGCTCTTCATGCTGACCATCGGAAGCTGATAAGCACGTGCTACCGCTACATGCTGGTCTTCAGCACTGCTTCCGTCATCGTACCGGACATTGTTCATTAAAAGAACGGCTGGTGCACTTACATCACCATAGGTTTTACGAATCAAACCCTCATAAGTCTCTCTGAAAAATTCATTGTTATCATCATTTACTGCAAACTCAATCAGAATAAAGTCAGGCTTCTTCTGTAATAAGTGCTGCTCTACTCTGGACACACCAAACTGGGAGGTTGTACCGCCAATTCCTGCATTAATGTACTCTACCTGACTCTGAGGAAATTTCTCCTTCCACCACTTATAAACCAGATAGGCATAGCATGTTTCAGGTGTAGAAGACAGGCTTCCCTGTGTAATGGATCCACCCAGGAATCCAACTTTGATGGGTTCTCCTGCTTCTGCCTTTTTCATACACTTTTTAATGCGCTTCCAATTACCTCTGTTTAACTCGCCTTTTTCAAAATCTACCGGATATCCCATAGGCACCTCCCCAATTTGTTTCTTTAGAAAATATTCGGAAAGGCCTGCTTTTCAACAAGCCTTTCCTATCTCTCTTATGATCTTCTTCGATCTTATCTGATACCGATTTCCGTATCAGTTTCAGTTAATTTGCTATGCTCTTTGATATAAGCAACAATATCCTCAAACTGTGTAAATGCAAGACCTACATAGCTGTCTGCGCAGCCATAGTAAATGGCAATTCTTCCGGTTTCCGGATCATGAATCGTTGCGCAGGGGAAACATACGTTAGGAACGAATCCTCTTTCTTCATACCACTCTTCCGGAGTAAGAAGGAAGGTCTCACAACGATATTTTACTATAGAAGGATTCTCAAGGTCAAGGATTGCTCCACCAATAGAGTAAACAAATCCGTTGCAGGTTCCACTTACGCCGTGATAGAACAGAAGCCAGCCTTCGCTTGTCTCGATCGGAGCAGCGCCGCCGCCGATCTTAACGGACTCCCACCATTCGCTTCCCTGGCTCATCACATGTCTGTGCTTGCCCCAGTATACGAGATCCGGGCTTTCGCTTAAGAAGATGTCACCGAACGGTGTATGTCCACTGTCGGAAGGTCTGCTTAACAGCATGTAGTTACCGTTGATCTTACGAGGGAATAATACGGCATTTCTGTTGTAAGGAATGAACGGATTCTCCAGTCTTGTGAAGGTCTTGAAGTCTGTGGTCTTAGCCATACCAATGGAAGCTCCATAGAAATCCTGACACCAGATGATGTAATAAGTATCCTCTACCTTTACAAGTCTCGGATCATATGCATATCTGGGCATGAAAGGTTCTCCCTTTTCGTTTACAAAAGGAATCTTTTCCTTATCAAAATCCCAGTGAATCGCATCTTTACTTCTTCCCATATAGATATAAGGGATACCGTTTGTCTGCTCGCCACGGAATACACCGATGAATTCATCACCGTAAGGCATTACGGCACTGTTAAAGATTCTCGCAACACCTTCTACCGGATTTCTTCCGATAATCGGATTCTCCGTATATCTCCAGATCGGTGCTCCTGTTAAATTTGCGGGTCTTTCCTGCCAAGGAACATTCTTAACAGGAGGGGCAATCATTTTTAATTCGCTCATTTTATTTTCCTTTCTGTTGGTTTATAGTTTTCATTTTATAAGCCGCAGCTCATTATTTACGATTGAGGTATTCCAGATTCTTCTTTACGAGGTCACATCTCTGTGCAACACATTCTACAGAACGAAGCGGATCCTTCGGCGTATTAAATACATAATCCACCAGTTTATCAATAGTTGTGGATGCTACATGCATTCTGGTATCGCTGGATGCATAGTAAATATAAACATCACCGTTTTCTGTTGCGATTGCACCGTTGGTAAATACAACGTTGGAAACGTCTCCGACTCTCTCTGCTCCTCTGGGTCCGATCAGCATTCCGGACGGCTCTGCGATAACCTTGGAAGGATCGTTTAAGTCGGTTGCAAATGCATAAATAACATAACGGAGTCCTGCAGCGGTATTACGAACACCGTGTGCAATATGAATCCATCCCTTTTCGGTCTTGATCGGAACAGCGCCTGCACCGTTCTTAACCTCGGTAATGGTGTGATACTTACGTAAGCTGGTCATCTTTTCTTCATCGATCACGGCATGCTCGATATCATCACATAAACCAAATCCGATACCACCGCCTGATCCGGTGTCAATGAAATCATCCATCGGTCTGGTGTAGAATGCATACTTGCCATTTACAAATTCCGGATGAAGAACCACGTTTCTCTGCTGGGGGGAATGAAGAGTGGTTAAGTTATCCAGTCTTTCCCAGGTCTTTAAGTCCTTGGTTCTAACGATACCTGCTGCTGCAACTGCTGCAGAAAGATCGTTTACGGAAGTATCCTTGCTTTCGGAACAGAATACGCCGTAGATATAACCATCCTCATGCTTGGTAAGACGCATGTCATATACGTTGGTTTCTTCCGGGCAGGTATCGGGAAGAAGAATCGGATAATCCCAGAAACGGAATCCGTCCACCGGGCTGTCACTTTCTGCTACTGCAAAGAAGGACTTACGGTCATCACCTTCTACTCTGGCTACCAGATAATACTTACCGTTTAATTCAATCGCTCCGGAATTCAGTACGGCATTGATTCCAAGACGCTTCATGAAGTAAGGGTTTGTTTCCGGATTGAAGTCATACTGCCAGATTAAAGGAGCATGCTCTCTTGTTAATACCGGATATTTATACTTGTCATAAATACCATTGTAAAAATCAGGGTCGATCTCGTTTTTGCGGTTGATGAGCAGCTCAAGCTTGGCTGACTCGATCTCATAATGCTTATTCATTGTTAGAATTTTCCTCCTTCTTTGCGGGATCTCTTAATTACTTCGAAACACATTCTTCCGTTATGATACGGGCACTTCCAGGGTTCTACAATCGGTCTTCCCTCATAAGGCTTGCCCTCCGGATCTACTTCCCAGAACCATTCGGAACCTGCACGCTTATCAATGACATGATCCTTAATGAACTGCCATTCGCTCTTTGCAGCTTCGAGATATTCGGTCTTGGAAGGATCCTTCTCATAACCATTTAAAAATCCGACAACCGTTTCAGCCTGTACCCACCAGATACGATGTGTATTTACAACGCCCTTTTCACATTCGTTTGCCAGAGAATGTCCGTCAAACGCAACCTTGTAAATCTGGGCTGTCAGATCCTTCGTAATCGGAGAAAGAAGTGCTTCGTACTTCGGATCTCCAAGGATTTCCGTACCACGATCCATCAACCATGCTGTTTCAATATCATGTCCATAGGAATGAAGATCAATGATCGTATTCATATTTGCATCAAAGAACACTTCCTGACGATGAAGCTCGGGATTGTATACCTTCGTTGCAAAGGTATCCATGATCCACTTAAGGCTCTCTGCCACTTCCGGCAGCTTTGCTACACGATACAGCTCGGTATAAGCTTCAAATACATGAAGCAGGGTATTCATTGTCTTGTCTGCGATGACACCGTTTTCGGAAAGCTTATCGTTCTCGATCAGGTGGAATTCCTTATCGAATGCTTCCAGATATCCGATTTCATCGGTACATTTATTTTCAATAATGTTGTATAACTCTTTGGCAATGTTTAATGCTTCTTCATCACCTGACGCTTCATAATAAGAACTTAAAGCATAGATTGCGAATGCCTGATTATAAGTATGCTTCGTGGTGTCCTCCGGCTTTCCGTCATACTGGATGGACCAGAAGATTCCACCGTTCTTGCGATCCAGACAGTAGGTCTTCAAAAACTCATAGGCATGCTTTGCTTCGTCCAGAAGGGACTCGTCCTTCAGCAGGGTATAAGCATTGGAGAAGAACCACATGATACGGCTGTTTAAGATACATCCCTTTACCGCCTTTTTGTCTACTGCAAGATCATAGGTCATATATCCGTAATATCCACCATGCTCATCGTCTCTTAAATTCTTCCAAAAGGGAATAATTGTCTGCGTTAGATGATCCTGAATTTCATTCACCATCATAATTCCGCCCTCCGTAAAATCAATCTTGTGTTAACCCTTAACAGCTCCGGCTGTCAGTCCGGAATAAATCTGCTTCTGACAGGTAATAAATACGATCAGTGCAGGCAGCAGGGAAATAATAACACCGGCACAAATCAGGTTGTATTTACTTCCCAGAGGTCCTACGAAGGTATACAGGGAGGTAGCTACCGTCGCATAGTGCTTCTTATCCTGCAGATAAAGGTTCGCATTGTAGTATTCGTTGTAAGTACCAACACCCTTCAGAATACATGCGGTTACAATAGCCGGCTTCAACAGCGGTAACAAAATTCTGTAGAAAATGGTGAAGTAAGATGCACCATCCATGATGGCCGACTCGTCCAGTGAATAATCAATATTCTCAAAGAACTGGATGTAAATGTAAATGGAAATAACGTCCGTACCACAGGTCATCAGAATATAACCAAACATATTGTTGATAAATCCCAATTTATACATCATCTCGTAAACTGCAATCTGCATTGCTACACCGGGTAACTGACAGGCAACGAGGAACAGGTTACGGATCAAATTATTTCCGAAGAATTCAAAACGATTCAGCACGTAAGCAAGCTGTGTTCCGATGAATACGGATAAAATCAATACCGCTACCAGAATGATGGTGGAGTTAATGAACGCTCTGCCCATTCCGGCTTTGTTAAAGGCGTTCACAAAGTTATCAAAGTATAACCAGCTTGAAGGCGGTGTCATAACGTTGGTGCTGTTGTATTCCGCATCCGGCTTAAAGGAAGTAACCAGGCAGGAAACCAACGGAATCACTGCAACAAGTGAAAAGAAAACAAGTGATGCATATTTTAAAAAGATCAAAACAAATTTTTTAATATGTCCAAAAACTGTCATCTTATCTGCCCTCCTTCTTTGCAGCAAGTTTCGCAAGCTTCTTCTCTCTCTTCACTGCTGCATTAATGTCCTCATCCTCAGAGTTCTTGAATACATATTTGAAGAACAGCTTCTGTGCTACCGTTACAATCAAAATAATTCCTAACAGTACAACCGCCATCGCGGACGCCAGACCTACCTTTTGCTGTGTATGTGCGATCTGATGCATGATAACGAAGTAAGTACCTGTTCCGTTCGCACCATCGGTAATAACGAAAGGAGGCTCGAATGCACTTAAGGATCCGGTAATGGAAAGGATGACATTCAGAGTTAAAATGGTCTTAATACTCGGTAAAATAATGTATAAGAACTGATGCCATTTATTTGCACCGTCCAGCATGGAAGCTTCATACAGCTCCGGATCCACGGACATGATTGCTCCGATGAACAATACCATGTTCTGTCCGAAATAACGCCATACAGAAGTTCCTACCAGTGAGAAGTTGTTAATTCTCTGGTCTTTCAGCCAGTACGGAAGATTGTCTAACTGGAATCCACACCACTGAAGAACGGTATCAAACACGAATCCTCTGGTGTAGAAGAACTTAAAGATAAAACCAACGGCAATACCGTTAATCAGGAACGGGAAGAACATAAATCCCTTGAAGAGATCACCGAACCTGGTTTTAAAACTCAACATTGTAGCAAGATACAATGCAATCGCAAGCTGTACTACCGATCCAAGCATATAGTACAAGCTCAGCTTTAATGCTCCGAAGCAGTCGCTTCTCTGGAACACCTTTACGTAATTTTTCCATCCTACAAATTTACGGGCACCGGTATATTTCATATTGTAAAAACTGTAGCTTACCATCTCACCGAACGGAAGATAGGTAAACACAAACAGTAATACCAGAGGTACAATCAAAAAGGCAATCATAACAAATACCTTTTGCCCGTCTCTGCTTCTGGCCCACTCGCCAAACGATCTTTTCTGTTTTTTTGTTGTAATATTAGTTGCCGCCATTTGTGACCTCCCTGATAAATCGAGCCAGGGAGAATTACTCCCCCTGGCTCATTGATTTACTTGTAATGAACGAATCTATGGATTAGTTGTTAACTTCTACTCCAAGTTCAGCCTGAGCATCGTTCCAAGCCTTGGTCCAGTCTGCCATGATATCATCAAAGGTTTCAGAACCGGTAGCTGCTGCTTCAACGATTCTCTGAACCTTATCGTTACCACCTGCATTGAAGGAAAGTTCGGATTCGGAGTTCATGTCGTTAAGAAGGTTTTCTTCTCCAGCTAAAGCAGGCTGATCTGCCATTGTGGTACATCCGTCGAATGCCTTATACATATCCGGGTTCTCGCCGCCCTTAACTACGGTGTAACCACCTTCGTTATAGCACCATCCGGACTTCTCGGTCATCCACTTGATGAATACTAAGGAAGCTGCCTTGTTATCATCAGAAGAGTTAACGTTGATTGCGTAGCTGTAGTCACCACCAGCTAATGCGTACTGTGTTCCGTTAACGCTCATCGGGAAAGGCATATATCCAACGTCTTCGCCGTGAGAGTCAGCTTCTACCATCTGGGAGTAAGCCCAGGAACCAAGTACCATACATCCGATTTCACCTCTGTTCAGCATACCCTTACAGCCTTCCCAGTCAGTTGTGGTGTAGTCATCTTCGATTAAGCCATCAGCAACTGCATCGTAAAGGATCTTGTAAAGAGCATATGCTCCGGTTCCATCACCGTTATCCTTGAAAGGTTCAGCGGTATGAACGAACTTCTGGTTCATGTAGGTGTCATCACCGTTGGAAACAACTCCAAGGTAAGCATCCCATGCACCCATGGTCCAGCCTGCTGCATAGTTGGTGTAAAGAGGAATTGCATCTGTGTTGTCCTTGATTAACTGAAGGTCAGCGATGAATTCATCAGGAGTAGTAGGAAGAGTGGTAATACCAGCTGCTTCAAATACTGCCTTGTTGTAAACAACACCCTGTGCGCCAGCCATGTAAGGAATACCATAAGCCTTGCCATCTACCTGATGAGCATCTACGAAGTTCAGTGTCTGGGACAGTGTATCGTAGTCATCAAGAGGCATGAAGTATGTTGCGTAATCAGCCTTGTCTACTGCAGGGATGAACATGATATCACCCCAGTCACCAGTGGAAAGACGAAGAAGAGAATCTTCTGCGTAGTCGGTAACTGCTTCTGCTTCAACAGTGATGTTCGGGTAATCTTTGTTGAATTCAGCGATCATCTTATCGATTGTTCCGTCTTCTGCACGGTCGGTCTTATGATGAAGCCACTTAATGGTTGCTGTAAGGTCTGTGTAATCCTGACCTAATGTAATAGAAGAGTAAGTAAGTTCTCCGTCTGCTGCAGGAGCTTCTGCTTCTTCTGTTGCGGGTGCTTCTGCTTCTTCTGTTGCAGGAGCTTCTGTTTCTGTGTCTGCTGAGGTATCAGCAGGAGTTGTGTCTGTGCTTGCGCCGCCACATGCTACCATAGAAAATGTCATAGCTGTTGCAAGGCAGACTGCTAAAACTTTTTTCAGTTTCATAATAACTTTTTCCTCCTTTTTTCTGAACAAAGTTTGTTTGTCCTGTAAGCTACGTTTTGTAACTTAATTTAAATTATATTTAATTTATTTTTTTAATCATCACTTATTATTGCTATTTATATTATATTCTTGTTTATTTTATTCAATTCTTCTTTTTTTACAATTCCAAAGGTGTTTTTTTGTACATTTTATCCATATTTTGCCTCTTGAAATCTACTTAATCGTTTACTTTAAGAGGTTAAAATTAATTAATTTCTTATTTTTTAACTTCATAAATCAATATTTAGTATCTGGATTCTATATTTAGATGTACCACTCAGCCCTGATATAATTGTTGAAACAATTCTGCGCAGCATCATATTATATACAATACTAAAAATTTTATACAAAAAGAAGAATGAGCCAGAGAGAAAAACTTCTCTCCGGCTCATGGATTTGTTTATTTTAAAATCTGATAAGCTGTTAACGCCTTAATACTGAACCTCTACTCCAAGTTCTGTCTGGGCATCATTCCAGGCTGTTGTCCAATCAGCCATAATGTCATCAAAGGTTTCAGATCCGGTAGCTGCCGCTTCAACGATTCTCTGTACCTTGGCATTACCACCTGCATTAAAGGAAAGTTCAGATTCTGCATTCATATCATTAAGAAGCGTTTCTTCTCCTGCAAGTGCGGGTTCATCGCTTAATAATGTTGCAGATGCAAAAGCTTCATACATAGGTGGATTCTCGCCATCCTTTGCAACAGTATAACCGCCTTCGCTATAGCACCATCCGGATTCCTCAGTCATCCATTTTACAAATACCATAGCTGCTGCTTTATTTTCATCAGAAGAGTTTACATTTATACCATAGTTGTAATCACCACCTGCCAATGCATACTGAACACCATTAACAGTCATCGGGAAAGGCATATATCCGATATCATCACCATGATCACCTGCCTGAACCATCTGAACAAATGCCCAGGAGCCAAGAACCATACATCCAATTTCACCGTTATTGATCATACCCTTGCAGCCTTCCCAGTCTGTTGTAGTATAATCATCTTCAATAAGTCCATTGGCAACTGCATCATAAAGGATCTTATAAAGAGCATATGCACCGGTTCCATCACCATTGTCTTTGAAAGGTTCAGCTGTATGAACAAATTTCTGATTCATATAAGTATTATCACCGTTAGAAACACATCCAAGATATGCATCCCATGCGCCCATTGTCCAACCTGCTGCATAATTGGTATAAAGAGGAATTGCATCTGTATTATCCTTGATCAACTGAAGATCAGCAATAAATTCATCGGGAGTAGTAGGAAGCTCTGTGATACCAGCTGCTTCGAATACAGCTTTGTTATAAACAACACCCTGTGCATTTGCAAGACACGGAACCCCATAGCTCATTCCATCATACTGCCATGCATCAGCAAAATTAATTTCATTCTGCATATTTTCAAGTGTATCATAGGGTACAAAATAATTGGGAAGCTCAGCCTTATCTACAGCAGGAATCAACATGATATCACCCCAGTCACCAGTAGAAAGACGAAGAAGAGAGTCTTCTGCATAATCCGTAATGCCTTCTGTTTCTACAGTAATATTGGGATATACCTTATTGAATTCTTCCACAAGCTTTGCAAAAGTACCGTCTTCTTCACGGTCTGTTCTGCAGTGAATATACTTGATTGTTGTTGTAATATCTGTGTAGTCTTCTCCTAATTTAATAGAAGAATAAGTAAGCGCTCCGTCTTCTGCAGGAGCTTCTGCTTCTTCTGCGGGTGCTTCTGCTTCTTCTTCAGCAGGAGCTTCTGTTTCTGTGTCCGCTGAGGTATCAGCAGGAGTTGTGTCTGTGCTTGCGCCACCACATGCTACCATAGAAAATGTCATAGCTGTTGCAAGGCAGACTGCTAAAACTTTTTTCAGTTTCATAATAACTTTTCCTCCGTTTTCTGGATATTTAAAATATCACTTAAATTAGTAACTTATTTTTAATTATATTTTATTTGCTTTTATAAGCATCATTCATTATTGTCATTCGGTCTGCATTATTGCACTTCTCATTCATTTCTTCCTTTCTAACAATTTTAAAGCGCTTTTTTTGTTCATTTCTGCTATATTTTAGGATCCTTTTTTTAACATTCACCTACTAAGCAAAATTAATTTTAGTTAATTTTTCTATAAACAGGCTAATTAATTCGTATTTATATATTGTTTAAGTTCATATTTCCGTCTATTTTTTACAATACGCTAAAATTTTTCTTTGTGTCCCTTGAGAAATTTTTAGTACGTTGCATAATTTCAATATGTTTTTTATAATAAACATATGAATACAATTGATTTTTGTGCTTCCTTCAAAGAAGCCTTATTATCCCAACCCAAAACTTCATCTACCATGCATCCGGAGAGCTTTCTCGGACAGATTTTTTCAGAAGACCCCCTGCTTGCCGATAAAACAGCTTCGCATTTTTATTCTGGCGGAATCATATCTGTTCGTAATTCGTGGTCCTTCGACATTCGTGAGTTGGATTGTTTTCTGCTTTTACACACCTCTGCCGGATGTGGAAAATTGCTCATTAACCAACATGTTATCTCTTTAACCGAGGATTCCCTGCTGTTATTAAACTGCCGGCAGCGTTTTCGGATTGATATTGCAGTCAGTCCATGGAAATATCAGGTTCTGTTCTTCAACTGTTCCTGTGCCTCAGATTTATTAAGCCTCATTACAGATGAACCCTTTTCTATCTTAAAGGCATCTGCCCATTCCGAATTCGTTTTGCATTTGGAAAAGCTTTTGCATTTAAATTTTGAAAAAACAAAAATAGCCCAGCTTCGTGCCAGCGATCTTCTGAATCACCTGCTGACCGAATATACCGTCGAATTTTTAAAGAAAGATCAGGAATTCCGTAAAATTCCTTCTTATATCGAAAAGATCCACGATCTGTTTGAGGAACACTACGAAGAAAATTATTCTCTTGATGACCTTGAAGCCAGATTCAATATCAGTAAATACCGCATCTGCCGGGAGTTCGGCGAATATTACGACATCACACCGCTCCAATACCTGAACCGGCGCAGAATCCGTATTGCCTGCCATCTGCTCGAAACGACCTCTTTACGCATTCACGAGATCGGCAGTGCCGTCGGCATTGACAATACGAATCACTTTATCTCCTTATTTAAAAAATATGAGGGATGCACTCCGCTCGAATATAAAGCAAGGGAACTGGCGCCTTAGTCACCGGTTCCCTCTTCTTTTAGTTTAACTTCTTCACACTTGTTTTAATGACCATATGTCCTTCAATCGTGGTAATTCCCTTTTTATAGTGCTCACCAACCATCTTTTTCAGCAGATTGTTAATGGTCTTGCGCGCCATTTCCTTGATATCAACCTCATAGGTTGTGATATCCAGATCTCCTCTTCCGGGAACCTGATAATTATCGAAGCCTACAATCGAAATATCCTCCGGCACACGGTATCCCTTCTGTTTCAGATACCCGACCAGTTCGATCGCCGTCACATCATTGTTGCAGGCAAACGCCGTCGGCATATCCTTCGGAAGAATAAAATCATAATTGACCTTACGCGCTCTGGTATCCTTCGAACGGTCATCAATCACATAATCCGCCGGCACCTCCTGCCCATGCTCCAGCATCGCTTTATAGTAGCCCATGTAACGGTCCGTAATACTGTTCGTGGAAAGCAGCGTTCCCACATAAGCAATCTTCTTATGTCCCATTTCGAACAAATAATTCACCAGCTTATACATTCCGTAATAATTATCCGTGATCACGGCATCAAATTCATGCCTCCGGTCATAAAAGTCCAGACAGATATAAGGCACTTTAATATTACGTTCAATCAGGGACAGATATTCAGAAGATAACATACCAATGATGATCAGTCCATCAATCTTTTCTTCCTGAAGGAGCCTCGGAAGTACCAGTTCCTTTTCATTCTGCATGGAAAGCACTTCAAGGAGGGTAAAGCATTCCTTGGATACCGCTTTCGTTGCCACAGCCTGATACATCTGCCAGTAAAAAGACTGTGACTGGTCAAAATAAATTTCTGAAATTAAAACCCCGATATTATAAGTCCGCTTATTACTGCTTAATCTTGCAGCCGTCGGTGTCTGATAGCCCATTTCCTTGGCAAGCTGTTTAATTCTTGCCCGCATTTCCTCACTAACCCCTTTTTGGTCAGAAAGCGCCTTGGAAACAGTTACCGTGCTCACATTCACAATTGCAGCAATATCTGCCAGTTTCACTGTTTTTGCCATTTGCTTTTGCCATCCCTCTTTTGAACCCGTCTGTCTATCTTATGCTTTCACCACATGAATCAGACGTGCTTTGTAATCACCCCAGAGATTCTGTACCAGGTATCCGGCCTTCATCAGTACATCTCCGGTATAGGTTCCTTCTTCTCCCTCAATCTGATACAGCTTCTCCGGATCAAGTCCCTTGAAGAAAATTCTTCTGCTGTGATAATTCGGACGATTCAGCACCTGTACATAAGTAAAGAGTGCTTCTTCTTTATCCTTACGGACAACGCCGTAGCAGTCAAACATATGGTTCTGGCTGTAGGACGCAATACGGTAGTAATCACCTTCCCGGACGAGATCGTTATATTTATGATACATCGCAACCTGTTCCGGAATCATTTCACGGTCTTCCTGCGGAATCTTCGTTACATCAAGCTCATAGCCGAAGGTTCCGGCCAGTGCCACATAGCCTCTTGTTTCAAAAGGTGTTACTCTTCCTACGGTATGGTTCGGGCAGTCGGATACATGTGCGCCCATTGCAGAAAGAGGATAAATAAGGGAAGTTCCCTCCTGAATAATCAGTCTCTCAATCGCATCGGTATCGTCAGAACACCAGATCTGCGGGCTGTAATATAACATACCGGGATCGAATCTTGCGCCGCCGCCGGAGCAGTTCTCCAACAGCAGATAAGGGAATTCCTTCATCAGACGCTCCTGCAGTTCGTATACGGCAAGGACATACCGGTGATAAAGCTCACCCATCTGATCTGCAGGAAGAACCGCAGAACCGATATCCGTAAGCTGACGGTTCATATCCCACTTCACATATTCAATATGTGCACTTCTTAAAATCTTCGCTACGCTTTCATAGGTATGCTCTAAGACATCTCTTCTGGAAAGGTCTAAGACATACTGGTTACGGCTGCGGGTTCCGACACGCCCCGGAATGGCAATCGCCCAGTCCGGATGTTCCTTGTACAGGTTGGAATCCGGAGAGATCATTTCCGGCTCAAACCAGATACCGAACTTCATGCCAAGCTTATTCACTTCATCTACCAGATACTTCAAGCCGCCCGGCAGCTTCTCTTCATTTACTACCCAGTCACCAAGTGCACGGTTATCATCACAACGGTCGCCAAACCAGCCATCGTCCATAACCAGCATCTCAATACCAAGCTCCGAAGCCTGCTTTGCAATCGCAATCAGCTTCTCTGTATTAAACTCAAAATAAGTAGCTTCCCAGTTATTAATGAGAATCGGCCGCTTCTTGTCCTTATATTCTCCACGGATCAGATGATTACGGTAGAAGTCATGGAAGGTTCTGGTCATCGTGCCAAGTCCGCTTGCGGAATATACCATAACCACTTCCGGAGCCTGGAAAGCTTCACCCGGATTCAGCTTCCAGCAGAAGTCCTCGGGATGAATACCCATCATCATACGAAGCTGGTCAAACTGATCGTTCTGTACCATAGCCTTAAAATTGCCGGAATATACAAAGTTCATTGCATAAACTTCACCATGGTCGTCATCGGCCCCCTTCGTCTTTAACGCCATAAACGGATGATCCTGATGACTGGATTCACCTCTGACCGACTCTACGGAAAGCTTTGCATGGCTTACCGGAACCGTCTGGATATGACGCTCTCTTGCCCAGGAACCATGAAGGGTAACTGCTTCGAAATCGCGGTTATCCATATCGAGACAGGCACTCATCACCTTCGTTAAGAATAAGGTCTTTTCGGAAGGGTTTACTACCTTTACACTTCTGGTGATGACATCCACATCTTCAAATACGGTATACATCAGAACTGCTTCCAGACCGGTATGGCTGTCCCTGCAGGTAATTTCCAGAGTCTCACATTCCTTCTCTGTTCCAAAAGAAGCCGGAAGTCCTTCTAAGGCTGGCTTTCCTGCTGTAATCTTATGAGAAACATAATTTAAGGAAAGACCGGTATTTCCCTCTTCGGTACGGATGCTGATACAGTCCTCGCGATAGTCACCAAGACCATGTGCCGGATATTCCATCGGGAAACTGTCAAGGAAGGAGCCACGGTCACGATTGTTACGGGAAGGAACAAAAGGTCCCTCCTGAATTCTGAGTAAATGATCCAGATGATAATCATTTAATTTCTGTCCGTAATACACATGTCCCAGGAACTGCTCATCATCCACAACCGCAATGACATAGCTGGTGTTCTTCGTGTCCAGCTTAAACAACTTCTTTACGTCTTTGGAAAGATTTTCGTATTGCTGTACGCCCATAATAGCCCTCACTTAAATTCTTTTTGTCATTTTTAACAATCATTTTTGTCACTGTTTAGCTAAATTTACCAACTTAAAAAGTGATTAATTTAATTAAATTATAAATTAAATTAATTAATTGTCAAGGTCGAAACCGCATGTTACATCTCTAAAAATTCCTGTTCTTTGAGGATTTCATCCGGTATGGATTTGCCGCAATTTCTCTGCTTCTGAATCAGATTATCCATGCGGTGTTTCTTCTGCCCCTGCTTCACGTAATAACGTGCAATCATTTCCTTATACATGGGATTGATTTCCAGTTTATCCCGGATGTCCTTTGCGAAAGTACAGTAGGTAAACAGAATACCTCTTACCACCTTGTTCAATCTCGGAGAACCACTGCTTTCATATAATACCCAGACACAGTAATCCCTCACGAACATCTCCTTGAAGTTATTCTTCGCACGTACCAGATCATTCTTAATCTTCTCCTTGGCATCGGAGGAAAGCTCATTATTCTTCTTATAAAACTGCGCATAATCAAAGTATTCACTGGTAAGGGAACGTTCTGAAACATCATTCCATCTGGCTCCCTGTTCACGCTTGCACATCTCCCAACGGAACTGTCCGGTGAGACGCAGGATTGACATCTGTAAATCCTCCAGGTGGAACAGGGAAAGCATCATTCGTGCCGGTGTTGTTCTCCTCTTTCCCTCAATTTCCTGCCACATAATTCCTCTGGTTCCAATGTTCGGCATCAGAATAAAGTCCGGCAGTACCTCCACATGAATATATTCCTTGGAAATTCCCTCATCCGGATTCGTATAAATCGTTTCCCTGTAATAGGCACTGTAATCTGCATTCCGGATTCCGTTCATAATCTGTTCTACACGGTCCGCACTTACAACCGCCGAATCCAGTGTTTTCAACAGATTGTGTTCTGAGAAAATCGGACAGTAAGTACTGATATGTCCGCTCGTTGTCTTATTCACAGTCGGGAATACATTCTCCAGTTCATACATAACTCTGGATTCCGGTGTCCGTAATAAGGTTGCCTCTTCTTCCTTCGTAATCTTTGCAAGGCGCTGCTGCTCATGCAGATAATCCGCATAGTCCATGTCGAATTCATTACGGCTCGGCTCTTTTTGTCCATGATAAATCGCCATCAGCCATTCATAATAAGAATAAACACCTCGCTTCGGATCAGTCGGAATCTGTTCCGCCATACGGTACAGGGCAACTGCATTCTCCATGCCTGCCAGTTCCTCATCCATGTAACCGAAGTTAAAAAACATCTTCACTACCTTTGGAACAGCGGTATCCTTCACGCTTTTCTGGAACGCCTGAATATAAATCTTATTAAAGCCCTTCGTAATTCCTGCACGCAGCATACGTGCATCGTCCTCGGTACTATTCTTATTCACCAGATGCTTGTAGGCCTCTACACGCTCCCGGTATTCTGCCGCAAAATCCGGCTCACATTCTGCATATTGAAAAATCTGGTCAAGAGAATTTTTAATTTTCCCAACAATATCTTCGTCAAGCTGTGCCGCTTCCTCTGCCTGCTGTTTCACCAGCTCCGCAATCTGTGCTATCCGGCTCTCACAATCTGCTTTTCTTGCCGCAAAAAATTCCTTCTGCGCATAGCCCTGTTTTTCAAGCTGGCTTAAGGTTCCTGTCAGCATCTTCTTCACCAGCATGACGGAAACATCCTTTAAGCCATTCTTCTTCACAATTTTTTCATAAAGGGAAAGATACAGCTCCAAAAGATCCAGGCTGCTCTCATTCATCAGCAGCTCACAAATCTCCTGAATATGGCTCTTCATTCTTCCATACAGCCCAGCCATCTGATTCATGTCATCACAGGTCTTGGACATAAAACCGATTACGAAGTTCATATCGGTATTGTTTTTATCCCACACGGAAAGCATCTGCTCCATCGTACTGTAGTAACCTGAAATCCAGTCCGGAATCTTCTCCTCCTGCGGAATATCCAGAAACTCCTCATAACGCTCAAGTTCTCCCGGCGAAATGTGGTTATTCTCACAGATCCGCATATAATTCTCATAGCCTCCGGTCAGATAGTCCTGCATCATATCACAGGTTGTCTGCACTTCCCTATAACGAAGCAGAAGCTCATTGAACTGCCGGAACAGGGACGACTGGAAATAATGAACTGCCTCTCCATGCTCCTTAAAAAACTTCTGCAGCTCCGGTACCTTGGATGGATAATCCACAACTGCCAGATTTTCTTTTGCCACATATCGAAAATTCGCTTCCTTATGAATCAGGTCCGGGAGACCGATCACATCTCCGTTATGAAGTTCATAAAAGCCGCCATCAAAGGCAACTACTGCCGTTCCTCTCATGATCATCATTAATCCGTTCAGCTTCTGACCGCTTTCATAAATCACTGTTCCCTTTAAAATTTCTCTCATACCCATAGTAATTCCGACACCTCTCCTTTACCCCTGTAAACTAGTCTTCATCATCTGCCCAGGCCAGCGCACAGCGAACCGCTCTCCTCCAGCCTTTCAGGAGCTGTCTGCGATGTTCTTCTCCCATCTGATGGGTAAACTCCGTTGACAACTGCCAGTTTTCTTTAATTTCTTCCTTATCTTTATAATAACCGCAGGCAAGTCCTGCGAGATATGCCGCACCAAGCGCCGTTGTTTCAATACATTCCGGCCGGTAAACTCTTGCTCCCAGAATATCTGCCTGAAACTGCATCAGGAAATCATTTGCGCTCGCACCTCCATCCACCTTCAATCCGGCAATGGATACCTCCACATCTTCTTCCATGGCATGCAGCACATCCGATGACTGATATGCAATGGATTCCAGCGTTGCCCGGATAAAGTGCTCCTTCTGGCAGCCTCTGGTAATTCCGACAATCGTGCCTCTTGCATAAGGATCCCAGTAGGGCGCTCCCATACCGGCAAAAGCCGGAACCAGATAAACTCCTCCGGTATCCTCTGCTCCATTCGCATATTTTTCTGTTTCCGATGCCTTTTTAATCATGCGCATGCCATCTCGCAGCCACTGGATTGCCGCACCGGCCACGAACACGCTTCCTTCCAGTGCATATTCCACCTGATCCGAAGTACTTGCCGCAATCGTGGTAAGCAGTCCATGCTTTGAGGTGATGGCTTCCCGTCCGGTATTCATTAACAGAAAGCATCCGGTTCCATATGTATTCTTCACCTGTCCCTTTTCAAAGCAACACTGTCCGAAAAGAGCCGCCTGCTGGTCTCCTGCAATTCCGGCAATCGGAATCGCGCCGCCTAAAACCGAACTTTCTGTATAACCATAGATACAGCTTGATGGCTTCACCTCCGGAAGCATACATTCCGGAATACGGAAAAGATCAAGCAGTTCCTTATCCCAGCAAAGCTTATGAATATCAAACAGCATCGTTCTGGATGCATTCGTATAATCCGTCACATGAACCTCACCCTTGGTAAGATTATAAATCAGCCAACTGTCCACGGTTCCAAATAACAGTTCCCCATGCTCTGCACGTTCTCTGGCGCCTTCCACGTGGTCCAGAATCCATGCGATCTTCGTTGCACTGAAATATGCATCGGGAATCAGTCCTGTTTTTTCTTTAATCAGATCACTGTAGCCCAACGCCACCAGTTCATCAATCCGGTCTGCGGTTCTCCGGCACTGCCATACAATCGCATTATAAATGGGTTCCCCTGTCTTCCGGTCCCAGATTATCGTCGTTTCACGCTGATTTGTGATGCCGATTGCCGCAATGTCCTCCGGCTGTGCCATAACCTGCGCCATCGCTTCCATCGTAACGGCAAGCTGGGAAGCCCAGATTTCTCGTGGATCATGCTCCACCCACCCCGGCTGCGGATAAATCTGTGAAAATTCCTTCTGTGCCATGCTGTGAATCTTCCCGTTCTTTTCAAAAAGAATACAACGGGAACTGGTCGTACCCTGATCCAATGCCATAAGATATTTTGCCATACCACGTACCTCCTATTCCATTGCAGATGTTGCTACGATATCAATTCCGGTATCCGCAATATTGGAAATCAGGATGTCTCCCACCCGGATCGGTGCTGCTGCCACCGCCTTACGGAGAATCCCCATACATTCGTGAATCTTTCCCTTCGGAATTTCACCATTGGTTTTCACCGAAACCACCTGATTTCTTCTTCCTTCTACCCGGATTAAAGAAGTCAGTGTCCGGACAGGCGCCGTAAACTCATTCCGTGCATAAGCCTCGCCCTTCGGACAGGTATTTCCCGTAATATCAAGGGTTCCGTCATCATTCCTCTTAACGGTAACCAGACATCCCAGCGGACATCCGATACAGATCACCTGACTGTTTTTATCAAATCCTTCCGGAATGGTATTCTTGGATTTCGCAGGAATTTTCGGGCGGACCGCTTCTCCCCAGTCCTCTTCTCCCTGCAAAATATGCTCTGCCGCATATTCTCCTGCATGAACCGCTTCCTCCGATACATGATCCACAAGATCGTGCACATGAAGAACATTGCCGCAGGCAAAAACACCTTCTACCGTTGTTTCCAGCTTCGCATTTACCACAGGTCCCTGTGTCATGGAATCCATCTGTGCACCAGCCTGGATACTCAGTTCGTTCTCCGGAATCAGACCACAGGAAAGCAGCAGTGTATCACATTCCACATACTGTTCACTGCCCGGGATTGGTTTCAGATTCTCATCCACTTTGGAAATCGTAACACCCTCAATCCGGTCTGCTCCATGGATCTCGGTCACGGTATGACTAAGCATCAGCGGAATATCATAATCATCCAGACACTGTGCAATATTTCTCCGTAAGCCGCCCGAATACGGCATAATCTCCGCAACGAGCTTTACCTTCGCACCCTGCAGTGTCATACGCCGTGCCATAATCAGACCAATATCTCCGGATCCTAATACAACGACACGCTTGCCCGGAAGCCGGCCCTCGATATTGACATAACGCTGTGCTGTTCCGGCAGAAAACACACCAGCCGGACGATATCCCGGAATGTTCATGGCTCCACGTGAACGTTCCCGGCATCCCATGGCAAGCACCACCGCTTTGCACTCGATCTGAAACATGCCCTGTTCCTTATTCATCGCGGTAACCACACAGGTCTTACCTCCCTGCACATCTACCACCATCGTATTCAACAGATACTTCACACTGGAAGCCTTTACCTTTTCCACATAACGGTTCGCATATTCCGGTCCTGTCAGTTCTTCCTTAAAGGTGTGAAGTCCGAAACCATTGTGAATACACTGGTTCAGAATTCCACCAAGTTCTTTATCCCTCTCAAGAATCAGAATATCCTTAATTCCCTTTTCTTCTGCGGCAAGGGCTGCTGCCATGCCCGCAGGTCCACCACCGATAACAACAAGTTCTGCTTTCATCCTACAAGTCCTCCCCATCTTCTTCCGGAAGTACATAATAAGATCCTTCCTGTGCTTTCTGAATTCTGCTTTCGTCTACCGACAATTCCCGTGCCAGAATTTCGACTACCCTCGGATTGCAGAAGCCCGACTGGCATCGTCCCATACCGGCACGTGTTCTGCGCTTCACGCCATCGGTTGTCGTTGCCCCGAGCGGACGGTGAATGGCATCCAGAATCTCGCCCTCAGATACCATCTCGCATCGGCAGATGATATTGGCATAGGCCGGATTCTGCTGAATCAAAGCATGCCGCTCTTCATCGGTTGCAAGTGCCATGCTCGGTATTCCCTTTCTAGCTGCAATGAAGTTGTCCTTCTTCTGCGGCTTCAAAATCCCGGCCACAAGGTCTGCCACATATTCTCCCGTTGCCGGAGCACACGATAATCCCGGAGATTCCATGCCTGCCACATCAATAAATCCCGGCGCATCCGGCACTTCCCCGATCATAAAGTCGCCCTCTTTGTAATAAAGTCCTTCTTTATTCTTAAGCGCTGTTCCCTTCACAAGTCTTGCGCGCAGTCCGGCAAACGAAGTAATCACCTGACGAAGCGGTACTTCCTTCACGCTTAAGGCCGCCTTTTCTTTCACAAGGTCAAGACCTGCACTGGAGGTATCCACGCCCTCTTTGTTCTCCTGATCCTCTGCAGTCGGTCCGATCAGCAGATTGCCATGAACCGTAGGCGTTACGAGAATTCCCTTGCCCAGTGCAGTAGGAAGCTGGAAAAGCGTATGACTCACCATCTTTCCGACACTCTTGTCACAAAGAAGATATTCTCCCTTGCGGGGTTCGATCTCGATCTTCTGATCACTTACCATATTATGAATCTGGTCTGCATAAACACCGGCTGCATTAATGACTACTTTTGCTTCGTAGGCCTTCTGTGTACCATCCGAAGCCACGGTATGAATCCGGTATGCCCCGTTGCTTTCCGTTGCGGCGTCTGCATGAATTTTCTCTATTCCTGTCACTTTCGTTCCGAGATAAAATTCCACGCCATTCACTGCTGCATTTTCCGCAAGCGCAATCGTAAGTCCGAACGGACAGACAATTCCCCCTGTAGGCACATAAAGAGCAGCCACTACCTGATCGCCGATCTCCGGCTCCAGCTTTAGCAGCTCCTCTCTTTCTACAATACGCAGGTCTTCCACACCGTTCTGTTCTCCGCGGTGTAAAAGTTCCTCTAATTTGTCGCGATCCTTTTCATCAAAGCAAAGCACCAGGGAACCGTTCTGCTCATAGGCAAAATCAAGCTCCTTCGAAAGCTGCCGGATCATCCGGCTTCCTGCTACATTCAGCTTCGCCTTTAATGTTCCGCTCTTGGCATCATATCCGGCATGGGCAATGCCACTGTTTGCTTTCGAGGTTCCCTCGCAGATATCCGTACAGCGTTCCAGCACTGCAGTCTTCAACTGATACTTCGACAATTCTCTTGCGATGGCACTTCCGTTTACCCCTGCCCCAATAATCACTACATCGTACATACGAAACCCTTCCTTCAATTTATTATCTTTATCCGTTTACTCATTATTTTCATCGGAAAGTTCGATGGTATACCGGATCTCCTGCATCCGCAGGTCAAGCTCTGCACTGGTCTCCGCACACGCACTGAGCTCCGTGGAAATCTTCTCCAAAAGCTCCGGAGAAAGCTCCTTTTTGTAACGCATCTGGTGTTCCAGGTTTGCCCAGAATTCCATGGCAATCGTCCGCAGCTGCACCTCTACCTTCATATTCCGTTTTTCATTCTGAAGGAAAATCGGAACACTGATAATCAGATGCAGACTCCGGTAACCATTCCCCTTGGGATTCCGGATATAATCCTTCATTTCAATCAATGTCACATCGTCCTGCCGGATCAGACAGTCTGCCAGCATATAAATATCATCAATAAAGCAGCAGATAACACGCACACCGGCAATATCAAACAGATTCCCCTCTATGGAATCCAGTGTCATGGGAAGGTTCTTTCTCTTCAGCTTCCCATAAATACTCTCCGGTGACTTCAATCTGGACTTGATGCTTTCGATCGGATTATGATCGCTTTGCAAAGAAAGCTCTTCGTTTAACACTTTAAACTTCGTCTCCACTTCCATGATCGCACAACGATACCGGCTCATAAGCCCCTTGGCATCACGCAGAAGATCAAGGAAATCATCCATATTTCCCGGATTCGGCAGATTTCTGGATGCTTTGCTTTCTTCTATGATTTCTGTTTGTTTATTTTCTGTTATTTCCATGACAGATTCCTCTTGTATCTCTTTGTATTTCGGTATAGAATGGATTGGCTGTATTGTAAAAATAAAACTCACATGCCCGTGCTTCGCACTTAAATACATTTTACCACAGGTGATGAAATGAAACAATTGGAACAAAGCTTAACAGAAGGTTCTTTAGGTGAAAAAATATTTTTATTTAGTCTGCCATTAATGCTGAGCAACCTCTTACAGGTACTCTTCAATATGGCAGATATTGCTGTTGTCGGTAAATTTGCAGGAAGTAACGCGTTAGGATCTGTTGGCTCTACCTCAATACTCGTAACATTATTTACAAGTTTTCTCATTGGGGTCGGCGGTGGAATCAATGTACTTGTTGCCCTCCACATCGGTGCCGGTAATAAGAAGGAAGCAAAAGAAACCATTACAACTGCTTACGTGCTTTGCCTGTGTATAGGAATCCTTCTTCTCATAATCGGAATTTCCAGTGCCCGCGGAATTCTTTCTTTAATGAATACCAAGCCGGAGCTGATCGATGGAGCGGTCCTGTATCTGCGGATTTATTTTCTGGGACTTCCCGCCGTTGGTGTGTATAACTGCGGTAATGCCATTTTAAGTGCTGCCGGGGATACCAGGAAACCACTTTATTTCCTGTCCATTGCCGGAGTGGTCAATGTTGCTTTAAACCTGCTGCTTGTCATTGTTTTTCACCTGGATGTTGCAGGTGTTGCCATTGCAAGTATCATTTCACAATATATTTCTGCTATATTAATCACTTATGCCATTACGCATGGAGACAATGTATATACCATTTCCCTGCGCCATCAGACCTTACGCTCTCTTGTCTTCAAAGATAAGCTGACTGCCATTTTAAAACTGGGTCTTCCTTCCGGCTTACAAAATATGGTCTTCATGTTTGCCAACCTCTTCGTTCAGGTTGGTGTAAACAGCTTCTCGGCAACCATGGTTGCCGCCAATTCCGCTGCTGCCAATGCAGACGGACCGGTATATGAAGTCATGGCTGCCTTTTATGTTGCCTGCAGCAGCTTCATGGGACAGAATCTCGGCGCAAAGAAAAAGGACCGTGTCTTAAAGAGTTACTTTGTAAGTCTGTCCTATTCCTTCTTCATCGGACTGATTCTCGGACTTACGATTCTCTTTATGGGTCCTAATTTCCTGTTATTATTTACTTCCGATCCCGCGGTAATCGAACTTGGCATGTACCGCCTTAAAATTATGAGTGTATCCTATGCGTTCTCTGCCTTTATGGATTGTACCATCGCCGCCTCCCGTGGACTTGGCAAGACCGTTGTTCCCACCTTTATCGTAATTATGGGATCCTGCGTCTTCCGTGTGATCTGGATTTATACCATTTTCGCTTACTTTAAAACCATTCCGTCCCTGTACCTGCTCTATATCTTCTCCTGGACCATTACCGCTACGGCTGAAATTATTTATTTCCAGGCGATTTACCGGAAGGAAATGAGGGGAGTTTAAGTTACCGAATATATTTTCACTTCATCCATTCTGTCATTAGTTATGTTCCAGTCCCCTGATAGTAACGTAGCAGATACATGAACAACGCATATGCACCTGCAAACATGAGTCCACCAATCACTAAAGGTAATGCCACACAAAACGTTGTTGTTTTTCTAAAGATATATGCAGCCGGATAATAATTTATCAGTGCATACGGAATGATAAATGTGACAACGCATTGAATGAATGTTGGATACAGGTCAATTGGATATTCGACAAAAGACCGAACATTATAAATGAAAGCATCCATCAATGCATTAGCACGTACCAGTTTTATATTTAACGCACCAGTGGCAATAATAATTGAAGCCTGAATCAGCGTTCCTCCTGTTATTGCGCTAATAAATGCAAATATTCTGCTCATGCTCCAGTCTATTTCCACTTTCTGAAGACACAAGGCAAACATGATCATCCCTAATACAATATGACTCAGAAATCCAAGATAATTTTGTCTTAATATTAAATAAATGAATGGATTAACCGGTTTGGTTAAATAAGAATCAAATTCTCCATTAACCAGAATATTTTCCAGATTTCTAAATGGAATATAGAAGAACAGACACGCTATTCCATATGTAACTAAATTCATATTATAAAGAATCATTACTTCATATAAATTCCACCCATTTATGGTATGAAATTTATTCAATATAACCCATGTTCCAAGATAGGTTACCAGATAAGTAAAAATATTGATTCCAATCTCCAACGCAAAATTTAGCCGATATTCCATCTTACTTTTTAACAGGACAAGATAAAATTTAGAAAGCAATTTAATATTTTGCATTTTTATCCTCCCAGAATTGTTATTTTCTGCACAGCATAATTCCATATCATTTTTCCAATACAATAAAAAATCAAAATCCATACCCATTGCATAAACAGAATTTTCATTATGTCAGATCCATTTGCAGTCCCTGTAAAAATTGATATCGGAGAAAAATAAATATGCTGAAAAGGAAGAATTTCCGATATTCTTCTCAATTTATCAGGAAAAAACCATAATGGTATAAGTGCTCCCGAAAAAAAACTGACAACATCGTTCAATACCCTTCCAAGCACCCACACCTGCGTAAACCAGAATGCCAAAATGCCAATAATATAGCAGATCAGAAAATAAAGCATAAAGCTCCCTGCCAATGCAACTAAAAATACTGCTATCCTTTCTATTGGTGGAAAGGAAAAGTTCCAGAAGCATATTGCAATCAGCATTGTTGGCACAAGCAGAAAAATCATCTGAAATAATGTTTCACCTAGCAGATCAAAGAAAAACAACGTTTTCAGATTTACTGGTTTAATCAGATCCAATGCTATGTTCCCCGTTCTGACTTTATCATCGATACTATTAATCAGGTTACAACGCATAAATACTCTCATAATGCTGCTAATAACAATATAAGTAAGCATCTGTTCAAAACCTATACTTCCATAGCTGGTTGGTGTTGATGTGTTTCCAAGTAATGCTTTCCAGATATAATATTGTACAATTAAGGTAACCACGCTTCCTACAACTCTCATAAAGTAGTTAAACCGATAAGAAAGCCCCTGTCTGATCACGTTTAAAAAATATTTTCGATAAATTTTCATCCTATTTCCTATTTTTCTGATTCATTGAAGAATACATTTTTTGAATGATGCTCTCAATATCTGCCTCATGTAG
>CAVHRK010000075.1:0-19790 GCA_963638365.1 Anaerobutyricum sp. | reverse complement strand
GCCGATGTGGCTCAATTGGCAGAGCAGCTGATTTGTAATCAGCAGGTTATCGGTTCGAGTCCGATCATCGGCTTTTGATAGAGAAATCTATCATATGGATGGATTCCCGAGTGGCCAAAGGGGACAGACTGTAAATCTGCTGCAAATTGCTTCGGTGGTTCGAATCCACCTCCATCCATTTGCTCTTGGGAGCACAATTAAATATCGCGGGGTGGAGCAGTCTGGAAGCTCGTCGGGCTCATAACCCGAAGGTCATAGGTTCAAATCCTGTCCCCGCTACTCGACTTATTTTTTAAGTCTATGCCCAGATAGCTCAGTTGGTAGAGCAGAGGACTGAAAATCCTCGTGTCACTGGTTCGATTCCGGTTCTGGGCATTTGTTATGCCCTAATATTTATTATTTGTTCTTTTTATGTCAGTAGGCGTGTGCTTACTGATTTTTTTTTGTGAGCGCTTAGTAAATGCAAGTCTGGGAGCAATTTAATTTTCTGTAAATTTTTTGTAAATTGCAAAAAATCAGCTCTGTTTCATTTTCTAATAGTATGACCTGTGGTATACTATATTACAGTATACGTTTGTATGTTCAGAATGTATGATGGATAGAAGGGATTTGCTTGAAACGTTCACAAAGAAAACTTGAAAAACTTAAGAAGAATTTTGACAGAAGAAGAGAACTATACCATCTGATGAAACAGTATGGCAACGATATTATGCAGTCCGATAATTTCAAAAGTACGAGAAACTATGTACAGCACGGAACAATTCCCGTACGCAGACATTGTCTGGATGTGGCGCAGCATAGCCTCGCAATTAACCGGAAGCTGGGAATTCACTGTCAGGAAAAGGATCTGGTGCGTGGCGCATTGCTGCATGATTATTTCCTCTATGATTGGCATGATAAGAACCGGGAGAACTATCAGTTCTTTCATGGATTTTATCATCCGGGAATTGCACTTAAGAATGCGAAGAAGGAATACAAATTAACACCCAGAGAGCAGGATATTATTAAGAAGCATATGTGGCCGCTCACCATTGTTCCACCACTTTGTCGGGAAGCATGGGTAGTCAGTATGGCAGATAAGTACTGCTCGATTCTGGAAACACTGCATATCCGGAAAGGGACAGCCGACCGGAAAGAACATTTGAAGAAAAAGGATCAGGGAAACGGAGCAAAGAAAGCATGCTAGACGGATTATACGAGAAATTGAATGCCTATGCACAGACTGATTACTATCCGTTTCATATGCCGGGACACAAAAGAAATCCGGAAAGCGGACCACTTGCTCAAGGCTACCGGCTGGACATAACGGAAATTGATGACTTTGATAATCTGCATGAGGCATCAGGAGTGATCCGGCAGGCACAGGAGCGTGCTGCGAAGCTGTATGGAGCAGAGGAAACGCATTTCCTAATTAATGGAAGTACCGGGGGACTTTTAAGTGCCGTTGCTTCTGTTGCAGGAAAGGGAAAGGTACTTCTCATGGCGCGTAACTGCCATAAGGCAGTATACCATGCTGCGTTTTTAAACCGGTTGAATGTGAGGTACCTCTATCCGGAGCTTCTTCCGGAATATGATCTTGCAGGAGTAATTCTACCGGAAACGGTACGGAAAGCAATTATTCTGACACTCCGGGAGAGAAATGTAGATCCAAAGAAGGCTGCAGAAGTGATTGCAGGGGTTGTGGTTACCTCTCCGACCTATGACGGGATCTGCTCGAATATCGGCGAAATTGCTGCGGTTGCTCATTCCTATGGGATTCCACTGATTGTCGATGAAGCACATGGGGCACATCTTGGTTTTCATGCAGCTTATCCGGAAAATTCAGTACAGTGCGGAGCAGATGTTGTAATTCAGAGTACGCATAAGACATTGCCATCACCAACCCAGACAGCAATTCTTCATGTGAATGGAGCATTGGTGAATCGGGATCACCTTCAGAGATATCTGACGATTTATCAGACAAGCAGTCCATCTTACCTGCTGATGACAGGAATTGAAGAGGGATTATATCTGTTGGAGAAAGAAGGAACAGAAAGACTTGATAAACTTTTGGAGATGCGTAAGCAACTCGAAAAGGAAATCGCTTCCTGTAAGTACTTGCGGGTCTGTCCCTATACAGAGCCATCGAAGGTTGTTATTTCTGTAAAAAATACGAACTATACCGGAAAGCAGCTTTATGATGCTTTGAGGGAAACGTATCACCTGCAATTGGAGATGGCATGCGAGACTTATGCACTTGCCATGTTATCTATGATGGATACCGAAGAGGGGATCAGGCGTCTGATAGATGCATTAAAGGAGATTGACTCCCGGCTTACACAGGAAAAGACACCAGACTTTACATCAGTTTCGGAATGCTGGAGCCCGGTAAGAAAGCTTCCGCTTTATGAAGCCTATATGCAAAAGAGCTATGAAGTACCTTTGGCAGATGCGATAGGAAGGACAGCCGCAGAGTTTGTCAATTTATATCCACCGGGAATACCACTTCTCATACCGGGAGAAAGAATCGAAGAACCATTTATCCGGGCGATACAGGAGAGGATCCGATATGGATATACTGTGCAGGGAATTAACAAAGGTAAGATTGGCATTCTGTTACAAGATAAATAACAATGAAGTAAGCATTTTTGCGCAGACAGCAACAGACATAAGTGAAATGTTGTTTATGAGGTGATGTAACTGTATATACAGAGGATCATTTTAAATAAAATAGTAACTTTGCAGATACAGTTCTAAATAATTCAATAGGGAATGAAAGTGAAAAGGAGATTTTATGAGAAAAACAAAAATTATCTGTACCTTAGGACCAGCCAGTGAGAGTGAAGAAAAGCTTCGTGAGATCATGCTTGCCGGCATGAATGTTGCACGTTTTAACTTTTCCCACGGCTCACATGAGGAACATAAGAAGAGATTTGACCGTGTGATGAAGGTGAGTGGAGAGTTGGGATTACAGATTGCAACTCTGCTTGATACCAAGGGACCGGAAATCCGTCTGAAGGATATCGAAGGTGGAAAAACAGTACTGGAAAGCGGACAGACCTTTACATTGACTACAGAAGAGATGCTGGGAACCAATGAAAAAGTTTCCATTACTTATAAAAATCTGATTAATGACATTTCTGTCGGAACTACAATCTTAATTGACGATGGTCTGATTGAAATGATGGTTGAGGAAATTACTGATACCGATATTATCTGTAATGTTATTAACGGTGGACCGATTTCCAATCATAAGGGTGTTAATGTGCCGGGAGCAGAGCTTTCGATGCCGTACTTAAGTGAGCAGGATGTCAGTGATATTATGTTTGGCTGTGATATGGGATTTGACTTTTTGGCTGCCTCTTTTGTAAGATGTAAGGAGGATATCCTTTCTGTCCGTAAGATTATTGACGAACATGGTTCTCATATGAAGATTATTGCAAAGATTGAGAATATGCAGGGTATTCATAATCTGGAAGAGATTCTGGAAGCTTCTGATGGTATTATGGTTGCAAGAGGTGACATGGGTGTTGAAATTCCACTTGAAGAAGTACCGGTCATTCAGAAGCAGATGATTAAGATGGCAGAGGCACAGGGAAAGCAGGTTGTTACGGCAACCCAGATGCTGGAATCCATGATTAAGAATCCACGCCCGACGAGAGCAGAGGCTACGGATATTGCAAATGCCATTTATGATGGAACGACAGCAATTATGCTTTCCGGAGAAACCGCAGCAGGGGCTTATCCGGTAGAGGCAGTTGCCACAATGGCAAAGATTGCAGAGCGTACCGAACAGGATATTAATTATGATGAGCGTTTAAAGAGACGTGAGGCAGAAGAATATAACACTACAACCGCAATTTCCCATGCAACCTGTACGACTGCAAAGGATTTAAAGGCGGCAGCTATTATTACCGTAACAATTTCCGGATTTACTGCAGGAATGATTGCGCGGTATAAGCCCAGTTGTCCAATCATTGCCTGTAGTGTAAGTCCCAGAATCTGCCGACAGATGAATCTTTACTGGGGAGTAACGCCGTTGTGGATCCCGAGGGAAAACAGTGCGGACGATCTGTTTGATGATGCCATCAAGGCAGCAGTAGAGGCAGGATATATTAAACAGGGAGATACCGTTGTTCTGACTGCAGGTGTACCGCTCGGTGTACCAGGAAGAACGAATATGATCCGCGTGATTGAAGTATAAATGTAAGACGGCAGGGGTTTTGGAATCATGGGTAAAATGGTTTACTTAATTGGGAAAAGTTCCACAGGAAAGGACACGATTTATAAGCATCTTCTGCAATGGAAGGAGATTTCTTTTGATAAGGTTGTGCTCTATACCACAAGACCGATCCGCGCCCATGAAAAGGACGGCAGGGAATATTATTTTACCGATGAAGCCCATTATCAGGAACTGTTTAACGCAGGGAAAGTTATTGAGGACCGTGTTTATCAGACCTTCTATGGTCCATGGCGGTATTTTACTGTGGATGATGGAAACATAGACCTTCAGAATCGGAATTATCTGGTAATCGGAACACTGGAATCTTTTGTAAAAACGGTGGAGTACTTTTCCAGAGACAAAGTATTGCCGATCTATATAGAGGTAGATGATGGAATCCGTTTAGAGCGCGCGATCCAGAGAGAACGGCGGCAGGAAACTCCGAAATATGAGGAAATGTGCCGCAGGTTTCTGGCAGACGCGGCAGATTTTTCAGCAGAAAAACTCGAAGAGGCAGGAATTACGAGGATCTTCGAAAATGATGATCTTGACCGGTGTGTACAGGAAATTGAAGAATATCTGCTGAATATTTTACAATAATTCACAGATACGAAAATCTGACATGACGAAGTAATTCCATGAGCAAAGAAAAGCTTTATAAATAGAGCAACTATGTAAATAAAACAGGAGGTGCAGCCATGGATATGAAAGTGAATCAGTTGACGCAGGTAACACAGCCGGAAGCTGCAGCTCCCGTGAAAGAATCCGATGGCGGATTCAAATTTACCCTGATCAGTCACGTGGAAGAGAATGAATTGCAGGCAAGACTGACTTCTATGATGGAAGCAATTACCATGCAGGGAGACAAGCTTGCCAAAAAGCGTGATATTAAGGATATGAAGCGGTATCGGGGTTTGATTAAGGAATTTATGAATGAGATCGTGAACCGGTCCCATGAGTTTAGCAGAGAGAACTTTCTGGATAAAAGGGGACGCCACAGAGTCTATGGAATTATTCGTCTGGTGGATGAAAACTTAGACCAGCTGGCGCAGGAATTAATGAAGGACGAGCAGGATCATTTGGCGATTTTATCCAAAATCGGAGAAATCAGAGGATTACTGCTTGATATTCTGACATAGAGGAGGATACGGATATGGCTGAATTCCGTGATATCGTCGGACAGGAACAATTGAAGGAGCATTTACAGAGTGCCATAGAGCGAAATAAGGTTTCTCACGCCTATATTATTAATGGTGAGAGAAATTCCGGTAAGGAATTTATTGCGAAGGTTTTTGCAATGGCACTGGAATGTATGGACAGGAAGGATGGAGAACCCTGTCAGGTATGTCACTCCTGTAAGCAGGCATTAAGCGGGAATCATCCTGATATTATTTTCGTATCCCATGAGAAGCCTAATGTGATTGGTGTAGATGATATTCGTACTCAGATTAATGGGGATGTTGCGATTAAGCCGTACAGCAGTCCGAAGAAGATTTATATAATGAACGAGGGCGAGAAGATGACGGTACAGGCGCAGAATGCCCTGTTAAAGACGCTGGAGGAGCCGCCCGAATATACCGTGATTATTATTCTGACAACGAATCTCGAAACGCTTCTTCCTACCATTCTGAGCCGCTGCGTGGTATTAAATATGAAGCCGGTGAAGGATGAGCAGATCAAAAACTTTTTAATGAACGAAATGGAAATTCCGGATTATAAGGCAGATGTCTGTGTGGCTTTTGCCCGTGGAAATGTCGGCAAAGCAAGACTCCTTGCCAAGAGTGAGGAGTTTGATAAGGTAAGGGAGGAAGCCCTTGCCCTGCTCCGGAATATCAGGGATATGGAAGTCCATGAAATGGCTGCGGCGATCAAAAAGATTACAGAGTATCAGTTTGATGTGAATGATTATCTGGATATTTTATCCATCTGGTATCGCGATGTTTTACTATTTAAGGCAACTCATGATGTAAATGGGTTGATTTTCAGAGAGGAAATACAGTATATTAGAAAGGTAGCAGACAGAAGTACCTATGAAGGAATCGAATCCATCATCGAGGGGCTTGAGAAGGCAAAACAGCGTCTCAGCGCGAATGTAAACTTTGATCTGACGATGGAACTTTTACTGCTGACGATTAAAGAGAATTAGTGAGGTTATAGATGATATGGTTAAGGTAATAGGCGTACGTTTTCGTACAGCGGGGAAAATATATTTTTTTGATCCGGCTAAATTAAAGATCAACAGAAATGATCACGTTATTGTTGAAACGGCACGGGGTATTGAATACGGCACAGTAGTCGGAAGCCCGAGAGAGGTTCCTCCGGATAAGGTAATCCAGCCGTTGAAGCCGGTACTGCGTATTGCTACCGAGCGTGATGATGAGCAGGAAGCCAACAACAAGAAGAAAGAAAAAGAAGCATTTAAGATTTGTCTGGAGAAGATCAAAAAGCATGGTCTTGAGATGAAGCTCATTGATGCAGAATATACCTTTGATAATAATAAAGTGCTTTTTTATTTTACCGCAGATGGAAGAATTGACTTCCGTGAACTGGTGAAGGATTTGGCATCGGTGTTTAAGACGCGAATTGAGCTTCGTCAGATCGGTGTCCGTGATGAAACCAAGATCCTCGGAGGGATCGGAATTTGTGGAAGAGAGTTGTGCTGTCATAGTCATCTGTCCGAGTTTATTCCGGTATCCATTAAGATGGCGAAGGAACAGAATCTTTCCCTGAATCCCACGAAGATTTCCGGTGTGTGTGGAAGATTGATGTGCTGTCTGAAGCATGAAGAAGAGACCTATGAGGAACTGAACCGCAGACTTCCGAATGTGGGAGATCATGTAACCACGGATGACGGCTTTAAGGGAGAAGTACAAAGTGTAAATGTGCTCCGTCAGCTTGTGAAAGTTATAATTGACATAGATAATGAAAAAGAAATCAGGGAATATAAGGTAGAGCAGCTTCGTTTCCGCAGAAAACATAAACACAATAAGGTAGATGTTGCGGACGAGGAACTGAAGGCTTTGGAGAAGCTGGAAAAAGAAGAACCCAAGTCCAAGCTGGAGGACAATTAGACCGTGCAGGGGCCAAACGAACGAATTGATGATCTGCAAAGGAATAACTACAAAATTATACAGGATCCGGAGCGGTTCTGCTTCGGAATGGATGCCGTATTACTTTCCGGGTTTGCGAAAGCCAGGGAGGGAGACCGCGTCATTGATCTGGGAACAGGTACCGGAATTATTCCCATTTTAATGGAAGCCAAGACGGAAGCCTCCGACTTTATCGGGCTGGAAATTCAGCCGGAAAGTGCAGATATGGCACAGCGGAGTGTGGAATTGAATCACCTGGAAAGTAAGATCCGTATTGTGACAGGGGATATTAAAGAGGCCTCTTCGCTCTTTGGTGCAGCAACCTTTGATGTAGTGACCAGTAACCCTCCGTACATGACAGAGCATCATGGAATTACGAATGAAAAGTCACCCAAGGCAATTGCCCGTCACGAGCTTTTGTGTACTTTGGAAGATGTCATCAGTCAGGCAGCAAAGCTGCTTCGTCCCGGTGGCAGTTTTTATATGGTTCACAGACCGTTCCGGTTGGTTGATATTTTGGTACTGATGCGCGAGTACCATTTGGAACCGAAACGTATGAAGCTGGTTTATCCATATATTGATAAGGATCCTAATATGGTTCTGATTGAAGGATTAAGGGGAGGAAGACCGCGTCTGACTGTTGAAAAGCCGCTGGTTGTTTATCAGAGCCCCGGCGTCTATACGGATGAAATACACGATATTTACGGATATTGAGGGGATGAAAAGAGGGAAACATGTCTGGAACATTATATTTATGTGCTACACCCATTGGAAATCTCGGGGATATTACCCAGAGAGTTCTGGATACGCTTGCAGAGGTAGATCTGATTGCCGTGGAGGATACCAGAAATACTATTAAGCTTCTGAATCATTTTAAAATCAAAAAGCCGATGACAAGCTACCATGAATTTAATAAATATGAGAAAGCAGAAGAACTGATCGGTCTTTTGCAGCAGGGAAAAAACATTGCACTGGTTACCGATGCGGGAACGCCGGCAATTTCGGATCCGGGAGAGGTACTGGTAAAGCGGTGTCATGAAGAAGAGATTCCTGTGACTTCGCTGCCCGGGTGCTGTGCACTGATTACGGCATTGACTCTGTCGGGACTTTCTGCGAGGAGGTTCTGCTTTGAAGGCTTTCTTCCAAGGGAACGGAAGGATCGCAAGGTGATTCTGGAGGATCTTCAAAGAGAAACCAGGACCATCATTCTGTATGAAGCACCCCATCACTTATATAAGACACTTTTGGAGCTTCGGGATGCCCTTGGGGATCGAAAAATAGTACTCTGCAAGGAACTGACTAAAAAGTTCGAATCCGTTACAGAGGGCAGATTGTTCGAAATTACGCATTATTATGAAACCCATGATCCACGTGGAGAGTATGTGCTTGTTTTAGAAGGAATCGATCGTAAGAAGCTGATGCATGAGGAGCAAAAGACCTGGGAAGAGATGTCATTACAGGAACATATGGCTTTTTATGAAGAGCAGGGATATGAAAATAAAGACGCTATGAAGATGGTGGCAAAAGATCGTGGTGTTACAAAACGGGAAATTTACCAGAGATTATTGCAAACGAAATAACGATAATGAAAAATTTACATATATTAGCAAATTGGTACTTGTAATTTGAATAAAATGTAGTATCATTAAGATAGAAATAATAGTACTTTAGTCTGGATTAGTAACTCCAGCAGTATGGAAAGGGAGTGTGGGATATGCGCAAGAAATTAAGCATATTACTCAGCATCATGCTTTTAGCGGCATTAGCATTGAATGGATGCGGCAAGAGTGGTTTTGTTCTGGATCAGGCAGCACGGAGAGATAGTACGGTTCCCAGTGATGGTATCGTATATATTGAACCCGAAATGGTCAGCCTGGCAGCAGAGCTTTCCGGAACATCCGCTTCTCAGGCAGCTTCCAAGGCAGCCTTTGAGCTTGCTAACCAGCAGAGAGCTGCAGCAGGACTTAGTGCATTGACCTGGAATTCCGGTCTTGAGCAGGCAAGTGCAGTACGTGCCGTAGAAGCTTCACAATCGTTCTCACATACCAGACCTGATGGTTCAGACTGGTGGACTGTGAACAGTAATCTGATGTATGGTGAGAATCTTGCAAAAGGTTATGATTCTGCTGAGTCAGCAGTACAGGCCTGGATGGCATCACCGACACATAAGGCAAACATTATGGATGCAGAATTTACTTCCGGAGCAATTGCAATTCATGTAAGCAATGGACAGTGGTTCTGGGCACAGGAGTTTGGATACTAAACCCATAGTGGATTCACAACATAAAAGACCGCTTCGAAAGAAGAGGTCTTTTATGTTGCCGATAGATTTTTTTTTATTATAATCAAGATAGTTGGTTTAGCAATGAATAGAGGAATAAGATAAACATCAAAGAAGAGTAGTAATAGAACAGACATGGAGCTTTATACAGATTAATGAAAGGCAGAATACAGAAGAAAATTACATATGTGATGTTGGCAGTACTTTTTCTAAGTACCTTTACGGGGTGTGAGAAAAAGCATGAGGCCTATGTATCCGCAAGCACAACGATACGTAATAACACACCGGTCTGTCTGGTGCCGGAGGCTCCTGGAACGGTAGTTTATGAAAATGAACTGGTGTCGGTGGATGCTTCGAATACAAGTGAAGGGTATGTGATGATTGCCTATCACGGGACGAATGAAAAGGTCAAAATGCAGCTTACCGGTCCCGATTATATGACGTATACCTATGATTTATATGGAAATGATTATGAAGCTTTCCCGTTATCGGTCGGAGATGGTACTTATAGCATCGGAGTTTATGAGAATGTGGCAGACAGCCAGTATGCAACGGTATTTGCACAGGATATAGAAGTAGAAATTACCAATGCAATGGGGGCGTTCCTTTATCCGAATCAGTATGTAAACTTTAACAGTTCCTCGAAGGTGGTAGAGGAAGCAAGAATGCTTGTGGCTCCGGCACATGATGATCTGGAAGCCATTAATTATGTCTATAATTATATTGTTGAGAATTTCACATATGACTATGATAAGGCAGAGAACGTACAGAGCGGATATATCCCGGATGTGGATGAAATCCTTGAGATAAAAACCGGAATCTGCCTGGATTATGCAGCCGTAATGGCAAGCATGCTCCGCTCCCAACAGATTCCCACCAAGTTAGAGGTCGGATATGCGGGAGAGGCATACCATGCATGGATCAGCACGTATGTGAATGATATCGGGTGGATCAATGGAATTATTCAGTTTGACGGAGTGAACTGGTCCCTGATGGATCCCACTTTTGCGGCAAATGCCGGTTCAAAGCAGTTAAAGAGCTTTATTGGCGACGGAAGCAATTATGTGACAAAATATAATTACTAAATTACAGGAGAAGCACGAAATGAAGAAACAGAAAATGCTCAGTAATTCAGAAATTGCATCCTTTTGCAAGCAGACGGCGTGGATCATTAAGGCAGGGATCACACCGGCAGAAGGAATGGAGATCCTGATTAATGACACGATCAGCAAGGAAGGAAAGGAACTGCTGCAGCAGATCCGGATGACCTGTAATAAGGGAAATCATTTTTATACAGCATTGGAAGAGACCGGGGTATTTCCGCAATATGTGGTGAAACTGACAGCACTCGGAGAGGAATCCGGTAATCTGGATGTGGTTCTGATGTCCCTTGCAGAATATTATGAACGCGAAGAGGCAATTTCCGACAGTATCCGTTCAGCGGTGACGTATCCTTTGATTATGATTGCCATGATGTTTTTCATCATTATTGTGCTGATTGTAAAGGTGCTTCCGATCTTTAAGCAGGTCTTTGTGCAGCTTGGAACGGAAATGACCCCTTTTGCACAGTCACTGATGAATGCAGGAACGGTTCTCAGCCGTTATGCAATTGGCATTTCCATCGTGTTGTTACTTTTGGTGATTGCTCTTTTTATTACTTATAAGATTCCTTCGGGCAAAGCGAAGATCAAGCATTTCCTCGCGGTATTTCCGTTTACGAAGAGTTTTTATGACAAGATTGCTGCCGGACGTTTTGCAAGAGGAATGTACCTTTCCTATCAGAGTGGCATGGACACCTACCACAGTCTTGATATGATTAAGGAAATTGTGGAAAATGAAGAGATGGCGAAGAAGATCGAACGTTGTAAGGCGCAGATGCAGGGACAGGCGGATCTGCCGGATGCACTTGCCAATGCGGAGATCTTTTCGAATCTGTATTCCCGAATGGTTTCCGTTGGTTTCCGTTCAGGCTCCATGGATGTGGTGATGCTGCAGATTGCATCGCATTATGAAGAAGAAACAGACCGGCAGTTATCCAGAATTGTTTCTATTATTGAGCCTACTCTGGTCATTATCCTGTCGTTGATTGTCGGTATTATTCTGCTTTCCGTATTGCTTCCGCTTATGGGAATTATGGCGAGCATTGGATGATGTAATTCTGTTTCGGGATGTGCAGATGAATAAAAACAAAGATTATCTGAGAGTTGGGTTTATTTGAAAGATATGCAGTCTGAAATTTGCAGGAGAATAATATGCACCGATTTACTACAAAATTTAACCGTTATGAATATCGTCGTTTCCCAATCAGGATGCTGTATCTGGTCTGTCCGGTTATTTTAATCCTGTTCTGGGTGATGATTCATTCCGTGGATCAGTCTACTGTGGACAGGCAGCGGGACAGTCTGCAGAATGCGATTGACCGGGATATTATCCATTGCTATGCCGTGGAGGGATTTTACCCGCCGAGCCTTTCTTATATGGAAGAGCATTACGGACTGACCTATGATAAGGATCTGTTTTTCGTGGACTATCAGCCGGTAGGATCCAATATACGGCCGGATGTTACGATCATTTTGAAGTAAAGCTTGAATCAAACGGAACTGTTATTTATGAAAACAGAGTAGTAATGGGAAACATAAATATCAGGTGAACTTATGAATGGAAGAGGTTTATGAATCAGAAGCAGGATAAACACATTGTAGATGTTCTTTTTGTTATTGGCTTGTTCTGTATATTTGCACTTTCTTCGATCTTTTTGATTTCGATCGGGGCAAATATTTATCGCAAGACCGTGGCTCATATGGACGAAAATTTTAATACAAGAACTTTACTGTCTTATGTGGTGGAAAAGATTCGTCAGGCGGACACGGAGGGAGCCGTATCGATCGGCACATTTGAAGGAAACCCGGCGGTGATTCTTTCATCGGAAGTGAATGGGATAGCATATCATACCTATATTTATGAATATCACGGAATGCTGAAAGAATTGATGGAACGTAGTGATATAGCGCTTTCTGCTTCAGCAGGACAGGATATTCTGGAAATGGAGCAGTTTGAACTTACGGCAGTTAATGACCATCTGGTTCAATGCACGTTGAAAACACCGGAGGAAAACGCCATAAGCTTTTATATTTGTATTCGATCAGGAGGATTCGAAGATGCAGACGAAAAATTCTTCTAAATCCGGAATATTTTTGATGGAACTGATTCTTTCCATCCTGTTCTTTTCGATTGCGGCAGCAGTCTGTGTGAAGCTGTTCGTGACCTCCCACCAGTTGAGTGATCAGAGTGTGAAGCTAAACCATGCGGTTGCCATGGCAGAAAGTATTGCGGAAGCTTTTTACGGATGTAATGGGAATGCCGGGGAACTGGCGGTATTGTTTCCCGAAGCAGAGATGGATCAGACAGACCGGGAGCAGACGGTATTAACAATCAACAATACCAATACGGGATTATGTGCATTTGTAAGAATCAATGCATCAGAAGAACTGACAACATGTGACCTTTATATTGGGACAACACAGCAGATTATAGCATATCAGAAACAGGGGACCGAATTTGACTCCGTTTATGAATTGCAGCTGACCTTGTTTCCACAGGAGGAATTGGCAGATGAAACGGAATAGGGATTTTGGACTGAGCATCGGAGCACCGTCCATTGTAGTAATCATGGTAATCCTGTGTCTGGTCTGTTTTGCTGGACTGTCGATCGTGAGTGCCAATGCGGATCTCACGTTAAGCCGTAAGCTGGCAGAGCGTACAAGTGCATATTATCAAGCCTGTAATCAAGTACAGGAGGACCTTTTGGAGGCATCAAAAAAAGAGCCTTTGGAAGACTCTTTTTCCTGTGATTATCCAATTAATGAAAATCAGATGTTATCTGTAAACGCATCCTTTTCGGAAACAGCGTCCGGAGAGCGGACTTATACGATTACCCGGTGGCAGGTAGTTACCACACAGACCCCGGAACTTGATCAATCCTTACCGGTCTTTACTGGCAATTAATACACCATGGATGACGGTTCGGTTGCTGGTGTGAAGACCATGACAGGTAGATAAGGTAATGAGTTTTGTGTCTTCGGTCAGGGGTTCTTCTAACATGGTGTCATTCCGGTAGTAGGTTGCAACATCTTGAATGTACTCCACGTAATCAGCCTGTTCTTCCGCAGTCTGAGCCAGATCATAGGTGTGGGAAGAAGCATTTGTGATATAGGCGGCACAGATCTCATACATCATGATTTTGTCTTTGGTAAAAATATAAATATAAGGATCTTCTTCGATAATGGAAGGATCGTTCAGGAGTTCTTTGAGACAACCGAACATAGTTCCGTTTCTCATGTTATGACCATAAATAATTGTATTGAAGTGAGAAAAGTCCGGCTTATTCAGGAAGTCCATAAAGATGGCGCCGGAACTGTTTTTTTCATTTTCGAAGGTGTAACGGGTGTAATATTCATTATCAATGCCGCGGACAATGGGATAACTGAGCTCTAACGGAGCATAGTAAATCCATCCAACAAAGTCACTGTTGATTTCCGCAAGCGCATCATAATCGATGTCGAGATCTACTGCAATCTGCGATTCTTCAGTGATTTCGGAGTTGTTTCCATTATCGGTTACATCCATAATTTCCTGCGCAGCCTGTACAGAGTCCTCCGTCACTGTTGCATATTGCTCCAGATCGGCATAGGTATTAATTCCCTTCTGATAATCTCTGCTTAAGAGGACAATATTTATTACGGCTACCACCATCAGAAGTAGTGATGCAGCCAATACAATTTTCCATATCAGTTTTTTCATTGCATTCCCCTTTTTAAACAATGTATTGTAAAAGGTATTCTGAATAGTTATATTTTACACTATAATACGGTAAAAATCTATATACAAAAGATGATTGACGAATTAAAAACAGAATGGCAGGATATAAGGGATGCAAATAATCTGATGTTCTTAATGAAATTCCAATTCCATATACTAAACTAAAGAAGTTTTCGGAAAAGGTTAACGATATGTTGAATTACATCTGGGCAGTAATGATTGTGATTGGGATTATCTATGGTGCAATCACGGGTCATATGAAAGAGGTTACTGAGGCTGCGTTACAAAGTGCACAGGATGCAGTCACATTATGCTTTACCATGACAGGAGTTATGGCATTCTGGGTGGGACTCATGCAGGTAGCAGAGGAATCCGGGCTGATTGCGAAGCTTACCCGAATGCTGTCACCGTTTATTTCATTTATGTTTCCGCGTATTCCACAAGGTCACAAATCCAGAGATTATATTTCAACCAATATTATTGCAAATGTGTTGGGACTGGGATGGGCCTGCACTCCGGCCGGCCTCAAAGCCATGGAAGAGCTGGCAAAATTGCAGGAGGAGCGTGGGGTTCCCGAAGAGAAACGTCATTATGCCAGCAATGAAATGTGCACGTTTCTAATTCTCAATATTTCTTCTTTACAGCTTATTCCGGTCAACATGATTGCATACCGGACCCAATATGGAAGTGTGAATCCGGCAATCATTATTGCACCTGCCATGATCGCAACAGCGGTGGGGCTCCTCGTCTCAATCCTGTATTGCAAAGCCAAAGATAAATTGATATGATGTAAAAAGTGCAACAGAAAAACAAGCGACTGCGGAGCAGGCATTTGTTTTTCTTGCACTTTTAACGAATATGCATCTGCCGAAGGCAGATAGAGAGTGCGAAGCACGGGCATATGAGTTTGCGAGTGAATTAGCATTGAAGCAGAAAAACAAGCAGTATTAACGGAGATAAAATGAGATATCAGATTAGACATGCACTGGTACAATACGGTGCGGAAACCATTATAGAAGATGTAAATTTTGACATACATGATCATGAGAAAATTGCAATTGTAGGGCGCAATGGCTGTGGAAAAACCACCTTACTAAAACTGATTGCCGGGGATATTACCATGGCCAACATTGACAGTGATGAAACATGTGGTATCAGTATGGCCGGAAGTCAGAAGATTGGCTATCTGCGGCAGATCAGCTTTGAAGATCAGGAAATTTCTGTAGAAAATGAAATTTTGAAGGTGTTTGAACCGGTATTTGCCTGTGAACGCAGGATGAAAGAGCTTACGGACATCATGGAGACCGATCATGACCAGAAATGGATGTATGAGTACTCCTCTTTGCAGGATCAAATGGAGGCAATGGGAGGCTATACGTATCGGCGTGATATGGAAACGATGTTCCAGAAGTTTGGCTTTGACTTGAAGGATATTACCCGTCCGATCGGAACATTTTCCGGAGGACAGCAGACCAAGGTGGCTTTTATCAAACTGCTTCTGAGCCGTCCGGACATTATGCTTCTGGATGAGCCCACGAACCACTTGGATCTGCCAACGATTGAATGGCTTGAAGGATATTTGAAGAACTATAACAAGGCAGTTGTGATTGTTTCCCATGACCGGATGTTCTTAGACCGCATCATTGATGTAACTTATGAAATTGAATACCATCGGATCAAACGGTATCCGGGCAACTATACAACCTTTATGAAGTTAAAGGAAGAGGCTGCTTTAAAGCAGGAGAAGGACTACGAGGAACAGCAGAAGGAGATCAAGCGTCTCACTGAGTGGATTGAGAAGTGGAAGAATACTCCGACCAAGGTAGCTTCGGTGCATTCCAAAGAAAAGCAGTTGGAGCACATGGTTCTGATCGAGAAGCCCCGCAGATTTGACACCAAGGCATTCCGCGGTCAATTCCTTCCAAGGACAACCAGTTATACCGATGTGCTGACGCTGAAAGCACTGGAAATCGGATACGATCATGTGTTGAGTAAGGTATCTTTTACCCTGAAAAAGGGAGAACGCGTTGCGATTATCGGAGAAAACGGAAAGGGAAAATCTACCCTGTTAAAGACTTTGATGGGACAGATTCCTCCGCTTGGTGGAAGCTATACCGTTGGAACCGGTGTGGAGGTTGGCTATTTTGACCAGCAGGCAGCAGTTGCAGAAAGTATGTATCCGGATAAGACCGTACTTAACGATTTCTGGGACATGTATCCGACCTTGAAGGAAGTAGAGGTGCGTAATGCATTAGGCAGCTTCCTCTTTACCGGAGAAGAAGTATTTAAGACTCTCGGACAACTTTCCGGAGGAGAAAAGGTACGTCTTGCCTTGTGTAAGATGTTTAAGATGCGGCCGAATCTTCTGATTCTGGATGAGCCGACGAACCACATGGATCTCATTGGCAAAGAAGCGCTGGAGAATATGTTGAAGAATTATACCGGAACGATCCTGTTTGTTTCTCATGACCGTTATTTTATCAAGGAAATCGCAACCGGAATGCTTGATTTTAAGCAGGATAAAACAGTTTTTTATGATTGCGGTTATGAGGAATATCTGGAACGCCTGCAGAAGGAAGAACTGAAGCAGCAACAGTTGAATCAGGCAAAGGAAGAGGCAGAACGAAACGAAAAGAAATCGGATAAAACACCAACATTGAATGATGTTTTTGACAAGAAGACCTATTATAATCCCGGTAAAATTCTGTCCCGCTTAAAGCAGCAGATGGCAAAGTACGAAAAGCAGTTGGAAGAAAGCGAACAGAGACTTGCGGATTTGCAGATGCAGATCATGGATCCGGCACTGGCTTCCGACTACACGAAGCTTATGGAGCTTGAAGAGCAGAAGCAGAAGGAAGAGCAGAACCAGGAAAGCCTTCTTGAACGGATGCTTGAGACAGAAACCGAGCTGGAGGAGATGCAGGAAAAGGGATAAACTAACTAAGATTCAGACATCAAAAAAGCAACCGCTCTCTGCACAAAGAGTAGGTTGCTTTTTAGCAAGTAATTAAAAGATGTCGCAGACTTATAAAAAGAAATGCATCTGCCGGACGGACACAGGAATCTGTAGGCCGTTGGATAAAATAAGTATGCGCCTAATTTTATCCATTTCTACGATATGAGATGTATTTACCAGACAGGATTTATGGCTTAACAGAAAATGATGATCAACCTGGCTCTGGATTTCACGAAGGCTGCCAGATTGTTCATAAATTGCATTGGCTGTTATGATTTTGACTTTATGAGCATTAGAGGATGATTGAAAGCAAAGGATATCATCCTGTTTCAAATAGGTAACATGGGAGCCGGTGTGTACAGAAAACATCTTATGTGTCTGATTGTACTGCGAAGCATAACGCATATTGGCGTGAAGGAGACAATCATGAATCCGGTTGTGGAGTGTTTCCGGATGATCTTTCAGAATATAATCCATAGCCTCTACCTGATATTGAAAAGTCAACTGTGAAAACTCTGCATGTGCTGTTACAAACACCATGAAACCGCGCGGATCATTTTGGCGGAGTTTCCTGGCAAGTGTGATTCCTGAATAAACATCGTCTTTCAGATCAACATCCAGAAAATATAAATAAGATGCAGAGTGTTCTTCGACATAATGAAGAACTTCGGATGGATGGTCTGTAGTGAGAACAACTTTCATATCCAATTCTTCTATAAAAATAAATTTTTCTATAATTGTTTTCAAATGATTTCTATAGTCTAAATGATCATCACATACAATAATAGGGAGCATTGTGCCAGACCTCCTGGATTATTTTTGTATTGGAATCTGTAATGTTTGTGTAAAAAAGCCATTTTTATATTCTGTATTTGATAGAATATTTTCGTAGTGCCCCAGTATCCGGCTGGCATCATATAAGCCGATCCCGGTATGATTCTCTTTGGTTGAATATTCCGCAGTAAACAGGATCGGAATGTTTTCAACAGGAAGCGAAGAGTTGGTGATCTGTAAAATACAGATGTCCGGATTGCAGGTGATGGAAAGGGATACCTCTTTTTCCACAGTCTGTTCGGCTGCTTCTATGGCATTGTCCAGATATATACCGAGAATTTTGATCAGATCTTGTGTATCCATTTCCAAATTGGGAACAGGAGCCGGAATCTCGGAACAAATATGTAATTGTTTTGAAGCAGCAGTCATCAGTTTTATTGATATAATTCCCTTGATTTCAGAAATTTGAATATTTTGAAGCTGCCCAAAGGCAGTGTCTTCTGAAGCAAGGTTTCGACCTTGGGGCAGAATAATCTGTTCAAAATAGTCTTTTAATTCTTTATATCGTTGTTCATCCAGATAAGAATACATAGAGGAAAGAATATTTATGTAATTGTGTTTGAAACTTCTTACTTCTTTATAGAGTTCCTCCAGTTTCTGTGAATACTCTTTGATATACTGCATCTCCTGAACCTGCAAACGGAGCTGATAGTCTTCCGTCATGGTGCGCTGGAGAAAGAAAAGAATTAGTCCGCTTGATAGGGACAGAATAAAAAATAGAACGCCATTAAAAATCAATGTGGCGGCGTTATAGCCAACATAGTTTCCGTATATGACATTGAACACAAAAACACCACAGCAGATCAATATTTCTGCCGTTAAAAGGCAGATTATCTTTGTGGAATATTTCTTCGGACTATGGGTTTTAAAGTGAGGAACAAGTAGCTTGCGGAAAAAGTATCCGGCAGTTCCGGTGGCAATATACATGATTATGGTCTGGATGATGCAGAAAATTGCCATATAGCCCAAATTGGAAGAAATGGACTCAATGCTGAGTTTCATTGCATAAAGAATTGCTAAAATCAAATAATTTATGAGAATTCCTAAAATATAATTCACACCCATGCCAATAGCGTTAATTAAAGGATGCTTTTGCTTTACGATAATATATAGATAAATACTCACAATCAATATTGGAATTACGGCAAAATTGTATCTGGAAGCTAAAACGTAATAAAGAACGGTAGAATATAGAAAAATACAAAGCTGCTCGATAAAGCGCAGCTTTTGATAACACATATTTGTTAATAATGCATTTATATATAACACACTGCAGGCACAGTATAGCAGCCATGACAGATTAGACATTGTTTTCTCCACCTTTTTATGACGTTCAGGAATGAAATTCTAACGTTTAGGAACGCTTTGATAAAATATAATAATTACATGTTAAAATATACCATAAAAGGTTGGGAAAAGCAAAAATGTGTCATTTTTTGGCAGAAATAATTAGCAGATGGTGTGTGTATAAATGAAAAAATCAATGTACAAGCTTATATTACAGGGAAGAACATATGGTTTGTATATATTAACCAAAAATCTATTTGCAAAATGGGAAATATATGTTATATTTAACGTATGGGTGTTACCAAAACGGGTAGCGGTTCGCCT
>CAVHRK010000074.1:0-5203 GCA_963638365.1 Anaerobutyricum sp. | reverse complement strand
TAATTATATTGTAGGAGCAGCCAATGAATTTATTATTTTACCGTTATGGAAATATATGTGAACCGGATATCATAGAAGCTTTTCGAAAGCTGAATATTAACGTGTGCGAAGAATGCACTGAAATGAGCGATAAGTCTCTGACCCCCGGTCAGCAGGTAGATCTGTTACAAAAACAGTATCAATCCTGCCCGGCCGGTAAGCCTTTCTTATTTATTTTTAGCGTCAACTTCTTTCCGGCCATTGCTGAGTTCTGCCATATTGCACAGGTTCCCTATGTCTGTTGGACGGTAGACTGTCCGGTACTGGAGCTGTTTTCAAACTCCATTAAATACGACACTAATTTTATCTTTCTGTTTGATTATGCCCAGTATGAATATTTCCAGCCGCAGAATCCGGATCATATCTTCTACCTTCCTCTGGCTACGAATGTAAACCGCTGGGATCATGTGTTATCCGCTTCCTGCGAAAAGCATTTTCAGGATCAGATCTCCTTTGTCGGATCCTTATATACTGAGAAGTGCAAATACAACGACCTGAAACTCTCCTCTTACACAGAAGGTTTTCTTACAGGATTAATGGAAGCCCAGCTCCGCCTGTATGGATGCAATATTATTGAAAGTGCGCTCACTCCACAGGTTATCCGGGAAATCAAAACCGCTGCCGACCATTTCTATGCACCGGACAACACCTTCACAAATACCGACTCCTTTGTTGCCGCTCATGATTATATTGGATTCAAGCTGGCAGAGACAGAGCGAATTCGCACTCTTAATCTGCTTGCTGAGCATTTTGATGTAGCTTTATATACCAGAAGCGATACACGGCCGCTAAAGAATGTACAGATCAAAAATGGTGTACAGACCCTGACCGAAATGCCGTTTGTTTTTGCCAACAGTAAGATTAACCTAAATATTACTATGCGTCCCATCCAGACCGGACTTTCCTTACGTGTCTATGACATCATGGGATGTGGTGGCTTCTTAATGACCAACTTCCAGTCTGAACTGACCGAATATTTTACCATTGGTCAGGACTTAGAGGCTTATGGAAGCCTTGATGAACTTGTGGATAAGTGCGCCTACTACTTAAGCCATGAAGAGGAACGCCTCACCATTGCTCACAATGGCTATGAGAAAGTAAAGCAATTCCATACCTATGATCAGAGAATTGCCGAAATGGTTCGTACGATAGGAAACTGCCTAAACTCCTGAACCTGTATACTTATCAAAATACATCTGTGCAGTCTGCTCATCCATAGAAAACCAGCGGATCAATTTTTGAATAATGATCTCCTTGGTTTTCTTCTCTTCAAGGTTATCTTCAATTAATCGGCTAATTCCTGCTTCCCGCTCTTCGTTTCTTCCTTCTGCCCGTCCTTCTTTTATTCCTTCTTCTCTTCCTTCTTTTATTCCTTCTTCTCTTCCTTCTGTTTTACCTTCTTCTCTTCCCTCATTAAAAAAATCCTCTCTTATTTCGCGCAATGCCTGGCACATATCGTACTCCTCCTTTTGATTCTCACTCTGCTTTTTATATATTTCCTTATTTTCTTCAAAAAAGCTATGCCCCGTCATAGTTGCAATCGCCTCCCAGGTTTCTTTGGATAAATGTGCATAACGCTCATCCTTCTCCAAACTCAAAAATTTCTTCTTGTCCTTCCGATAATTCATTGCCCGGAGCAGTTCTCTCAGCTCGGTATGAAAGGCTTCAAATTCCTTCTGCTCATTCACACAGAATAAATTTGCCGGATAATCTGCAAAATATCCCCTTAAAGGATCCGTTTCTGTACGGAATTCCATCATATCAGACAACATTCTGGGACCATCCCAGATTTCCGTTCCGCTATAAAGACAGATCGTGTACACCGGATGCAGCCGGTCCGTTTTCAGAACTCCAGACATATACTCCGCATAAGTAACCGGAATCGCAAGTGTATCACCCTGTCCGGATTTCTCCACCTGCTTCCATAGCGCATTCACCTGCTGCCTCCGCTCCTTCATCTGACGATTATATTCTGCCACATCATATCCCATAATCCGGACTGGCATCCCATAATTGATATAGCTTTGATTTTCAACTGCGAGCACTTGTAATACCGTTCCGGAACGCAACTGCATTTTAACATCTCTCATTATCTTTGTTTTCGTCTTTTCCCTTCTTCCCGGTCGATGCCTGCGCTTCTCAATCTGGATTTCCGTTCCTATTGTATGCAAAACAGTTGTCTGATCCGGCGTAGCATCCTCAGAATTCTGAATACATTCTTCATTCTCTCTTTTCTTTACTTTCAAAGCATCGGATGCCTTTTCAGATGTAACTGTATTATCTTGATCTACCACATATTCCTCTGAAGCTTCTATCAGTTCTTCCGCACAAATTACCGGTTTCCCATGAAAGAAGCATCCATTAAATAAATCTGCAAAATACTGCTTATTCTGCAAATACTCCTGCATACATGTATCATATTTTCCCATAAATCTCCCCCTTTTCATTCTCTACACCCACATACTTATGAAAATACACCTGTGCCGTTTGTTCTACCTTTCTGCTCATTCACGCAAAATAAACGACATAACACCTGTCCAAGCATAAGAACATAAATTCATAAATTGTAAAAACGTGATATCTGCACGAAATAAGTGCCTTCAATTGAATTAGAAACATAGATTACTGATCTGATAGCAATTTGTATTCTATTTTCATTGATGTGTGAAATAAGCATAGCAGAGCTTTTAGTATATTTCAATATATTTTCATGATTTTTTCAAAAATTTTTATTTATATTCCGTCACAATCCACAAGGTCTAAATAAACAGCTAAAAAGGATCTTTGCTTGTCTGTTCTAAGCACAGATGCTATACTCTTCTTATAAACAAGATTTCTGTCAGAAGGTAATCTACCCATGAAAATTTTAATGTTAGAATGGAAAAGTTTTGGAAACGAGGACATCATCTCTGCTTTTAAGGAACTGGGACATGATGTGAAAACCATTCCCTTTTCCAAGGATGAACTTCATCACGATGATACCGAAGAGACAAAGCTGATTCACGAAATGTCCAGTTACTGCCCCGACTTTGTATTTTCATTTAATTATTTTCCCATCGTGTCTCTGGCATGTAAAAAGGCCAGGATGCGCTATGTATCATGGGTTTATGACAGTCCCTATGTTCTGCTGTATTCCTATACTATTATCAATCCCTGTAATTATGTTTTCGTGTTCGACAAAGAACTTTATCTGGAATTTCACAAGGCCGGAATCCAGACCATATATTATCTGCCACTCGCTGCAAACACCGATCGTCTGCAGGCAATGGATACCGCCCCGCAGCGGAATGATTTCTCTAACAGTAAATGGAAGAATCAGGCTGAGATCGCTTTTGTCGGTGCCCTTTATACAGAAAAGCACCAGTTTTATCAGCGGCTTCGTGGCATCACGCCTTACACCAGAGGCTATTTGGAAGGTATCATGGCCGCCCAACGGCAGGTCTATGGTTACAACTTCATTCAGGAGCTTCTGCCCCCTTCCATCATTGAGGATCTGCAGAAATCCCTTCCCATGCAGCCGGATCCTACCAGTGTGGAAAGTGTGGAATACCTTTATGCGCAGTATGTGATTAACCACCAGATTACCGCTATCGAGCGCACTGACCTTCTAACGGCCATTGGTGAACAGCATCCTCTGGATCTGTACACCCCGGATCAAACCTTTACCTTTCCGGGATGTATCAATCATGGACCTGTGGATTATTACGACATGGCTCCCTATGTGTTCAAAAATGCGAAAATCAATCTGAACATTACTTTGCGCAGCATTAAAAGTGGTATTCCTCTCCGTGCTTTCGATATCCTCGGCGCTGGCGGTTTCCTGCTTACGAATTATCAGGCAGATTTCGCCGACTGCTACACTCCCGACGAGGATTTCGTATTCTTTGAGAGCAAAGATGATCTGCTTCAGAAGATTGAATATTACCTCTCGCACGAAGCGGAACGGAAAGCCATTGCTCAGAACGGCTTCCAAAAGACCAAAGAACACCATACTTATAAGCATCGTATTCAGGAAATCGTAAGCTACCTGTAAAATAATTATTTGAAAGGAGACGTCATGCATCCCATCTCTATATGTGTAATCATGAAAAATGAGCAGAAAAATATGGATAACTTCCTATCTGCCATCCGCAAACATTTCAGGGATTATCCATACGAACTTGTTTTAGTAGATACCGGTTCCACAGACCGTACCCTCGCCATTGCACAGAAATACACCGATAAAATCTTTCATTTTGACTGGATTGGCGATTTCAGCGCTGCAAGGAATTATTCCCTGCAATGTGCATCCTACGACTGGATTCTTGTATTGGATTGTGATGAATATATTATAGACCTTGATGTACGCGGATTTGAAGCCATGATCACGCATTATCCACAATGCGTAGGTATGCTTTCCCGTAAAAATCACTACGAAATGAATGATACAGACAGTGTTTATACCGATGATGTAGAACGATTTTTTAACAGAAAACTCTTCCATTATGAAGCTATCATTCATGAACAGGTCCGGCCTTTCGACGGCAGCGACTATCAGCGAATCGCCATTCCTCTCACTGTAGACCATTGTGGATATAACGGCACCATCGAAGATCTACGTAAGAAGGCTGAACGAAACAACGAGCTGCTTCTAAAGATGCTCAAAGAAACACCGGACGATCCTTATCTCTATTTTCAGATTGGTCAGTCCTACAATATGCTCCGTGATGATGAAAAAGCCTGTTACTATTATGGAAAGGGACTCGAATTTGACGTTGATCCCAATGCAGAATATGTACAGATGATGGTAATTGGATATGGATATGCCCTGCTCCATCTGGAACGTTACGATGAAGCATTACAATTTCAGAATATCTATGATGAGTTCGCTACTACTGCAGACTTTGTCTGCCTGATGGGACTTATTTATCTTCGAAAAGGCATGATCGTTCAAGCTATGGCGGAATTTTTAAAGGCTACCAGCTTTGAAACTGCCAAAACAGAAGGGGCGAACAGTTTTATTCCTACCTATAATATGGCCTGTATCAATGAGGTCCTTGGTGATATTGACACTGCCAAAATTCTTTATAAAAAATGCGGAAACTTTAAACCAGCTGTTGACAGATTAAAGTAAGCGCATAGTCTCGGGGTGTACCCCTTACTTTATCAGGAAACCTATCACTAG
>CAVHRK010000073.1:0-12761 GCA_963638365.1 Anaerobutyricum sp. | reverse complement strand
GCAGTGTTTATAATAGAAAAGCTCGGTAAATACCGGGACTTTGTCTACAGTCTGAAGGCACACAGGTCAATTCCTGTGTGCCTTATCCTGTATTCAAATCCTTTTTATAGATTGAACATACATCTTGAATTATTGCCGTTCTGTAACCGTTAATCCAAGCTTGGCTGCAACTCCATAGAAGCCGTACATGGTGTCGGTATCTGTCAGAACCGGAGTGTAATCGGTTCCGGCAGGGAAAGTAATCTGTAATTTCTGATTCTTGTACTCAAACTGAATGGTGACAGTGGCATCGTTGCGTTCTGCCATCTTCTTCAATAGATAATCGCTGATGGTATGCAGTCTGCCAAAATCTGTCGTAACTGTACCGTTTTCAGGTACATTGTTCACGAAACCAAACAGATTTTTCACTGATGCCATACTGGCAGGAATTGATTTCTGTTCCTGCACAGCTCCGCATCCGGTACACATATATTCCTCCAAACCGTCTGCATTCGGCTGTGGATCTACGGTTGTTACCCACTGAAAGCTGCATTCGTGGGAGGGAACATAAGAATTGGGTGTAGAAGCTTTGGAAACTGCTGCTGTACCCGGCTTCTCTTCGGGAGCGGAATCCGGCTTCTCTTCAGGATTGGGATCCGGATTCTCTTCAGGAGTGGAATCTGGCTCTGCTTCGGTGCAAACGTCAAAGTATAATTTTAACACATTAGAAACTGGAAAATCTAATGCGCCTAATCTCCATTCCGGATTCTTATAGGTTTTTCCACCGAGTGTAATTTCTTCAGGAAAAGGTTTTGAGATGTTATCGTCTGAATACATGCTATCATAATCATAACTAGTAGAATCATTTCTGAGATAAATTTTAATTATGTCAGTTTTTTGAAGAAGATTTTGACCGGTTATAATATCCCCAGATTTAAATGTGATACTTCCTATTGCCTTTTGTATGTCATCAGGAGAAGCTGTAATATCAACTCCATAGTTATTAGCAGCCATAACATCCATTGTAGTACCAATCAATGTTCCCATCGCCAATGCAAACGTAAGTACCAATGTTGTTAAATTCCTGTATAGTTTCTTTCTCATTCTCTGTTGTCCTCCTTTTACCGTAATGAATTTTCTCGAAAATTTTATATATCGAGAGGTGCCTGTTCATTTTCTATTATTATAGAAGAAGCTGAAATTACAATATTTTAAAAGGTATAAATTAGTAGACATTCAAAAATGAACTTTATATAATGAATTAAAGTAGTCGGGGGCTGCGGGGGTTATTTGCTGGAAGGAATACATTACTTATGATGAAGGATTTTTCAATGCAAAAGGATGAAGACTTATACAGACAATACTTAAGCGGGGATGAAGCAGGGCTGGACAGCCTGATGCAGAAGTACGGCAATTCCCTGACTTTATATATCAATGGTTATCTGCATGATCTTCATGAGGCAGAAGATCTGATGATCGATGTTTTTTCCTATTTGTTTACAAAAAAGCCATCCATACGGGATGGCGGACTTAAAGCATATATGTACAAGGCGGCGCGTCATATGGCGCTGCGGCATAAAAGCAGGCGGCGTTACCCTTTTAGCATGGATGATCTGGTTGAGGAACCGGAAGGAAAAATCTTAGTGGAGGAGGTTGTCCGGACAAAGGAGCGCAACCGGATCCTTCATTTATGTATGCGTGAGTTGAATCCCGCCTATCGGGAGGCGCTTTATCTGATTTATTTTGAAGGCATGAGCTATCTGCAGGCGGCTGAGGTCATGGGAAAAACGGTAAAGCAGATTACCAATATCGTGTACCGGGGAAAGGCGAGCCTGCGTGGATTATTGGAACGGGAGGGAATTACAGATGCGGAGTAATGAAGAACGGGTTGCGGAAGTAAAACGCCGGATGGAACAGAAGAAGAGGCAGGAAGAGCTGCATCGTAGCCGGATTGTTATGGTTTCGGCTGTGGCGGCAAGTCTTCTGTTTATTGCAGGTCTGTCCTTTTTTATGCCGGGGATTGCCGGGCAGATCAGTACGGCTGGCTATTCCCACTATGGGATGACGGCAAGCATCTTCCATAACAGCAGTGCCCTTTCCTACATAATCATAGGACTGGTGGCCTTCGTTCTTGGTGTGTGCGTTACGATTCTCGGCGTCCGTATCCATCACCTGAATAAGACACAGCAGAATACCGGGAATAAGGGGGATGAAGAGGATGGAGCTGATTGAAAATGTACTGCAATTCCTGGTTACCCTGATTGGGGTTTGTCTTGCAGGGCTTTATTATCGCCGGAGCCGTAAACAGGTATATTTTCTGCTCACCTGTTTTTATGGATGCTTTGCATTGGGATCTCTTTACTGGACACTTTATCTGATTTTATTTTTGAAAACGCCCCAGGTGTTTTATGTATCAGAGTTTGGATGGATTGCAAGTGTTATTTTTCTTCATATTCTGCAATATGTCCTGTCAGATGAAAAAGAAAGAGCCTTTCCGTGCCGGGCGGCATGGCTTTCTGTACTGATTGGGGTTCCGTTGTGTGTGCTTTACTGCCTTTACGGGGATATCCTGTCGAATCTGCTCTGGTGCGGGATGATGATGGTCATTTCCTATTGCTCCATACGGGGACTGATTTTCGCAAGGAGACAGGCGGGAGAGGCGCGTAACATGCAGTACTTTCATATAGGAATTCTTTGGTATGTTGCTGCAGAATATGCGTTGTGGACAACTGGTTGTTTCTGGCGGAGTGATTCGATCGGGAATCCATATTTCTGGATGGATATTCTGTTGACAGGCAGCCTGTTTGGGTTGTTCCCGGCAACGAGAAAGGCGGTGGAATCATGACTTACATAGAAAATGTATTTATCTGTATGGTGTCACCGCTGCTGATTGCAGCGCTCTGTATGGGGAAAAAGCAGCTTCGTTTCTTTCTGTTTTGCATTGCCGGAATGGGATCGTGCCTGTTTTCTGCCTATATTAATACCTTCTTTGCGGCAATCTATCAGTCAGATGCATTGGCGGCTGCCGTGGAAATTGCTCCGGTGACGGAGGAGGTGATGAAGCTTCTTCCTCTTCTGTTTTATCTGCTGGTGTTCGAACCCGAACCGGCAAGAATTAAAAACGCGGCGATCACCATTGCGGTGTCCTTTGCTACATTTGAAAACATCTGTTATTTAACTCAGAATGGGGCCGGACATTTTTCACTGATCTTTTTCCGGGGATTTGGAACGGGAGCGATGCATGTCATCTGTGGTGTGATTGTCGGAGCCGGACTTGCTTATGCGTGGCAGCGCGCATGGCTGAAAGCAGCCGGGATCTGTGGACTGTTAGGGGCAGCAATCACATTTCATGCGATATATAATCTTCTGATTGCCTATGGTGGCACGGCACAGTATGTTGCCTACGTTCTGCCGGTTCTGCTGATGGCAGTTGGAAAAGCTGTTTTCGGAACAAAGACGAAATGAAAATAAACTGAGAATAGAAGGGCAGGTAATCAACGGATGATTGCCTGCCCTTTTGAACGTTCAGTATTGTATTATATTAAGATCCATATCCACATATACAGGCTCCATTTTCCCATGAATGTAGACCATTTTCGCGCCCATGACAGATGGTGCATGTATGAACATGTTCAGTAGCATCATAGATCCATTCTCCCCAAATATGTGTACAGCTATAATTACATATTGGGCATACTGTACCATGAGAAAAATTATGAGATTCGGTAGTCATAATTCCATTACATTTTTGACACTTCTGCTCATGGGTTGTTTTTGTCACTTCATAGGAATCTCCCGCCGTACAAGCCTCTTTCTGTGTTTCATCTATATATCCACAACTGCTGCATACCGGGGCATGAGTCAGGGTATTCTCAATTTGCTTTACATCATACTGATGGGTACATGGAGGCTCTGGAGCTGGTTCGGACGGAGTGACTTCTTCATAATCCGTATTTTCAGCGGGAGCAGCAAAAGGCTCCGGAGAAAATTCAGGAGTCTGATCTTCCTCGGAGATAGTAATAACAGGCATCGGCTTGGCAATTACCTGTCCGCGCAGCCCTGTTACCGTTAAGCCGGCTTTTACAGCCTGGGAAACTGTTGTAATGGATCTGTTTTCCTGCATTCCGTGAGTGGCATAATGGATATAATAAGCGATCAGGTTATTGCCAAATGCCTCCTGAAGGTCCGCATATGCGGCACGATATGCAAATACATGGAAGTTTTTACTTAATGATCTTCCTTCGGATAAGCCATGATTTACAAAATGATTCCAAAGAGCAGCTTCTTCATTTCCACAGGCTTCCACTACATCCGGATACAGTTCCGCATAGTCTTGCGCGCAAAATAATGTTTTGATGATGGATAGTTCCGCCGGTGTCGCATTTGTTGTGAATTGTGTTTGGTTTTGCGACTGATCTTGTGGTTCAGCGTAAACGGTTATAGTCATGCTTATACACATCACAAGGGCAAAAACCAGTGTAAGAAATCTTTTCCTCATAAAAATTTTCTCCTTTTCACAGTGAAAGTATTGATATGGTTTTATAAATATAGGTACAAAATTTTGAAAAAACTCTCACCCCTTTTTTTATTTTTTCAGGAAATAAATTGATATTTTTTGTCCGATTGCATATAATAAAGATGTAAAGAAAGTAAAGAAAACCAAGCAACTTATGAAAGGATGATGATTATGGAAATAGCAAAAATTTCCAGTAAAGGACAGATTACCATTCCAATATCGGTAAGAAACAAGCTAAAACTCAGAGCTGGCGATAAAATTGTCATTTTTGAAGAAAATGGAAGGTTTTATTTTGAAAATTCTGCGATGGTTGCATTTAAACGGGCAGAAGAAGCTTTTGCAGGTGAGGCATAGAAAGCAGGATTTGAAACAGAAGAGGATATGCAGGAGTATATGAAAGAAATCCGGAAGGAAGTAAGGGGGCATTGATTTGAGGGTAATGCTTGATACCAATATCTTTATTTCGATGATCTTTTATGGAACTGCCATTTGAACTGGTTTATACTCCCAAAGAACTGGATTTAAATGAGTTCCCCGAAATGAGGGATGTGAAAGATGCTCCGATACTTGCAACAGCACTTATGGAAAGCATAGATGTATTTCTGACAGGAGATAAGGACTTTCTGGTGTTGGATGTGGAAATGCCGGAGATACTTACAATGAAAGAGTTTTTAGAGCAATATTGATATAAGAATAAAGAAAGGCGTGAGTCATGGAAATGTGGCTTGCGTCTTTTTTGTTTATAAAAGTTGGGTCAAAACTTCCTACAAAAAAATAAATGGGGGTGAGAGTTTTTGGAATTTTTTGTACCTAAGTATATATAGAACATATAGAATCTTAGGAAATGCATTGCAGTAAGGGGAGAACAGCGCAGAATGAGAAAAAGGACAAAACGAATTTATGGAATATTATTGTGTATGAGTATGCTTTTAACTTTATTAAAAGTTCCGGTATTGGCGGCAGAACCGGTTGAAATAGGGGAAGGATACGAGAAAGCACAAGAACAGGAGCAGAAAGAGCAGGAACATGAACATACCGAGTCCTGTTATACACAGACAGAAAACTGTGTTCATGAGCATACATCGGAATGTTATCCGCAGACCACCGGAACCGGAACTGTATCCGGAAATGATATAACGGAAACCATAGAAGATCAGCCGACGGAATGTACTCATGTATGCAGCGAGGAAAGCGGCTGTATCACAAAAGAATTAAACTGCCTGTATGAAAACGAAAATGGCAGTATTCTGAAAAATGCAGAAATGCCACAGGAAAATGAAACGAAAATTGCTGTCCTGTCCGGCACACAGGAAGCTGTTACCGTGGAAAGTGTGCAGGCGATGATTGATGCCTTGCCGGACGCAAAAGATATCAATGACAATAATATCGAGGAAGTAAAGATTCAGTATCGAGCCATTGTAGATGCAATGGCGCAGCTTTCCCCCGAGGAAGTGTCCACACTTGATATCCTTCGCTATCTGAAGGTCGCTGCTGTGTTGAATGGACCGTTTTTTGGAGTCCCTACTCCTATCCCCGGAACAGATCTTGAATGGGTGATAAGCCAATACGATGACAGAACGCTTACGATATCAGGTAAAGGTGAAATGCCTGATTTTGGAGGCACTGGTGAAGCAGTTTGCCCATGGGAGAAATCAAAGATCATGATTAAAAAGGTAATCATAGAGGAGGGAGTGACCAATATTGGCAATAACGCATTTAATGGATGTTCAAAACTTACCGAGGTACATATTTCAAAAACAGTCAAGACGATAGGTGATTCCGCTTTTAAAGACTGCACCGCCCTTACGCAAATTGATATCCCAGATAGCGTCAAGTCTGTGGGATCGTTCACATTTGTTGGATGCACGGGACTTAAGGAGGTCCATACCCATTGGAAAAGTTCGGATGACATCAACTTTGGACTATTCGTATTTTATGAGTACGGGGCTTCTTGGCCACAAAACCGAATTATATACGTTCCCGCCGGGTATATGGCCAATTTTAAAAGCAGTCCAAAGGGCGCATGGGGGTCATGGAACGTACAGGGTGAAAATTACACCGTTTCTTTTGACGGAGGTAACGCATCAGGCTTCATGGAACCGGTTCAGGCATCCGGAGATTATACCCTTCCTGATTGTGGCTTTACGTATGAATCAGCTAATTTTGAATATTGGGCATTGGAGAATTCTGACGGAAAGAAAGCGGGCGGCGAGGGAGATGTTTTTCCTGTTACGGAGGATGTTGTTTTTTATGCTAACTGGACACTTGTAATCGTAATAGAGCCTGAAGATCCGATTATTGTGTGTATCCACGAATGGAGCAAATGGGCTTCCAACGGCAACGGAACGCATACCCACACTTGTTCAAATGATAACAGCCATACGGAAACGAAAAACTGCTCCGGTGGTACAGCTACCTGTCAGAGCGGGGCTGTCTGCGAAACCTGTAAGACGGCTTACGGCGGACTGGACGCAGGAAATCACACAGGAGGCACCGAAGTACGCGGCAGAGTTGAGGCTACCACCGGTGCGGCCGGCTATACAGGGGATGCATGGTGTCTTGGATGCAATACAAAGATTGCGTCCGGCCAGACAATTCCTAAAAAAGAGAGCAGCTCTGAGAGCGGCACCTCTGGTAGCGGCAACTCCGAGAACGGTAACTCCGGCAACAGCAATTCCAGTGGCAACTCTGAGAGCAGCAACAACTCCGGCAGTGGAAATTCCGGTAGCGGTATTCAGGAGAGCAGAAACGACATACAGCAAGACATTCCATCTTCCAAACCGAAGGCAGCTCCGGCACAGCTTATAGCAGGCGATAACACAAAGACCGTAAGTAAAGACAACGGACAGTCTCTTATTGCAAATTATAAGCCGGGTTCATCGGACACACCGGAGGATACGGAGCAGCAAATTACAGAGGGGCAAGTCACGGAAGACCGAATCGCGGAAGATCAAGCCACAGAAGATCAAGTCACAGAAGATCAAATCGCGGAAGATCAAACAACGGAGGATACCGGGGATGATCAGAAATCAACAGTGGAGAATAACCTCGCGGACAATAACCCCGCAGACAATGATTCAAAGCCGGATAACGGTGCGAATCTGCCGTCAGAGGATAACTCCCACAGTGTTTGGATCCTGGTTATCTGCGCCTCCGTAGGAATTTTGATGTTCGGCCTTGGCCTGTATCTGGGATATCGGAATGGTAAGAAAATAGATAAGAAATAATAAGGGATCGAAAACCATATAAATAAGGCTTTGAAAAGGAGGTTGCACGTCCTATGTACGATAACCAAAAGCGTGTAGAACTGGTAAAAAGACGTATTTATGAAAGGAACTGTCAGCAGCAGAGGCATGGAATATACGGACTATCTGCGGCTTGCATGGTTTTATTCACCTTTCTTGCAGGAACGCTTCATGTGGTTGCAGGACATACACAGATGGCGGCTCAGGGCATGTATGGTTCTGTCCTGCTATATAAAGATGCGGGCAGCTATGTGCTTGTGAGTGTTGTTTCCTTTGTTTTGGCAGTTGCGGTCACATTATGCTGTATCAGACTGCGGGACAGGGAACGTGGAGCAAGGGATCGGAAAAAAGAGAATGCATTACCGGAAGGGGAGGACAAAACAGATGGAAGGTAAAATAACAAGAATAGGAAAAAGAATCATGGCAGTGATGCTGTCATTAGTGATGGTAGCGAGTATATTTGCCGGAATGAAGCTGGATGTGTGGGCAGCAACAAATTATATTATCGGAAATAACTTGGCAGTTGGGAAGATTGTAGAAGAAGGAGATACGATCACCTTTCCGGCATCAAGTCAGGTTAAGCCCAATTTAGTAGAGTATGCTTTTTACGATCTGTCTGGAACAAGGCAGATAATTTATGATAGTAAGATGACTGCTAATCAGGAAATTCTGGATATACCAAGAATTACAGATGGAGGCATCACATATAACCGCTATAAGGTAGAGAGTATCATCATGGAAGTGGAAGCAACAGGATATTTCGATATGCATTATGGGGTGAATCTGGTGGCGATAGGAGATGAAGAGGAGGTAACTCCGGCGGAAAAATCTAATCAAAATATTTCTAATCAAAATATTTCCAATCAAAATATCTCCAATCAAAATACTTCCAATTCCCATACTTGCAACTTTGAATGGGTAACAACCATAGACCCGACAACAGGAGCGGACGGATTAGAAGAATACAAATGTGCGGGCTGCGGACTGGTAAAAGAATCCCATCCGATTCCGGCAAGTGTGGCAGCAGTCAAGGACTTTTATGGAAATATCAAAGAAGCACCGGAAAATGGAAGTATTACCTATGATTCCGGAAAACTTTATACGATTAGCGATTATCTGCTAAAGAAGATGTCTGAAAGAAGCGATGTGTCAGTAACGGTCAGTTTCGAATATCAAAATGCAAAGTATGAACTAACCTTCCCGGCAGGAACAGATTACACTCCTGTTTTGAAGGATGAAGATATGATGTATGGATATTTTGGTGCAGCAGCAAAGCTTGGACTTTCGGTAGTAGCTAAATAACCGTATTTTAGAAAATACATTACCGGAAGGGGAGAACAACGCAGAATGAGAAAGAAGACAAAACGCATTTATGGAATATTGCTGAGTATGAGTATGCTCTTAACATTATTATCGGTGCCGGTATGGGCGGCAGAACCGGTTGAAACAGGAGCTGGATACGAGCAGAAACAAGAACAGATACATGAACATACTGAGGACTGTTATGCGCTGACAAAGAATTGCGTGCATGAGCATACATTGGAATGTTATCCGCAGACTACGGGTACCGGTACTGTGTCCGGAAATGATGTAATGGAAGTTGTAGAAGCTCAGCCGACAGCATGTACTCATGTATGCAGCGAAGAAAGCGGCTGTATTACAAAGGAATGGAACTGTGGGTATAACACCGAAAATAACGGAACTCCGGCAACCGTGGGAACATCGCAGGGTACCGGAACTGTCGAGGCTGCTGAACAGGAAGCGGAAACTGTTACAGTGGAAAGCGTACAGGCCATGATCGATGCATTGCCGGACGCAGAGAAAATCAGCGCCGATAACGCCGGAGAAGTTGCGGAGCAGCTTGAAGCCATTGACAAGGCAAAGGCAAAGCTTTCCGATGAGGAATTGAGCGCACTTGATTTTACCAGATATATGAAGGCCGCTGCCGCACTGGGGGAGCTGTCTGCACCCATGCTGACTGCGAATGGATCGGGGGATGCTTCCACAGCGGAGGATTTGGTCAACGCGTTAAAGGATGACAACGTTACCATGATCAAACTGATGCAGGATATTACAATCAGCAGTACACTCATGGTTGACCGTACTGTGACACTGGATTTAAATGGCTATGTGCTGAAAATGACGGGAAGTGGCAGCGTCATCCGGATACAAAGCAGAGGTTCACTAACAATTCAGGATAGCAATACGAACACAGAGCACAAATTCAACTCAAGTAATGACCTGTGGGAGCTGGACGAAAACGGTAACCAGACCATTTTCGGTGGTGTGATCACCGGAGGAACGGGCACGCAAGTACCAATCTATGGCCCTAAAGGTGGAGGTGTATATATAGAGCCAGAGGGCAACCTTATGATGAACGGAGGCAGCATTGTGGGCTGCAAAGCAAATTATGGCGGGGGTGTTCAGATTGAGTATGACGGAAACAATAAAAAATACGGTGCATTCGTTATGAACGGAGGCAGTATCGTGGGTTGTGAGGCCCAATGTGGCGGTGGTGTAGTGGTTGAAGAGGGGTGCAATTTCACAATGTACTCTGGTTCTAAGATCAGTTACTGTACCGCAAAAGGAAGTGCATACGGAGGAGATGGATATGGCGGGGGGATAATGATTAATGGCGGTGAAAAGCTGGGTGTGTTTACTATGAACGGCGGTGAGATTCATAATTGCACAGCGGGCAACTACGGCGGAGGCATTGATAACAGTGGAACATTTGTCATGAATGGTGGACAGATCCATAGTTGCACAGCGGGCAGTTACGGAGGGGTGCGTAATCTCAGGCTGTTTATTATGAGCGGCGGTACAATCGGCAATCCCAATGATCATACGGACACAAGCCACGTGGGCAATCAGTCGGGGAGTTCCGTTCTTACGATAAGCGGTAATGCAGAAATCCGTACAAATGTAATAAACGGCAACGTTCTGAACGCTGACGGTGGTGAAATTTCCGGCGAAGTGACGAATGGCATCGACGGAAATTTCGGCAGAATCATGGGCAGCGAGGGAGCTTCCGGCAGCACCACGTTTTCCGGTAAGGTCACAAACAACGTGAGTTATTATGGGGTGAAAGGTATCATTGAAAAAGGCACGTTCACAGGAAGCGTGACGAACAATGGCGGTATAATTTCGGGAGGTGATTTCAGAAAAGCTAACCTGAGTGGTAATCTGGAAATTACCTTTGAACCGGGTAATGGAGATCCGGATATAATTCAGGAAGTGGTGTGGAAGAATAACGGAGAAAAGCTTACCGAACCAAGCCCGTTCAAAAAGAACTATACCATTGAAGGCTGGTATTACGATGACAACGGCACAGAAAAGAAATGGGACTTTGACAATGATCAGACCATCTACACCATGACTCTTACGGCAAAGTGGAAACCAAACACCTATACAGTGAAGCTGGAAGCAAACGGAGGCACGATTGCCAACGGAAAAGAGGTAACCGATTATACCTATGGCACGGATGTAACTCTGCCGATGAAGGACGATATCATCCGCAAGGGCTATACCTTTGAGGGGTGGTATACGGACAGTGGCTTTTCCGGCTCTCCTGTTACGAAAATTAGTAGTACTGACGGCGGAAATAAGACCTTCTATGCAAAGTGGAAACAAAATACAACACCGGTAACTCCTAGTGAAACGGAACCTAAGGATACGAACCATGATAATGTAAGCCGTAATAATACAAATTCTAATAATACGGACTATTACGATACAGGTGATACGAATGAAAGCAGTGGCACAACTCCGATTATCTATCCTACCCTGACCTTTGATACCTGTGGGGGAAGCAGCATCAAAGAAGTTCGCGCATTCGAAGGACATACGATCAATCTTTCCGGCTACCTCCCAACCCGTGAAGGCTATCAATTTAGCGGCTGGTATGCGGATCGGAATCTGACACAGTCCGTTACGGAGATCCGGCTTGATGGAAACCGGACGGTTTATGCAGGATGGATAAAGCAGGCAGAGCAGGCCGGTGAAAGCTCCAAACCGAAGGCAGCCCCGGCACAGCTTATAGCAGGCGATAACACAAAGACCATAAGCAAAGACAACGGACAGTCTCTTATTGAAGATTATAAGCCTGGTTCGACGGACACACCGGAGGATCAGATTACAGAAGATCAAGCCACAGAAGGTCAAAGCACGGAGGATACTGGAGATGACCAGGAATTGACAATAGATAACAGTCTCGCGGACAATAACGCAAAGCCGGATGACAGTGCTGATCTGGCGCCGGAAAAAACCTCCGGCAACAACCTGGGAATTCTTATTGTCTGTGCTTTTGCAGGCTCCGCACTGATTGGAATTATCATATATATCATATACAAGAAGGGAAGTAAAGGCAGAAGGTTATAATTATCACTCAACTACTGGTAATGAAAATCAATTTTTGTTAAAAAAGGATGATGAGGTCGTGGTTTACGACCTCATTATTGGTTTTACACATTAAAACCCAAATTAGAGTGGGCAGAATGTAGAAAATAGGGTAAAATAAAGTCATAAATCCAAATAACCATAAAAGCTGATTATTAAAAGAAGGGCGTTCCGATGAATAGAGAGTTCTATAGCGAGATTAAGAAAATACTTACAGATGCAAGAAACAAAGTCTATCAGACTGCTAATTTTGCTATGGTGGAAGCATACTGGCAAATTGGAAAGTCTATTGTGGAAGAACAAAATGGAGAAGAACGTGCCGAATATGGAACGGGGTTACTCAAAGAATTGTCGAAGCAGATGGCGCAGGATTTTGGAAAAGGGTTTACGGTTGCAAATTTAAAAAATATGAGGCAGTTTTATCTGACGTTCCCAAATGGCTACGCACTGCGTAGCGAATTGAGTTGGACACATTATCGACTATTAATGCGAGTGGAAAATGATGATGCAAGACAATTTTATATGGACGAAGCAGTAAAATCTCAATGGAGTACACGGCAGTTAGAAAGGCAGATTAATACATTTTTCTATGAGAGATTGCTATCAAGTAAGAATAAAGAAAATGT
>CAVHRK010000072.1:0-135818 GCA_963638365.1 Anaerobutyricum sp. | reverse complement strand
TCATTATAGAAAATGAATAGGACACTGAAAATCTACCCTAAAATTATGCGCTTACCATATTTCTGTAAATCTGTCACCGGCAGATATTCATAAGGCAGGAACGGGTTTTGATCTTGCAATCGCATTGGGAATTTTGACTGCAACAGAAATCATGGATGCAGAAGCACTTGCGGATGTGTTCGTGATCGGAGAGTTGGGACTCAGCGGAGAGATTAAAGGCGTGAAAGGAGTCCTGCCGCTTGTGTGGGAAGCCTTTCGACAGGGGAAAAAGCAGTGCCTTGTGCCAAAAGACAATTTTGCGGAGGCATCAGTGATTGAAGGAATCCGGGTGGCAGGGGCCGGAAGCATTCAGGAGGCTTGCGACTATCTGCATTTATCGGAAGAAGAACAGATCAGGGAAGAGAGTGATCAAAGAAGACAGGAAGCAGAAAATCAAAAGGAATGGAACAAAAGGAACCTTCTACAGGAAGAGAAGACACTGGACTTTGCAGAGGTTCACGGGCAGGAAAATCTGAAAAGAGGAGCCTTGATTGCCGCGGCAGGCTTTCATCATATGCTGATTGTCGGACCGCCTGGGGCCGGGAAGACGATGATTGCCAAGCGGATTCCGTCGATCTTACCGAAACTGAGCTTTGAGGAAAGTATGGAAGTGACTTCTATCTACAGCATTGCAGGACGGCTCCCAAAAGGACAGAATCTAATAAAAAAACGACCGTTTTTAAATCCGCATCATTCCGTTACGATCCATGCACTCGCAGGAGGAGGCAGGATTCCACAACCGGGACTGGTTAGTTTAGCGCATCGTGGAGTGCTGTTTTTAGATGAACTTCCGGAGTTCCAGAGGCAGACCATTGATCTGCTGCGGCAGCCATTGGAAGATAAGGAAATTCATATTGCGAGAAGCACCGGAGCGTTTACTTATCCGGCAGATTTTATGCTGGTTGGGGCAATGAATCCCTGCCCATGCGGCTATTATCCGGATCGTAACCGCTGCAAATGTACACCATTTGAGCGGCATATGTATAGGAGTCATCTGTCGGGGCCGATTCTGGACCGGATGGATCTGTGTCTGGAAGCAGAACGGGTAGAAATCGGACAGCTTCAGAACAAAAAGACCGGATTATCCAGTGCGGAAATGCGGGAACTGGTAAATCGTGCCCGTGAGCTGCAGGAGAGGCGATATAAGGGAACGAATATAAAGTTTAATTCTGATTTAACTATGAAAGACTGTGAGAAATATTGCTGTCTTGGAAAGCAGGAACAGAACTATACGGAGCAGCTTTCAAAGAAAATGCAGTTGAGCGCAAGAGGGTATCATCACCTGCTTAAGGTGGCACGGACAATTGCAGATCTGGAAGGAAGCGAAGAAATCCGGCTGCCCCATCTGGCAGAGGCAATGAGTTACCGAAATGTGGAAGCGGAACATTGAGAGATACACAGACAAGGTGATGGTAGAAGGCAAATCATATAAGAATTTGAGATAACTAAGGAATGAAATAAGGAAAACATTATAAAAGTACCAGGAAGAGAAGAATTATAAAGAGAAAGGTAAAGACAAGAGCGGAAAGTAAGAATAAGCAAAAATAAGTAAAAAGTAAGAATGAAAAGGAATCAGATATGGAAAATAAAAAATATGAATACTGGCTTCACCGGATGCCAGAAGCGGGAAACGGAACGATCCGGGAACTCTTAAGGAGGTATCATACGCCATTTGAGGTCTATGGAGCGGTAAGGAGAAGAAGCAAAGGGGTTCTTGAAGTACTTATGGAGGCAAGAATGGATGAGGTGTCAGAGTATACGAGAACCTATGATTTGAACCGGGAATATGAGCAACTGCTGCAAAAAGGAATCCGGTTGCTGACAGCAGAGGATGAAGCTTATCCGCAACGGCTCCGTAAAATTCCGTCAGCACCTTATGCGCTGTATGTACTGGGACAACTACCGCCGGAGAATCTTCCGGCAGTGGCCATGATCGGCGCACGCGAATGCTCGGAATATGGAAATTATGTGGCAAAGAATTTTGCAAAGGAGTTAGGGGCACATGGCATACCGGTAATCAGCGGCATGGCAAGAGGAATAGACAGTATTTCACAGGAGGCAGCACTGCAGGGTGGTGGCAGGACTTATGCAGTTCTTGGGTGCGGCGTGGACATCTGCTATCCTAAATCCTCGCGCAGGCTGTATGAGCAGATTTTAGAACAGGGAGGAATTTTGTCGACGTTTCCGCCGGGGACGGAACCGATGAAACGACTTTTTCCGGAACGAAACCGGATTGTGTCGGGACTTGCTGATGCGATTCTGGTTGTGGAAGCACGGCAGAAAAGTGGCACCTTTATTACCGTAGATATGGCGTTGGAGCAGGGAAGGGAGGTTTATGCCATTCCGGGGAGATTGACTGACCGGCTGAGTGATGGCTGTAATCTTCTGTTGCAACAGGGAGCACTCATTGCCGTGTCTCCGCAGGATTTGCTGCAGCACCTTTCGCCCAGACAGATGGAGTTTTCACTGGAAAATTCTCCGCAGGAAACGGAAGCTGCCGAGAATGTGAAAGATGCCAGAAGCGCGGAAATTACTCGGGATACGGGAGACACCAGAAGCGTGGAAAGTGCTCGGAATATGGGAGATGCACGAAACATGGGTGATGCCGGGAATACGGATCAAAGACTGCAGATCCTTCTTGAAATACTGGATTTTCTACCGAAGAGCGTGGAAGAGATCCGTACGTCTTATGAGAAGAAGAGGAAATTGACAGTTACTACGCCGGAAATTCTGTGTATGTTAATGGAGCTTTGCCTCGAAGGAAGTGCAACACAGGTGAGCGGAAATTACTTTGCAGCCCAAGGAACAACTGCATCACGGCAATTTTGTAAATAAGGTTTGATACACTAATAAATACTTAATAGATTTATTTGTGAAATGGTGAATGGATAGAAATATATGTAAAAATGCATATCTCAAAAGCATATACACAGGGAAAGCTGGAGGACACAGATTATATTATATAAACGGCATGACATAAAACAAAATAAACGGCATGACATAAAACAAAATATGGTTGCACGCATACGATGGCGTGAGGTATAATATAATCAATCCTCGGCTTTCTCTGATACTACAGAGAAAGGATGAAAGATGAGCAAAAGATATGAGGAGCTTGATTTTACGGATGATTTCATTTTCTGTAAAATTTTGTATAATAACGAACCACTTTGCAGGGAACTGCTGGAAGTGATTCTGGGAAAGAAGATCCGTAAAATTGTATATCATGACTGGCAGAAGCAGATCGAAATGACCGCAGAAGGAAAGGGAGTGCGGCTGGATGTCTATCTGGAAGATGGGCATACCGTATATGATCTGGAAATGCAGGCAGCCCGTAAGAAGAATCTCCCGAAAAGGTCAAGATATTATCAGGGAATGATTGATCTGAACCTGATTGAGCGGGGAGCGGATTATGAGGAACTAAAGGAATCCTATGTGATTTTTATCTGTACCTATGATCTTTTTGGAAAGAATGCCTGCGTGTATACCTTCGAGAACCGGTGCCGTGAGGTGGAAGGATTATGCCTTGAGGATGGAACGGTGAAGGTATTCTTGAATGCCGAGGGAGATACATCAAAGCTGACCCCGGAATTAAGGGATTTTCTGGATTATATTGCAGGACGCAGGATACATGGAAAACTGGTTGCCAAAATTGAGGAAGAGGTCTGGAAAGCCAGAAAACATGAGGAATGGAGGACAGAGTATATGACATTTGAAATGTTACAGAGGGAGAAGTACAAAGAGGGAGTGGAATATGGTAAGAGATTAGGTGAAAAGAGAGGCATAGGACTTGGAAAACTGGATGCAATCCAGCGCATGCAGAGAAAAGGACTGAGCATGGAAGAGATTATGGATATGGGTTATACCAAGGCTGAATATGAGAAGGCGCTTCAAACCGAGAAAATCAACTAACTGGAAAGAAATACCAATTTCCTTTTGAGCAAGAAGTTCGGAAAGCCAGAAAACATGAGGAATGGAGGACAGAGTATATGACATTTGAAATGTTACAGAGGGAGAAGTATAAAGAGGGAAAACAGGAGGAAAGAATGGAAGCTATCCGACGTATGAAAGAACATGGATTTAGCTTTAAAATGATTATGAAAGCAGGCTACACCAAAGAGGAATACAAAGAGGCACTCCAAACAGAAAAAATCAACTGATTGGAAAGTGATACCAATTTCCTATTTTTCTTTAGATATCTGCCCGTTTTGGGTTGCAATCTCATGTCGAAAAGTGTAAAATATTGTGCATAGGCAATCGTGCATTTGTTATACATTCTTAAATGAAACAGATCTCCAAAGGCTGGTATATGCCGCCGGATGGAATATGGAAATCATAAATTACTCTGGGAACGAATACGCTATGGATTTTAACAGAAAAAAGCTTTGTCTGGGTGACGTACTGGTGAACAGTGGCGTTATTACAGCTGAACAGTTACAGAAGGGCCTTGAGTTGCAGAAAGGCTCCGGCCGTAAGTTGGGAGAAACCCTCGTTGACGAAGGAATTACCACAGAAGAGAATATTGCGAAAGCTTTGAGCAGCCAGTTAGGCTATGAAATGGTTGACCTGCAGGATGTCTCCATTGATGAAGAAATCCTTAATCTGGTATCTCCGAACATTCTAAAGAAGCATAAGATGATCCCGTTTGAATACTCCAGGTCGGGAATGAATGTTCTGCGCGTGGCAATGTCAGACCCTATGAATATGGCTGCCATGGACGATATCAATATCATCACGAATCTGCAGGTGGAGCCTGTCGTTGCAACATCACGGGACATTATGCTGGCGCTGGACCGGTATTACGGACAGGCGGAAGTGAATTCGGCACTCGAAGAGTACGTGAAAGAAAAAACCAGCCAGATGGTGGAGCAGGAGGATATCTACAGCGACGATATCAACAATTCCCCGATCGTACAGTTGGTAAAAACGATGATCGAGCAGGCTGTGCGTCAGCGAGCATCCGATATTCATATCGAGCCGATGGAGAAGCAGGTTCGGGTGCGTTACCGTATTGATGGTGCACTGTATGAGAAAGCAACCTACAACATCAGCCTTTTACCGGCACTGGTTGCGCGTATCAAGATTATCGGCGGCATGGATATTTCCGAGAAGCGTAAACCGCAGGATGGTCGAATCACACAGGTGGTGGATCGGCGCGAATTTGACATCCGTGTATCTATCCTGCCTACGGTATATGGTGAGAAGATCGTTATGCGACTTACCTCCAAGAACGCTCTGTCGAGGGAAAAGAGCCAGTTGGGCTTAAAACCGCATGACTTACAGAAGTTTGATCATATTTTGAAAAATCCGCATGGTATTCTGCTTGTTACAGGGCCTACCGGTAGTGGTAAGTCCACAACACTTTATACCGCGCTTAGTGAGTTAAATAAAGAGGATGTAAACATTATCACCGTAGAAGATCCGGTGGAAGCTAATATTGACGGAATTAATCAGGTGCAGGTCAATAATAAAGCAGATCTGACCTTTGCATCGGCACTGCGTTCCATTCTGCGACAGGATCCGGACATCATTATGATCGGAGAAATCCGTGATCAGGAGACCGCATCCATTGCCGTACAGGCCTCCATCACAGGACACCTTGTAGTATCCACGTTACATACGAACTCCGCAGCCAGCACGATTACCCGTCTGGTGGATATGGGCATTGAGCCTTACCTGATCGCAGACTCTACGGTCGGTGTTATTGCACAGCGTCTGGTGCGCCGCCTTTGTCCCGACTGCAAGAGGGCGAAGAAAGCCGATGCCGAAGACCTTGAAATGCTGATGCGTAAACCTGATGAAGATCTGACGATTTACGAGCCGTGTGGCTGCCCGAAATGTGATGGCACAGGCTTCCGTGGACGAATCGGTGTATATGAAATTATGGAAGTGACTCCGCAGTTAAAGCACATCATCAGTAAAGGCGGAGAAGTGGAGGATATCAAAGGACAGGCGCTGAAGGACGGCATGCATACCCTGCGTATGAGCGCGACCGAGCTTGTCTTGGAAGGAACAACATCCGTACAGGAAATGATGAGAGTATCTTTCGACTTGTAGAATGGGAGGAACGACAATGGCCAATTGGGGCTATGTGGCGATAGACAAAACAGGAAAAGAAATCAAAGGCAGCAAGGATGCCGATACACAGGAAGCCTTGACGAGAGAACTGAAACAGCAGGGACTCATTGTTTTGGAGGTCAAGCAGCAGAATACCCTGACGCGGGATATCAGCTTCAGTTTTGACAAAAAGCCGGCAGCCAGAGACCTTGCCGTATTCTGCCGGCAGTTTGCAAGTATCGTACGTGCCGGTGTCAGTATTATTGAAGCCCTCAATATGTTGGCAGAGCAGACCGAAAATAAGCTTTTACAGAAATCCCTCATGGCAGTCCGTGCCGATGTGGAAAAGGGTGAAAGCTTTGCAGATTCCATGGCAAAGCATCCGAAGGCATTTCCGGAGCTTTTGATTCAGATGGCAAGAGCCGGTGAGGCATCCGGTAGTCTGGAAATTTCCATGGAACGTATGGCAATCCAGTTCGAAAAATCGGCAAAGACACAGGCATTGATAAAGAAAGCCATGATCTACCCGATTGTGGTTGCCTGCGTAGCCGTAGGTGTTGTTGTAGTCATGCTGGTATTCGTTATTCCAAGATATACAGACATGTTTGAGGAACTGGATGCAGAGCTTCCTGCAATCACACTTGCCGTTGTGGGACTCAGCAACTTTATTAAAAATTACTGGTTTATCATTGTCCCGGTGGTGATTGCGATTGCCGTGGCATTCAGTATGTGGAAAAAGACCTTATCCGGCAAGCATGTTTTGGGAAAGCTTGCCTTGAAGATTCCGATGACAAGAAATCTCGTAACAAAGAGTGCCTCTTCCCAGATGGCACGTACCTTAAGCACCCTGCTTACCGCAGGTGTTCCGCTCACGGAAGCGGTAGATATTGTGGCTGATACCATGGGAAATATCTGGTATAAAGAAGCCCTAAAGGATGCACTTGAGCAGCTGCTGGTCGGTGTTCCTTTATCCCAGCCGTTACAGACCTGTGGACTCTTCCCACCGATGGTATATCATATGGTGAGAATCGGCGAAGAAGCCGGCTCCACAGAGGAAATGCTGAATAAGCTGGCGGACTATTACGAGGAAGAAGTGGAAATGGCGGTCCAGTCCTTAATGGCTGCCATGGAACCGATGATCATTATCATCCTCGCCGGCATTGTCGGCATCCTTCTTGCCGCCGTTATGCTTCCTATGGTCAATATGTATGCAGCACTTGACAACTTATAACACCAGCTTTGCCATAGCCGAGAAGTAACAGGATGGGTGCTCCGTGCTGGTGTTATAAGTGAGAGAAATGTGAAAAATATGTAAACAATTCTACAAAAGTGTCGATAAAATATACAAATTGAATAAAAAATGACTGCATCGTAGGGACAGCCATTTTTTAGATAAAAAAATAACAACCAAAGGAGAATTTTTATGAAAAAGGAAAAAATGAATGACAAAGGTTTTTCACTTGTTGAGTTAATCATCGTTATTGCCATTATGGCAGTACTCGTTGTAGTTCTTGCTCCCCAGTACTTAAAGTACGTTGAGAGATCCAGAAACTCAACAGATACTACTAATGCGACATCTATGGTAACAGCACTTCAGGTATGGGCTGCTGATCCAAATGCAGGTGAAGGATCAACTAAAGCATTTGCAAAAGATGATAAGATTGAAATTACAGTAGATAAAGATGGAGCAACATTAACAGAAGACACTAATGGAGCTGCGTCATCTGCATTAACTCAGGCGGCAATTACCGATCTTACATCTATTAAGTGCAAGAGCAAAACCAAATGGGATACATATATTATCAAAGGGGAAGTTCAGTCAGATGGAAATATTAAATTTACATATAGCTCAAAGCTGAATAATGCTGTTCCCTCGCCGGATGAATTTGCTACGGCTATGCAATAAAGAGTCAAATAAAACCAAAAACAAAACAAAACACACCAAAACACAAACACCCCTTCCCCTCTCGTCACAGCAGAGCCTTAAGGTCGTCGGTTTCGACGATCCCTTGATCGCTCGTGTACCCTACGACCTTTATGAAGCGAGAGCGTGCGATTCTGTGATCAGAATGGATGGAAGTACAAGAAACTCCTGCGGCATATGCCGCAGGAGAATTGTGGGTTTAAGAAGATCTGAAAACAGATAATAACAAATTTGATTCAATCAACATTTAGTGACAAGGATATCCCTATGCTCCCAGAAATACTTTTTTACATTCTCATATTTCTTTTCGGAATCGTAATTGGCAGCTTTTTAAATGTCTGCATTTACCGCATCCCGAACCATGAAGATATCGTGAAGACACGGTCGCACTGCATGTCCTGCGGTTATCAGCTCAAGTGGTATGACATGTTTCCGGTATTCAGTTACTTATTTCTGCGGGGCAAATGCCGGAAGTGTCATGCAAAGCTTTCCGTGCAGTATCCGCTCATCGAAGCGGCAAACGGGATCCTTTATGTAATGATTATGTGGATTCATGGAATGACAATTACTTCTGTATTGTATTGTCTGTTGGTTTCTGCACTTCTGGTAATCAGCGTGATTGATTTCAGAACCTTTGAGATTCCCCTTGGAATCAACATTTTTATTCTTATTCTCGGAATCATCCGCGTAGCAACAGACTTTAGCCACGTACTGGACTACGTGATTGGATTCTTAAGTGTGAGCGTTGTGCTCGCTATTCTGTATTATGCCTCCAAAGGAAGAGCAATCGGTGGGGGCGATGTGAAGCTGATGGCAGTCTGCGGACTGTTACTTGGCTGGAAACTGATCCTACTGGCATTTTTCTTAGGGTGCATCTTAGGATCTGGGATTCATGTTATCCGGATGAAAGCGTTCGGCGCAGACCGGGTTCTGGCAATGGGCCCTTACCTTTCATTAGGAGTTCTCCTCGCGGTTTTGTGGGGAAATACCATGATCCGGTGGTATCTTGGACTACTGGGATTTTAATTTGAAGATAGAATATTTTACCTGCTTGGTAATCCCGGCAGGTTTCTTGCGTATAGAAGAACATCATTTTTAGGATAAAGGAGGAAACGATTCGTGGCTGGTAAAGTAATCAGTATAGAAATCGGTTATTCACTGACAAGAGTATGTGAGGTTGATTATAAATCAAAAACCCATAAGGTGTACGGGCATTTTTCCCTGCCAACGCCGGAGGGCATGATCAATGATGGTGTTTTGAACCTGAATGAAGCTTTTGTGGCAGATTTGAAGGAAACTCTTGCCGAGTACAAGATGAAATCGAAGCAGGTGGTATTTACCTTAACTTCGACGAAGATCGCCAGCCGTGAGGTTACGATTCCTTTTGTGAAAGAAAACCGGATCATGGACGTTGTCAATGCGAATGCGTCCGACTATTTCCCAGTGGATTTGAGCCAGTATCAGCTTGCGTACAGCATGCTCGATGTGATCGGCAATCCGAAGACCGGACAGCAGTATAAGCTTCTGGTTCTGGCAGCGCCGCAGGCCCTTTTGGATGGCTATCATGCCCTGGCGAAAGCGCTGAAATTAGAACTTGCAGCCCTTGATTATGCCGGAAACAGTATTTATCAGGTGGTAAAGGATGAATGTGCGGAGAAAGCACAGATGATCGTGAAGATCGAAGAGGGAGCAACCATGGTGCTGGTTGTGAATAAATCGGTCATTTCCTTTATCCGAAGCGTTTCCTACGGTGTGCAGGAGGCGTTGGAGCTTACCTATGATCTTCCCTTGAAAAACCGGATCGAGACGCCGGAACAGGCGATGGAGCTTTTGTCCAAGAAGTCCTTCGTGGTATTGAATGACGGATCCGAGGCACCCGAGGGCAGTGAAGAAGAAAAGTCCAGGGAACAGCAATTCTGCGAATCCATGACGGATGTGCTGGTTCCGCTGATTGGTGCGGTTTCGCGAGTCGTGGATTATTACGTTTCGCATAATGCCAATACCCCGATTGAGAAGATTCTGTTAACCGGTCTTGGCGCGAATATGAAGGGCATTCATAAGCTTTTGGCCCAGCAGCTGGACTATCCGATCGAGATTTTACGTCAGGCAGAAGGCTGGAATCTGGAAAAGAGCTTTGAAGGAAAATTCTTCGGTGAATATGTTGCCTGCGTGGGTGCGGCAGCAGCACCACTTGGCTTTAAAGCCGATAATGAAAAGGGCAAAGGCAGTAAGGCAGGAGATACAAAGAGCAAGGGCAAGGTGAACGGAATTCTGGTTGCCGTTGGCGTCTTTGCGGTCGGTGTAGTGGCTGCGATCATTCTGAGTGTGGTTTCGGCAATCACCTATGTCGCGGCGAAAGCAGAGAACCGTGCACTACAGGAGCAGATGGCGCAGCTTCAGGAAATCAAGCCGATTTATGATGATTATGTGAGTACCAAAGCCGCTTACGACCGGTTGACGGCGATGTATGATGCAACCCGCAACCGGAACGATGACTTATATGAGTTTATGGAAGAACTGGAACGCAAGATGCCGAGCAATGCCGTGATCACTTCCTTTACCAGTGATGCGGAGACGGTAACGATCAACATGTCGGTATCCTCGAAGACCGAGGCGGCATCGATGATCGAACAGTTCCGTACCTTTGATTCCCTCCTTCCCGATACGGTGTCGGTATCCTCAATTACCGCAGAAGTGGACGGAGAGGACACGGTGCTTTCCTATAACTTCACGATTGTCGGATCCTACCGGGCATTGGACGAAGTGCCGGAGGATGAGCTGACCGATGAAGAAGCGATGCAGCAGAATCTGGAAGATACGGAAAACCACGAAGTGGCAAGAGCAGAGTAAAGGAGAAGAACGATGAAAGTATCAAAGAGAGATATTTATTTAATCATTGGATTTTTAGGAGTCCTTGCTTTTCTCTGTGCATTCCTGTGGGTTTATCAGCCGACCATGGAAAAGGTGGATACCTTAAAGGCAGAGAGCCGTTCCTTGGAAATGGAAATTGCAGATCTGCAAGGCAAGATGGATAACAAGGACACTTATGTGGCAAAGACACAGGAAATGGCAACTGAGATGGATGGAATTTTACAGATGTTTCCTGTGGAATTAAAGGAAGAGGATGCCATTGTGCTGACACTGACGGAGGAATTATTATCTCCGATGATCGTGGCAACCCTTACCATGGATGAAGTCGAGCCGGTGGATTTCGAGCTTTATACGCAGGATTCTGAAGATGCAGAACCGGTCGATACCGGAGAAACGGTACAGCTTGGACTTTACCGGAAGCCGGTCAGCATGCAGTTCGTTTCAAGCTACGAAGCATTGAAGCGTTATGTGAAGACTGTGGCACTGCAGACGAACCGTACAAAGATTGTTGGAGTTACCGCTTCTTATGATGAAACCACAGGACTGCTGACCTGTGCGGCAAACTTAAATATGTATTTTATCACCGGACAGGAAGACAAGACCTATGTGCAGCCGGACTTCTCTTCGGTCATTACCGGAACAGATAATCCGTTTGGCTCCATCACGATGCCGTATGAAGCAGGTGTTGCAGGACTTGCAGAGGATGTAACCGGTATCCATGTGGATGAAGGAGAAGAAACAGAAGAAGATAACGCAGAAGCAAACTAAGATAACGCAGAAGCAAATGAAGCTGGAACGATTGGGGAAGGCAATGAAGCAGAAGGGAAAAAGTCAACAACTGAATAAGAACGCGGGCTTTTCCCTGCTGGAGCTTTTGATTGCCGTTACGATTCTGGCAATTATCACGATCCCCATGCTTCACATGTTCGTGACTTCTGCAAGGATCAATGGCAAGTCCAGGATTACTTTACGTGCAACTGTACTGGCACAGGATATTGTCGAAGCGTTGAAAGCCTATCATATCGAAGAAATCCAGGATCAGTTTAACGGCGTGGAGGACTTCGAGATGCTGAATGCCTCTGTAATTGCAGGAGATTGTACCTATACAGAGGATGTGGACAGAGAAAAGGATGAAAGCGAGAAGGATGCCGAAGGGAATTCCAAACCCGGCAAGTATTACTTTGTTCTTAGAAATGCCAAATTGGAAAACAGCAAGTTTGATGTGCTGATTTCGGTAGATGCAACCGGATATGTGGAAGGAACGACATCCCCGAAGCATGATTCTTATCTGAACACCACTGATGTGGCGAAGGTGGCCAGCATGAATAAGAGTACGGATGCTTCCTATGAGCAGTCGGCGCTTATGAATGAAGCGGCACTTTCCAGGGCACAGCTTGAACTGGAAATTCCGGGAGAGAATGTGACCTATAAGACCGCAGGACTGACCTGTGAAAGAACGTTTACCGTTACTTTTAAAGATGCAGGAACGGTAACGGATAAAGAGGGCATCACAAAGCAGAAGACCGAAGCATTTGTGACCTGTAAATATGAATTTTCCTATGGAGGAGAGACCTACACCTATATTCCGGATGGAATGGCAGGAGTGGATGATGCAGGAAATACGGGACTTCCGTGTGGAAGCTTTACCGGAAGAAACTTTTATTTCTTCTATTATCCATTGTATGATGCCGCAACGGACAAGTTGATCTTTGACGGTACGTCAGCAGGCTGGACGAAGGACGAGCCGATGAATCTTTATATTGCAAAGCAGACCGATACCACATTGACGGACATGGACCTCAACAAGGCAGAGACCAGCTATAAGCCGGTAGTCAATGTCCTTGCAACAGGCTCTGAAACGTTCCGGATTTTCACCAATCTTGGAGTGAATCTTGTAAATGAGGCGTTTCTTACCGGACTGGGAGCAACTCCGTCCGATCCGAAAAAGCCGGAAAGCGTCAAGGAGTTAAAGAATCTGGCCATCTTCCAGCACAATGGGGCGGTGACAGCCAAAACACTGGATATTTATTATTTATCCGGGATCCGTGATACGAATTATGGTAAAAAGGGAACGGACGATGCCGTAACTGAATTCATCTATGATATTGTCGTTGAGGTTTACGAGCAGGGCGCGGCAGATGCCGGTTTCCCGTCGGATATGCGGAAGGTAACCTTTGACGGAACGAAGAATTATTAAGGCAAGAAGCAGATAAAACGGTTAAGAGAGAGAACTATGAAAAGACATTTACTTCAACAACTGCAGAAGGAATTGTGGAATCGAAAGAGGCGCAACAGTGGTTCTTCGATTGTCATTGTCATTATTGCGATGGCAATGATCGGGATTCTGGCAACAACGCTGCTGTGGATGTCTTATATCAACTATAAAATCAAAGTGAATGACATCCGGAATAAGAACAGCTTTTATTCCGCAGAAACGGTTGTGGAGCAGATCGTGGCAGGCCTGCAGAAGGAGACCTCGGATGCGGTAGCGGTTGCCTATCAGGAGGTTTTATCCAACTGGGAAGAGCTTGACAGTGAATCCAACCGTTACAGTTCCTTTGCTTCGATGTATCTGGATACGCTGGTAAAGCACCTGCGTGATTCGGAAAAGGGCGATGGCTACTATAACAGGGATGTTTTGGAAGGTTATGTGGATACAACGATCTGGAAAAATGTAAATCAGACCGCATGGGATAATGGTACGGATGAAACGGACGCATCGAAAGCCAAGGCTCCGGTGATGGAGCTTGTAAACGGAAGCAGTCTCATTCTCCGGAATGTATTTGTTTCTTATATGGATGGTGACCGGTTATCTATCGTGAACACCGACCTGTGTCTGGATGTACCGGAGATCGTGTTTACCCAGTCGGGTTCTATTGATGATCTGTATGATTATCTGCTGATCGGCAACCAGGGAATCAGCCTGGCACAGGGAAGTGGACAGGTGACCGGGGACGGAAGCATTTATGCAGGAACAGATCAAAATGGCAAAGGTGGCATTACCATCAATCCAGCGAGCAGCCTTGCAATTAATAACGGCCGATATGTAATTTCAAAGGGTGAAATTGACGTGGTTGGACCGGGTGCGGGCTTCATTGTACGTGATGCGAGTGAGACGGGAAGCAGCGTCTATGCGAAGAGTCTTGATCTGCAGAGCGGAACAATCAGCTTAGACAGTAAGACTTATATTGCGAATGACCTCACGCTTTCCGGAAGCGGAAGCAGGGCAACCCTGACAAAAGAATATTACGGATATGGAACCTCTACGGCAACCGGACTTGAAGGAGATCCGACGGATCAGGAAAGCAGTAGTGCCATTATCATCAACGGACAGAATTCTACCGTGGATATGAGCGGCGTAAATACACTGATGCTGGCGGGACGTGCCTATATTGGAACGAATACCACGAAGGAAGAACTGGATCAGAATGCAGCAGCGGCAGTAGAGGATGCAAGTAAGAAGAATGAAAAGGCAGTCCTGATGGGTGAGTCCATCACGGTGAAGGGTGGACAGATTGCATACCTTGTTCCAACCGAATGTCTGGGTGTCTATAAGGGAGAAACCATCATTGGGCAGAATCCGCTGACACAAGAACAGGCAGAAAAAATGCAGGCCTATAAGGATCCGAATTCGGAATATGCAAAGCAGTTTGAGGAAGTGGACTTTTACAGACCGGTAAGCAAGCTCAAGCGCGATGGAAAGATGCTTTCTCTTTCCGACTTTGGCGTTACAGACATGAATCATATCCGGAAGGTCAGCACGCAGTATGTGGGCGGTGGTACAGAAAGCAAATCCCTGACCTATTATTATCTGGTAATGGATGCGGAAAATGCTGCAAAGTATTATCAGACCTATTATCTGAATGGAAACAATAAGGAATCCATTGATCATTATTTTAAGAAATATGCAACAGGAGGAATCCTGTTAGGAGATTACACTTCTGCACAGAACTCCTATACGATTCTCGGTAATGCACTGGTATCGGATGCGTTGAGCCAGAGCGGGGTAAGTCTTCTTGCAAGTACGAATACAACGACTAATACGATGACAACTGCCGAAGTTTTCCAGAAGTCCGGAGAGATTGCCAATGTTTATAAAGGTCTGACAACGAATTTAAGTGAGGATGGAGCTTCGTCAAGTACGTTCCAGAATGTCTTTGACAGTGTGATTAAGAAAGAAATTACAATAAAGCAGGCAGACGGAACGGAACTTAAGAAAAACATTACCGACTATCTGGCTGAAAATGGATTTGGTACGATGGAGTTTACGACAGAGGATGGTTTGAAGGGAATCATTACTGCAGGAAATTATACACTTTCCACAGCAGCAGGTGAAGCATCCCATATCCGCCTGATTGTTTCACTGGGAGATATTACGATCGACCGGAACTTTACGGGACTTGCCATTGCCAAGGGAACGATTACGATTAACGGTGCAACTACGAATGGCGCATCCTCCCTCAAACGGAATAAGATGGAATTGTATAAGGTATTGAATGCGACAACCGGAGCGGAGGGAGATACCACAACGCCGATGGCGTTCTTCGTAAACGGGGAAACCAGCCTTGCGGATGGCGCACAGGAAGCGCCGACCGATGATGCCGGTAATCTGAACATTGATTATACCGAGATCGTCCGCTACGTGAACTGGGAGAAGAGATAGAGAAGTAATAAAGAAGTAATAAAGAAGTAATAAAGAAACGATCCTGTCAGATAGAAGAGAGCAAGATCTTCCTTATATAGGATGAAAAGAAATAGTGGAATTGCCAGAAGTGAAATGACAGAAACTCAGAGAAAAGTTATAAATAGATGCAGAAATTAAATGGGAAACAAACAGCAATAGAAATAAACAGGAACAGGCAGAAATGGCAGAAGATAAGAAGAAATTAGCAAAAAATAACAGTGGTTTTTCTTTGGTAGAGCTGATTATTGTCATTGCAATTATTGCAGCATTGATCGGTACGGTCGTTCTGTCCGTTTCCATGGTGTTCAGTGCCAATGCCAAGGCGTGTTCCAACGATTTGCAGCGGGCGATTGCAGACTGCAAGGTGACAACAATGGGAAAGGCGCAGGCCTGGCTGATTGTCTATCGTGGTGAGAATGACCGCATCTATAGCCAGCTTCATATCATGGAGCAGAAGGAAGGCGGCGAAGCAGGTGAGCTTGTGGAGGTTACCGAGGATCCGCAGAAGATTGGTGGTAATCGTGTGACAGTAACTTACACGGATGCTTCCGGAACCCCGAATTTAGAACTTCCGACAGGAGCAGATGCCGGAATTCGTATTGAATTTGACCGTTCTTCCGGTTCTTTCAAGGATGCACCACAGATGATCGAGATTCAGGGAGGACACCGGGATTATAAGCTGGATTTTATCAAGCTTACCGGAAAGATTGCGGTGAACCAGCCGACAAGTGGATCGGGGAGTTGACAGAGCAGAAGATCATAAAAGATCATGAACCGGATAAAGGTTAAGCGGAGAGACATATGAGGAAAAAGTTACGGATTCAGAAACAGAATAGTGGATTTTCCTTAGTGGAACTGATTATTGCAATTGCCATACTGGTTATTGTGACCGGTGCGGTGTGCAGTTTTATTATCATTACGTCCAGAAATTATGCGAACGGCAATAACGACATCAGTGTGCAGCAGGAGGCACAGCTTGCATTAAATCAGATGTCGGATGTGATTATTGATGCAACGCAGAGCATCAATTATGTAGGATATGACGGAGAACAGCCTGTGAAAGCATTAAAGGACTCCGAATTTACCTTTACACCGGAGAAAAAGGCACTGATCGTTTATAACACAGCGACTCCGACAAGCGAAGAGGAAGGCACAGAGGAACTTTCTACCTATGCAGATCCGGGCGCGCCGGCAGAAGATGCTTCCACAGAGCTTCATAATTATATGTTTTACTGGCAGAAATCCGATGAGAATCTGTATTTCTCCGTAGCGGATGCAGGTGGAAATTTCCCGATGCCGGGAGAAGCGGATTGTGTGCTTCTGGCTGAAAATGTAACGGACTTTCAGGTGGATTTAAGTCAGGTAGAGGAACGCCGTGTGGTAAAACTCAAACTGAACTTTAAGACCGGAACCCGTAAATTTGAAATGGCAAACAACATTACCGTCCGGAATAAGGTAGTGATTAATAATGCAGATATTGAACCTCTGGATAAGCGCGTCCGTGTCAGCATCAGCGTGAAGGAGCCGACTGTCGTGCTGGAACCGGGAGAAACCTTCCATTTCTCTACACCGAAGGTAACCGGTACGAACCTTTTAAACAAGACGGTCACCTGGTCGATTGATGGAGCAGTGGGCGAAGGAACGATGATGGCAGATGCCGCAAACGGCATTCTGAAAATCGGCGAGAAGGAAACCCACCAGAGTTTTCGGGTGAAGGTTACCACAACCGCGAAGAACGATGAAGATAACAGCCCGGCAGAAGCAACCGTTACTGTTTATGTGAAGCGTGTAACCAAGGTTACCTTACGTAAGGAGAGCGAGAAGCTGCTTGATTCCAATGATACGACTCCGGGCGCACTGGAGGTTATGCAGGGAAGTACCGTAGTTCTCGGTGGAACAGTAGATGGTGTCAAGCTTGGAAACAAGTGCGATTCCTGTGGAGAGGATCCGACAGGAGATAAATACCTGACCGACTGGACGGTTGTGTCTGGTTCCGGTTCGTTACAGAATGGCATTCAGGATTCCGATCATGAGACCGCAACCATCCGGATCAAGGCCGATGCAACAGTGGGTTCTACAATTACCATTCGTGCAACCTCAAACCTGTCCAGTCGACGTTTATATGGACCAGTACAGGGTGAGATTACACTGAAGGTTGTGGAGAAGAAGAATCCGGCGAAGCCAACAGGCGGACAGTTACAATATGGTGATAAGATAAAAATGGATGAGCTGTTAGCCGGCTTTACAACGACCATTGACCATCATGTAATCTGTATCCGGATTGTAGATAATTCAGGGAATGAACCGGATCAGATCGTAGCTTATCATAATACCGGATGGAATATCTGGGTTGAGCCGGAATGCTTTAATCTGGATCTGACGAAGACATATACTTTCTATATGCAGGCATTGGAAGCCGTATCCAAGAAGCATTACAAGGAATGGCAGGAAGGAGGAGGCGATATCGGACCGGAGCCTGATGATGTGATCTGGAAGGAATATATTGACAATGTATCCCAGAAGAAGGAACCACCTTATGCCTATGATGGTGATATGTTCCAGTACAGTGAAGTCTATTATACGACACTGGAACCGCCAAAGATTGCGTTTACCTATAACAAGAAACGTTATGTGGACGAAAATATAGTCTGTGATGATTATAATTTGTTATCAAATTCATGGAATGCCGTTCTCGGAGATCTGAATTTTGATGAGACACAGGATTCCAGCCTGAATATCAGTATCAGCAGACGTGTTATGAACAACATGACCTACAGTCTTTATGTGGGTGAGGGAAATGACCAGTCCCAATGGACGAAGATTAGAACGTTTGATGCAGATTCCAAGCAGTATATCTCTACCGAACTGGATAATAAGTATGTATCATTATCCCAGAACGCGCATAGTCCGGTGTTAAATATCAAGGATAAGCAGCAGCTTGCAACGAGTGGAACTTACCATATTGTTCCGGGATTCCAGTATACAAGAAGTCCGGAAACAACGTTGAATCTGGTTGGATCCCAAAATTATGATACATCCAACCGGGGAACGATATATTATGAATCCTCGAACAGCACGATTCATGTTACCATATCTGCGGAGACAACCATGGATGTGGACAGTTCTGCATTTAAGGGAGGGGTATGCTTCCCATTGCCCGGAGAAATGAAAACGGATTGGCGGTTCCCCAACTTAGATAAGACAGACTGGCAGCAAACCAACATTTCATGGGGAATGTCTTTCCAGGCAATTGCCGAGGGAACGAATAACCTCACATCGATTACTATTAGTGGAGTTAATTATCGTTATGTCCCGGAAAGCAATGCGTATGAAGTGGAGCCGTATATTGAACAGACAAGAGACGATACCTTAAAGATCAGAATATCTTTTGGGGTTTATCGATGCGGTGTAAACGGAAAGAAATGGGAAAGACAGTCGGAAGCAAAAGAAAGTAATAATGGAACCCTTTTATTTAGCAGGAACGGAAAGGAATACCTGACGTATTATCCGCTTCCTACGCAGGATAATTTCCCGTTTGAGAAGGAAAAGGAAGAGCAGCAGTATAAAGACTGGCAGGATATAAATGGTTATGAGGAAACGAATTTACTGAATGGCTCCAAAGAGGGAATAAAGTGTGCCAGAATCTATTGCGAATACGATAAAAATACGAAAACCTATACGTTAACATTGGTTGAAGGAGAAGAGACGAAGGACAATTTCTGGACGATCCGCAGGATTTATGGAAAGTATCAGTGGCAGTCCGGAATGACGAAGTGGTCAAGAATCAAGGGGGCCCAGGCGTATGTAGATACAACAGCAAATCTCAATATGAATCTGGATGGACAGGTTTACCGAACCTTTGTGCCGGAAGTGTCGGATTCTAATTACTGGAATGGAAATAGTAATGAAGTATGGCATGACCTGATATTTTATCAGGATGGCGATGTGACGGGAAATACGCGGAAACAACTGTCATGTAAATTGAAGCGTCAGCAGAGCAACGGAGTCGATGTGATTGAGATCTGGGATAATGGCGGTAATTCCTGTTATGGAAAATACCAATATGACAGTGCATTGAAATGTTGGAAGCTGTCAGGGAACTAAAGCATGATCGCAGATGGAGCATGCCACAGAATAGAGATGGAAAGAGTGCAGAAAGATGAAAAGGCGTAATACTCGAAAAAGAAAAGTGAATAAAAAGATAGGAATGATCTTTACTTCTTCGGTTCTGGTGGCTGCACTTGGTACAGTAGGAATCTTCCATCATATGGAACCGATGGAAACGTATGCGAAGGAGTCTTTCACCGGGACAAAGCAGGTTGTGGAAAGTCATACCGGAGACAGTAATCCGTTCGTGATTCTGGATGTTGTACCCAGCTATGCGACCTACGCATGGGATGAAAATACATCCTATGAGATCAGCACCGGCACTTTGGGGTATCTGGTGAACGGACAATCGCCTATGGCATCGGATTATATGCAGATTTATAAGGATCTTTCAGAAAATCATTCTGCGGATCTTTCCACGTATGAGAAGCGTGCTGCTCTGGTAAATGATATCTGGAAATATCGAAACAGTAATGGAGATGCACTTTTCCAGTATGAAGAAGCCTATGGAAGCGGGAATACACGTAAGGATCTGAACACGCCGAACGCCAATGGCTGGCAGTTACTGATCGATACCAAGACGCTTCCGGATGATGATAAGGATAAAGGGGATACGGCACACAGCGGATTGATGAAGGGCTATTTTAAGAAGTATGTAGAGCCCGATCCGGATGCCACACCAACGGCAACACCGGATAAAACCGGATATGATTATATCAAGGTTGGTAATTGGAGTGAGGACGAGGGATCCGGAGAAGCATCACAGTCCGTTTATCAGTTTGATTCGAAAAATGGAACGTATCAGGTTCGATTTAAAGTATCTTCCGATACGGGACTCACAGAAGGCTATGTGATTCAGTACAGTGAACAGATTACGGATGCTAATAAATCCGATTATAATTCGTCTACGAATTTGTATAGCATGAACGATAGTAGATTTGTCTATGCCGGAACCATAGCATCCCTGTTTCAGACAAGCAGCAGTGTTTCCCTGGATGAATATTACAACAATCAGAATTCACAGAATTCATCCAAAGATACAAATTCGGATGACATAGATTCCGATGACACAGATTCGGACAATACAAATTCGAATAATACGGGTTCGTCAGGTACTCCGAAAACAACTGCTTCAGCAGGAAGTGAAACTACCTCCACAGCAGATGCGGTGACAACGGCTTCTCCTTCAAAAGACAGTACCACGACGCCATCTGCAACCCCGGCAACGACACCAACAGCAACCCCAAAGGTAGTTAGCGATTCGGATTTATCGGTAACGACTACAACAGTCAGCAACAAAGTGAATTATACCATTGCTGTTCCTTCTATTTATTATAGTGAAATGCAGCAGACCGTATCACCGACGCCCAGTGCAGTTCCGGTGGCTTCATCAGCAATGGATTCTGCATATTCCGGAGATGGAGATCAGGATGATCAACAGATGGATGAGGATCAGACGGACAATGATGATAGCACAGGCAATGATCAAAGCAATGCCAATGGAAATCCGGTATCTACAACTGAAACAGGAACCGCAACCGTCTATTATGTTGTTACCTTTGAATATGTAACGGATCTTACAAATGATTCGAGAACCGTTTATGAAGTAATTCCGGGTAGTGAACAGGAATTTCCTTTAGACAGCAGCAATCGTCCCTATGATGTATATGTGAAGAATGAAAACTCTGCTGTGGCAAGTGCAAGTCCCTCTGCATCAGCAGATGCATCCGCAAGTGCCTCGGCATCTGCCAGTACTTCTTCTTCACCAACGGTTTCACCCTCCGGCACACCTTCGAAGACCGATAAAGTATTCCTTTATGTAGGACCGGGAGCGGGAGATTATAAGCTGACGGATGAAGCAGACTTAAGTGATGCAGATAAGAAGAAGCAGGCGACGGTATGGATGGAGGTGCGGAATGCACCGACCTATTTCCGGTTTAATGGCGGCTGTGACTGGCTGAAACAGTATGTTTTTCATGCACTTTCGGGTGGCGATAATGCAAATGAAAACTTTAAGATTGAGGTTCGGACGATCCGCGCCGATCTCCTAACACAGGATATGCTGGAACAGGCCGATCTCGTATATCTGGAGAGCGGAACCGCTCCCTTTATCAATCAGGACAGTACCAGGGTGAAGCTTCAATATCTTACTTCGGATACGCAGAACGTTACGGAGAACGGAAATACGGTGACCAAAGGTCTTACCAGACAGAATGCGTATGCACTGGTGTACCGGGCAGCCGTAGAACTGCTTCCGGTGATCGTGGATTATGATGCGGTTACGAACAGCAATTATAGCAGTCTGGATTATCAGAAGCTGGCGAAGATGTTCCTGAAGGAGGATCTGGAAACCTACGTGAATGATGCCCAGACGGCGACGGACTGGCTGTTTGATCATCTGGATGATTCCGATTATCCGAATCGTTCCGATAACGGCAATCACTATGTGAACCGGAATGTGTATGTGGTAAATAGCAGTACGCCACTTGTTAACCGGGATTTCCCGGAGAATTTTGATGGAGGAAGCGCGGAAAGCGGATTTTCAGAGGTATTGAATCTGATCCAGTCTGAAAATGCCCTGCTTTCGGAAGAAAACCGGATCCCCGAAAATGTAAGCAAAGCGAAAGCAATCGAATATATTATTAATTATTCCGTTGGATTTATTGCAGATTTTACCAATTTACGGATACTGGAATTACAGCCGACCAATAATGACAAAGCGGATCTGCAGGCAGAAAACCCGACGGATAGCAGTACGACCCTTTACTGGCAGCGTAATGCGACCGGTGCAATAAAGAAGCAGGTGTTACGCAGCTCGCGCAAGATCGATGTGAAGGTGACAACCAAAGCCACCTCGGCATTTAACAGTGAGTGGGAGGACATCAATGAGAATTATAATCTGGTGTTCATCGGACTGGACGGACAGAAGCTGAATCATGCGGAAAGCTTGTGGAGCAGTACAGTTTATAACAATATAGACCTCAATAATAAGCTTTATCATACGGGAGATCAGGCAGCGAACGACGGCGGGCAGTATGATCCGTCCGATATTACGGAGCGTAAGAAGAACGAACTTCTGGACTTTATGAGGGCAGGCTATCCGATTCTGGTAGAAAATGACTTCTTTACCGGGAAGTCAGCGAAGAACGGAGCCGGCAGGATTAACACGAAATATGTGGCAGAAGATACGCAGCTGTATGATTTCTTAAAGCAGGCGGTGACCGATTTTGCCGACCGGATTTATACGATTGACGATGTGCACAGCAACATTCTGTTCATGGCGCAGCTGAATATCGATCATCCGGTGATTTCAGTATCGGATACCACCGATCTGACGCTTACGGAAGCCACAAATGGAGAATTATCCGTAAACTTTACCTATGCGATTACCAATCAGAACGGGGATGGCTACGGTGGAGAGTGTCATACCGAATTTTATCTGGATGTGAATGACGATGGCAGTTATACGGATGCGGAACGTATGGATGGTCTTTCTTCCGAGGGTAAGGTGCTCCGCGCAACCGCAGATAACGGACAGGCAACGGTGCTCTTTACGGAGTCTCCGGGTTCAAGAGCCATACCATTCCGAATCCGGGTTGCCGATAACAACAATTCCTACCGCAGATCCTCGGTACAGGGAATCCTGCAGGTGACGGATGGAACGAAAGAGAAGATTAAGGTATTGCAGATTGGAGCGAAGGATGGCACTTCCCTTGCGACGTTGTACCAGCAGGAGAATTCGACCCTTGGCTATTATCTGAAGGCAGCAGAGAATACGATGAACGTGAAGTTCGAGATTGAAACCATTGATTCTGCTACATTGAATGAACGCTTTGCCAAGAATCCGGATTGTTTGAACCAGTGGGATCTTCTGATTATCGGTTTTGGAAACGGATCGGAGAATTTTGCCCCGAATGTGATTGCCAATTATATCAATGAGGGACATAGTGTACTGGTGACCGGAAAGGAAGCAATCGATGGAACAAGACTGCTTGATCAGACGCTGTTAGGACAGCTGGATCGTAAGACCTACGGCAGCCTTGGACGGACAAGTGGAAAGCCTTATTTCCGGTATGCAGGCCTGGATGCCGGTATGTTTAATGAACAGAGTAATCTGGGAGCGTCCGGACTGAATGAGGGAAGTGTATTCCGCTATCCTTATGCCATTGGAAAAAGTGTGTCACTGGACGGAGGCAGAAGCCATAAGGCGTATGATTACCTGCTTGATTTAAGCAATTTACAGACACCGTTTGTCACACCATGGTTTGTATTTACCGGCAGTGGACAGAACGCTTACGATGTTTCGCCGAACGATGGTGCGAACAACTATTATCTTTACAGCAGAAGCAATGTGGTCTTTATCGGAAATGACGATTATTCCACTTACACTTATGATGTGGGAAATGCACAGAATCCGACAGGAACGGGACTGCAGGAGAGCCAGATGTTCGTCAATGCCATGATGCTTGCCTATGATGCCGGTGTGCATAACCTGAAGGTCGATATTGTGGCGGGCTTTGACTCGGATGAGGCGAAGGTATCGAGCGTCAGCATTCCGTTCGATCAGGAAATCGAGGCGCAGAACGGTCTGCTCGATGAAACCGTGGATGTTTACTTTAAGTTCAAAAACAGCAACCTTACACTTTCCAATGCATATGCCGTGAACTTCTACTATGAGGATGCGGCAGGTGGAATTTTCCTTGATGTGGGAGATGAGAAGGTGCAGGTGACGCCGTTTACAAGCAGTCTGTGGACGGTGCAGGACAATGCCCTTACGGAAGTGGCTGCTTCCCAGATCCGGCAGGGAAAGGTTTACCGGTTTAAGGCACCGGTGATTGCATTACAGAATAACACGGCAGCTACGAATGCCAGAATTTATGTGGAAGTGGTTTCGACACTGGAGCGTCCGGACGGGGTAGGAAGTCAGACGGTCCGCGGTTATGATTCCGTGACCTTTACCCGTACGCAGCTTTTCCTTCTTGAGTAGCGTAGGAAAACAGACGTAAGATCCGGCAGGAATTGCAGATCAACCAATATATAATAAGAAGAAATTCATCAGGCAGAAATTTCCTTTTAAACTATAAATCGGAAATTTCTGCTTGAAACTTTTTAGGAAGTATTGTATAGTTGGTATTCGTATGAACGTATAGGAAAACGGATCCGCTTATCAAAAGCCGGATCTGACAGGAAAAAGGGGTTTGAAATGGCGAAATATCTGGTAATCGTGGAATCACCTGCCAAGGTGAAAACTATTAAGAAATTTCTGGGAAGCAATTATGAGGTTGTGGCGAGCAATGGTCATGTGCGGGATTTCCCGAAGAGCCAGCTTGGAATTGATGTAGAGCACGGTTATGAACCGAAATATATTACGATCCGCGGCAAGGGTGATATTTTAGCGAATCTGCGTAAGGAAGTCAAGAAGGCAGACAAGATCTATCTCGCAACCGACCCGGACCGCGAAGGAGAAGCAATTTCTTGGCATTTGTACTGTGCATTGAAGTTAGAGGATAAGAAGGTGTATCGGATCACCTTCAACGAGATCACGAAGAATGCCGTGAAGGAATCCTTGAAGAATGCGCGTGAAATCGATATGAATCTGGTGGATGCCCAGCAGGCCAGACGTATGCTGGACCGTATGGTGGGCTACCGGATTTCCCCGTTATTGTGGGCAAAGGTGAAACGGGGCTTAAGTGCAGGACGCGTACAGTCCGTGGCACTCAGGATTATCTGTGACCGCGAAGAAGAAATCAACAGCTTTATTCCGGAGGAATACTGGACATTGGATGCGTCCTTACAGGTTGACTCCGAGAAGAAACCTCTCGTTGCCAAGTATTACGGAACGAAAGAGGGCAAGGTGAATATTAAGAGTAAGGAACAGGTCGAGGAGATCATGAAGGAGTGTAAGGAAGCCTCCTATGAGATCGCCGAAATCAAGAAGGGAGAGCGTACCAAGAAGTCTCCGCTTCCGTTTACAACCTCAACCTTACAGCAGGAAGCCAGCAAGGTGCTGAACTTTTCCACCCAGAAAACCATGCGTCTTGCACAGCAGCTTTATGAAGGCGTGGAAATCAAAGGCTCCGGAACAGTCGGTGTCATCACGTATCTGCGTACCGATTCCACGAGAATTTCCGATGAAGCACAGGCTGCTGCAGAAGACTTTATTAAAGAAAATTACGGAGACCGCTATGCCGCAGGCGGGGCAAGAGAGAACCGGAAGGATAACAAGAAGATCCAGGATGCGCACGAAGCCATCCGTCCGACTTCCCTTGCATTCAGCCCGGTGGTATTGAAGGAATCCTTATCCAGAGACCAGTTACGGTTATATCAGTTGATTTATAAGCGTTTTCTCGCAAGCCAGATGACTCCGGCTGTTTACGAAACAACTTCGGTAAAGATCGATGCCGGAAAGCACCGCTTTACCGTGTCTGCATCGAAGCTTGCCTTTGACGGCTTTATGAGCGTTTACATTCAAGAGGATGACAAGGAAGAGACGAATACGTTGACGAAGGGACTGGATGAGCAGTCGAAGTTAACACTTCTGGAATTTGAAGAGAAGCAGCACTTCACACAGCCTGCTCCGCACTATACCGAGGCTTCCTTAGTCCGTGCACTGGAAGAGCTGGGAATTGGACGTCCGAGTACCTATGCGCCGACCATTACCACTATTCTTGCCAGAAGATATATTGTGAAGGAAAATAAGAACCTCTATGTGACCGAGCTTGGTGAAGTGGTGAATAACATCATGAAGGAAGCGTTCCCGAGTATTGTGGATGTGAACTTTACCGCCAATATGGAAATCCTTTTGGACAGCGTGGAGGAAGGAAAGGCGAACTGGAAGACCATTATTTCGAACTTCTATCCGGATCTGGATGAAGCAGTGAAGGTTGCGGAAAAAGAGCTTGCCGAGGTGGAGATTAAGGATGAGGTATCCGATCAGGTCTGTGAACTCTGCGGCAGACAGATGGTGATTAAATACGGTCCGCACGGCAAATTCCTTGCCTGCCCTGGCTTCCCGGAATGCCGCAACACCATGCCGTACTATGAGAAGATTGGCGTGGCCTGTCCGAAGTGCGGGAAAGATCTGGTACAGAAGATGACCCGTAAGGGCAGAAAGTATTACGGCTGTCTTGGTGCGCCGGACTGTGATTTCATGGTATGGCAGCGTCCGTCCGGAGACAAGTGCCCGAAGTGCGGATCCTTAATGCTTTATAAGGGAAATAAGCTGGCCTGCATGAACGAGAACTGCGGTTATGTGACAAAGCTTGAAAAAAAGGAAGATTAATTCTGTATTGCATATAATTTCTGAAAATTTTGGCAGTAATATAGAATTATTCAAAAATTCACGCATTATCATTGTAAATAAAGAGCAATTGTGTTATACTGTGTTCAATAGGTATTAAATAGCAAATACTTGTATCTGTTTACAGGGGGAAAGGCGTGAACCATGAGTAGTGTACAGTTATTAGATAAGACAAGAAAGATCGGGAAGCTTCTTCACAACAACAATTCGAGCAAGGTGGTATTCAATGACATCTGCTCGGTATTGTGTGAGATTCTTGATTCCAACGTACTGGTGATCAGTAAGAAGGGTAAGGTATTAGGTGTTGGCGACTGTAAGGGCGTAGAGTCCATCACAGAGCTGATTGTCGATCAGGTAGGCGGCTTTATCGATGGCATGTTGAATGAACGTCTCTTAGCGGTTCTTTCCACGAAGGAGAATGTGAATCTTGAGACACTGGGCTTTGAGGATGAGAATGTCCGTAAGTTCCAGGCCATCATTACACCGATCGAGATCGCAGGCGAACGGCTTGGCACCCTGTTTATTTACAAGTGTGAACAGCAGTATGATATAGATGATATTATTCTTTGCGAATACGGAACAACGGTAGTCGGACTTGAAATGCTGCGTGCCGTGAACGAAGAGAGCGCAGAAGAGTCCAGAAAGCTTGCCGTGATTAAATCCGCGATCAATACGCTTTCCTACTCCGAGATGGAAGCGGTGGTGCATATCTTTGAAGAGCTGGACGGCATGGAAGGAATCCTCGTTGCCAGCAAGATTGCAGACCGTGTGGGAATTACGAGATCCGTGATTGTGAATGCACTCAGGAAGTTTGAAAGTGCCGGTGTGATTGAATCCAGATCCTCCGGAATGAAGGGAACCTATATCAAGGTATTGAACGATATGGTTTTTGATGAAGTTGAGAAATTAAAGCGTGAGAGCATGCGTTAGTGCTCCGGATGAATTGCATACAGACAGAATATAGGAACTAAAGGATTAGTTTTCAGAAGAATTAAAGGGATTTAGGAAGACAGGCTTCGTAGATCCCTTTTTTTATGAATTAGTATATAGGTACTAGGCACGGGACTTAAAAAAATCTTGTGTTTTTTGATAAATATTCCTATAATGTAACAAGGGAGGAAATGCCTAATGATCAATTCAAATGTTTTTGATTATATTAATGTGATGGGGAAAGCAGCAGATGCATCCTGGCAGCGGAACGAAATTATTTCCAATAACATTGCCAATGTAGATACCCCACGATATAAGAGACAGGATATTAATTTTGAAGCCCAGCTGCGGCAGGCCCTTGGAAACAGCCGTTATGAGACGATGGATGCCAAGGTATCTTCTTTAAACACGGAAGAATTACAGGCACGTGTCTATACCGATGCAGCGAATTATTCCTACCGTCTGGATGGCAACAACGTGGATATTGATACCGAGAATGTGGAACTGGCATCGAACCAGATTAAATATAACGGATTGATGAACAGTATCAATCAGGAATTTGCCAATCTGAAGATGGTTATGAAATAGGAGGACTACATAGATGAGTATCTTTACTTCTTTTAATGTCAATGCGTCCGGAATGACCGCGCAGCGTTACCGTATGGATATCATTTCCGAAAACGTGGCGAATATGAATACCACCCGTACTGAGGATGGAACGCCTTACCGCCGTAAGGTAGTGACATTCGAAGAGAAGGGACCAAAGGTGGGAACCTTCAGCAGCATCTTCGGAACGGCGAGCGATCGCTATAAGAATCAGGGCGTTAAGGTATCTTCGGTGAAGGAGGACACCTGGACACAGATGAATATGGTGTATGACCCGTCCCATCCGGATGCGGATGAAAACGGATATGTGACTTACCCGAATGTCAATGTGGTGACTGAAATGACGAACCTCATTGATGCGAGCCGTTCTTATGAGGCCAATGCGACAGCGTTTAACGCAAGCAAATCGATGGCGGCGAAGGGACTTGAGATTGCACAGTCCTAATCCGGAATCCGAAAGAAATAAAATGAAATGCAGGAGATAACAACATCATGGTAGATATATCCAGTTTTTACAATATATCTTCGAATGCCATTCGTAAGGCAGCAGAAAGTACATCCATTCAGAATGCCAGTCATTCTACCGGAGAGTTTGAAGGATTGCTTGATAAAGCGATCGAGAATCTTTCCACAACGAATGCATACCTTTCGGATGCAGAGAACGAGCAGATCAAATGGGCTCTCGGCGAATCTGAAAACACGCATGACCTTAGTATTGCACTTGGCAAAGCATCGACGGCACTGAGCTATACGGTAGCGGTACGCGATAAGTTTTTAGAGGCATACAAGGAAATTATGCAGATTCAGATTTAAGGAGTTAGACCATGGCTGACAAGGTAAAAGAGCTTTTAAACAAAGTTCTGGAATGGTGGAATCACTTTTCCACCAAACAAAAAACGTTCATTATATCGGCTGGGGCAGGAGTGATTCTTGCCTTGGCTATTTTGGTTACCGTCTTGACAAGACCGCAGTACACACTGCTCCGGAGCTGCGATACAACGAAGGAAGCTTCCGAGATTGCAGATATTCTCGACAGTGAAGGACTCGATTATCAGGTTTCAGACGATGCCTATCAGATTACCATCAATAAGAAGCAGCTCTCACAGGCGAATCTGCTGCTGGCCTCCAACAACATTCAGGCGAATTCCTATACGATTGATAACGTGACAAGCGGTGGATTCAGTACGACGGAATCCGATAAGCAGAAGCGTTATGAACTTTATATGGAAACGAGACTGGCACAGGATCTTCTGGGGACCTTTTCTTTTGTAAAGTCCGCAGTTGTGGAACTGAATATTCCGGAGAATGACGGAACGCTGATTTCCCAGCAGGAGGATTCTTCCGCATGGGTTGTTTTAGAGCTTAAGGAAGAAATTTCACAGGATACTGCAGCCGGTATTGCAAAGGCGATTGCAGTTGCCATCGGAAATAAAACCGAAGAGGGCATTGTGATTATGGATACGCAGGGAAACACCCTGTATTCCGGATCGGAAAGCTACAGTGTTTCCGGAACCGCAAGCTCCCAGCTCAGTGTGAAGGCACAGTGGGAGAACAAGGTTAAGAATAACGTCCGTCAGGTAGTGATGGGAACCAACCAGTTTGACAAGGTGGAAGTAGCCGTCAATCTGGATCTGGATTTTTCCACAAGCAGCCAGACGGATCATGAGTTTTATGTAGCAGACGGACAGACGCAAGGGTATCTGTCTTCTGAGAGGATCTATAATTCCGAAGCAACGAACGGCAATTCCGATGTGCCGGGAACCGATTCCAACGGTAATCAGGAATATGTTTATCAGGATAACTCCTCGAGTTCTTCCACAACTTCCGAGGAGGAACGGAAATATACGCCGAGTGAGCGGATTACGGACAAGCAGATCCCGGCAGGAACGATCAATTATACCACCTCTTCGATTTCCTGTGCGTTTACCAAGATTGTCATGGTACGGGAAGATGATGTGAAAGCACAGGGACTCTTAGACGGAGTTACCTGGGAAGAGTACAAGCTTGCAAACGAAGGTCAGACCGCCATTGACGTGGATCAGAGCTTTTATGATATGGTATCCAAAGCAACCGGATTCCCGACCGACAACATTTCCATTATGGCATATTCCGAGAATATGTTTGTGGATTCCGAAGGCTTAGGCATTTCTGCAACAGACATTATGACGATTGTTCTCATTGTCGGTATTCTGGCACTGCTTGTTTTCGTGGTACTGCGCAGCATGCGTGGAGACAAGGCAGCAGAACAACCCGAAGAACTTGCTGTGGAGGATCTGTTACAGTCCCAGCCGGAAATTGAACTTGAGAATATCAATACCGAGCAGATGTCCGAGACGAGAAAGCTGATCGAGCGGTTTGTAGATGAAAATCCGGAGGCAGCAGCGAGCCTGTTACGCAACTGGCTGAATGAGGACTGGGGTTAAACCTACACGTTAAGGAAGGTTAAAGAGAATCATGAGCGAAGAACATATGAGTGGACTTCAAAAGGCAGCGATCCTGCTGATTGCGTTGGGCCCGGAGAAGTCGGCAACGATATTTAAACATTTAAAAGAAGAAGAAATCGAAGAGCTGACACTGGAAATTGCCAATACCAGAAGTGTTACGCCACAGGTCAAGGAAGAGATCATTGACGAATTCTATCAGGTCTGTCTGGCACAGCAGTACATCGCAGAGGGTGGTATCGGTTATGCCAAGGAATTGCTGGAAAAGGCTCTTGGTACAGAGAAAGCTCTGGATGTCATTGGCAAGCTGACCGCATCCTTACAGGTAAAGCCGTTCGAGTTCGTACGGAAGACCGATGCGTCCCAGTTGTTGAACTTTATTCAGGACGAGCATCCACAGACGATCGCCCTGATTTTGTCTTATCTGCCACCATCCCAGTCGGCACTGATTATTTCCGCATTGCCGCCGGACCGTCAGGCAGATGTTGCCAAGCGTATTGCCGTGATGGACCGGACGAGCCCGGACATTGTAAAGGAAGTGGAGAAGGTGCTTGAATCCAAACTGGCATCTTTGGTAAATCAGGATTACACCATCATCGGCGGTGTCGATGCTGTCGTAGATATTTTGAACACGGTAGACCGTGGAACCGAAAAACACATTATGGAGAGCCTGGAAATTGAAGAGCCGGAGCTGGCAGACGAAATCCGCAAAAAGATGTTCGTATTCGAAGATATTCTTCTTCTGGACGACCGGGCAATCCAGCGCGTGCTGCGTGATGTGGACAATAATGATCTGGCACTTGCGCTTAAGGGCGCGAATGAACAGGTACAGAATGCAATCTTCAACAACCTCTCCAAGCGTCTTGCTGTTATGATTAAGGAAGACATGGAATTCATGGGCCCTGTGCGTATGAAGGATGTGGAAGAGGCACAGCAGAAGATTGTAAATATCATCCGTAAGCTGGAAGATTCCGGAGAAATCGTAATCTCCAGAGGCGGAGGTGACGAGATCATTGTCTAGTAATTTATACAAAGCGGGCTTCGTTCACCTGGGCGAGGATGCCCGTGTGATTGACATGAATGAGATACTGGAGCAGCGTCTTAAGGAAGAAGCCGAGCGTAGAAACCGTCAGCCGGAACGAGAGCTTGTTGCGGCACAGGATGGTTTTACGGAAGGACTGAATGCGGAGAAGGTCGACGTTTTATTAGAACCGGATGCAGAAGCTGCTTCCATGCAGAATGCCTCCATTCAGGAGCAGGAACAGTTAAATCAGGAGATTGAGGCGGCAAGAAATGAGCTTGCCAGCCTGCAGGCACAGATTGAGCAGGAGAAGGAACAGGCACAGTTCGAAATCGAACAGATGAAAGCCAAAGCCTTTGAAGAGGCCAATGAACAGGGGTATCAGGAGGGCTACCAGAAGGGACTTGACTCTGTGCAGGAACTGCAGAAGCAGTGTGAAGACGAACGCTTGCAGCAGGAACAGGAATACCAGCAGAAGCTGCAGGAAATGGAACCACTGATGGTCGATACCTTATGTGATGTCTACAGCCATATTTTCAAGGTGGAAGCGAAGGAACATAAGGAACTGGTTTTGAAGCTTTTACAGGATACGCTGCTGAAGGTGGACAGTACAGGATCTGTCATCATTCATGTAGCGAAGGAAGATTATGCTTATGTGCAGGAACAGAAGGCAGCGCTCCTTGAAGAGGCCGGCATGCAGAGCGGATCGGTGGAGATCGTTTCGGATGCAACGCTTGCACGGGCACAGTGTATGATTGAAACAGAAGGCGGCGTGTATGACTGCTCGCTCGATACCGAGCTTGCGGAATTGAAACGCCGGTTAATGCTGCTTGCTTATCAGAAGTCCTGAGAAAGAAGCAGAAAGGAAATACCGGGATGGATCTTTCAGATATTCAGTTTGATAAATATAGATCGGTATCCACGGACAGTTTATTTAAGGTACGTGGAAAGGTAGTAAATGTCGTGGGCCTCACGATTGAGTCGGCAGGACCGTCTGCCAAGCTGGGTGATATCTGCATGATTTACCCCAGTGCGGCAAATGCAGGGAGTAAACCGGCACTTGCCGAAGTTGTCGGCTTCCGTAACGGAAGAAACCTGTTGATGCCTTATGAGGATGTCGAAGGAATCGGACCGGGAAGCAGTGTGGAGAACACCGGAGCACCGTTAAAGGTGCGTGTGGATGATTCCCTGTTATCCCATACATTGGATGGATTGGGACGCCCCAATGAAGAGATGGTCTTATCGGGTGAGGAATATTCGGTAGAGGCAAAGCCCCCGGATCCCATGTCACGAAAGATTATTTCCGAGGTCCTTCCTCTGGGAGTAAAGGCCGTAGACGGACTGATTACGGTTGGCAAGGGACAGCGAATCGGAATTTTCGCAGGTTCCGGTGTAGGAAAGTCTACTTTAATGGGTATGTTTGCCCGGAATACCAAAGCAGATATTAACGTCATCGCACTGATCGGCGAACGAGGCAGAGAGGTGCGTGAATTTATTGAGCGTGACTTAGGACCGGAGGGCATGAAGCGTTCGGTCGTTGTGGTCGCAACCTCAGATAAACCGGCGCTGGAGCGTAAGAAAGCAGCGCAGACAGCAACGGCGATTGCAGAATATTTCCGTGATCAGGGAAAGGATGTCCTTCTGATGATGGACTCCATGACCCGTTTTTCCATGGCACAAAGAGAGATTGGACTGGCAAGTGGAGAGCCGCCGGTATCGCGTGGTTATCCGCCGAGTGTTTATTCCGAGATGCCAAAGCTTTTAGAGCGTGCCGGATGTTCCGATAAAGGTTCGATTACCGGGCTTTATACTGTACTTGTAGACGGTGACGATTTCAACGAACCGATCACCGATACGGCGCGAAGCATTCTGGACGGACATATCATGCTGGATCGTAAGCTGGCACATAAGAACCACTATCCGGCGATTGATGTGTTGCAGAGTATTTCCCGTTGCATGAGCCAGATTGCAACGAGGGAGCACAAGTCCTATGCCGGCAAGCTTAAGAATGTCATGGCCACTTATGCAGAGGCAGAGGATCTGATTAATATCGGTGCATACAAGGCAGGAAGCAACCCCAACATTGATTATGCGGTTTCCAAGATCGGAGCGGTCAATGAATTCCTGATGCAGGATGTGTCCGATAAGTTTACCTTTGAACAGACCGTATCCATGTTGAAGGAAATTTTCGATGGCTAAGTTTAAATACCGGATGCAGAGTATTCTGGAAGTGAAAAAGAAGCTGGAAGAGCAGGCAAAGAACGAGTTTGCGGCAGCAAGAGCAGCCTTGAACGAGGAAGAGGATAAGCTTGAACAGTTAAAGAAGCGCGAAGAAGCTTATGAAGACGAGGGGCGCGCTTTACGGGAAAGCACTCTGAATATCATGGATATTATTGAGAATAAAGAAGCACTGCTTCGTATGGATGAGTTTATTGCAGACCAGCAGCTTAATGTGAAGCGTGCAGAAGACCGCATGGAGGAAGCAAGACTTGCACTGCAGACCGCCATGCAGGAGAGCAAAACGCAGGAGAAGCTGCGTGAGAAGGCGTTTGAACAGTTCATGAAGGACGAAAACGCCAGAGAATCCAAGGAAATCGATGAGCTTGTCAGTTATACATACGGCAGGAAGGCATAGGAGAGAGTATTTTGAGTTCGGATGTAGAAGATGTAATGACTCCGGAAGAGGCGAAAGCGGAAAAGCAGCGTCTGAAGGAAGAAAAGAAACAACTGAAAAAGGAACAGAAGGACCAGAAGAAGGCAGCAAGGGCAAGAGCAAAGGAAATTGCCAGTCAGGAAGCGGATCTTGCCGATGAGGAGGAAACAAGCACCGGATCGGTATTTTTAGTCACCTTTATCATTGTGCTGATCTGGATTGCTATTCTGTGTCTGGTTGTAAAGCTTGATCTGGGCGGATTCGGAAGTAATGTGCTGACACCGGTATTGAAGGATGTGCCGGTTGTAAATCTGATTCTTCCGAAGAACAGCGATACGGAAGTATCTACTGATAATTCCCAGTCGTACGGTGGCTACACCAGTTTACAGGAGGCCGTGGATTATATCAAAGAACTGGAACTGGAACTTGAGAGGGCAAAGTCTGCCAATACCGAGAATACCGATGAGGTTTCCCAGTTAAAGGCAGAGATTGAACGGCTGAAGACGTTCGAAGACAGCCAGTTGGAATTTGAGAAGATTAAGACTCAGTTTTATGAAGAAGTGGTCTATGCCGACAAGGGGCCCGGAATCGAGGAATACAAGAAGTATTACGAATCCATGGATCCTGCTACGGCAGAGTATCTGTATAAACAGGTGGTAGCACAGACAGAAGAAACGGATGAGGTTAAGGACTATGCAAAAGCTTATTCCGAGATGAAACCGAAACAGGCAGCTACCATTATTGAAAATATGACCGATAATCTCGATCTGGCAGCACGGATCTTAAGTGTGATGGATGCGACAGACCGGGGGAATATTTTAGGAGTGATGGACCCGACGATAGCCGCCCAGCTCACTAAAATTATGGATCCGGAGTCTTAAGGAGGTTACTCCTTTGACCGATATATTTATTGTACCTTGAAAAAATAATATAGGAGGAAAGAAAATGACGAGTGCACCTGTAAAGAATGCGGGTTCGCTGCTGAATTACATCAACACCGGAAACAACGTCCCCTCGAAAACGAGCGGAACGGATAACAATTTCGGAAGTGCGATGAACAAGGCAACGACAGGAAACCGCAATCTGTATGAGACGCGTCCGTCAGCTACAACGAAGAGTGTCGGAACGGCGAACGTTACGGAAATGTCGAAGAATACGACAGACAGCCGTAAGGTTACCAATGTGAATAACACGGAACAGCCGTCAAAGACCGACTCTTTCGAAGAACAGGCCGATGAAATCACCAAAGCCGCCGACAAGATGAAGAATTCCATTATGGAAACGCTCGATGTGTCGGAAGAAGATCTGCAGGAGGCGATGGAGATTCTGGGGATGGATATGGTATCGTTACTTGATCCGGCAAATTTATCCCAGCTTGTTTTAACCTTAAGTGGCGAAACGGATCCCTCATCATTATTAACCAACGAAGCACTTTTTCAGGATCTCCAGTCATTACAACAGATGGCAGGTGATCTGACACAGGAACTGCAGCAGATCCTTTCCATGACCCCGGAAGAACTGACCGGTGCGATGGCGGATGTGCAGGAGTGGATGCAAAACGCTGGAAATGTTTCATCTAGTGAAGAACCTGTGGCAGAAAATGCCGGTGGAGAAGAAAAAGAGCAGAGAATCAATGTGGACATTCGAGTGAATGGACAGGAGGTTTCTTTAGAAACCGATGGCAACGGAAATGTCACAAGAGCTGTTCAAATGACGAAAGCTGACTCCGAAGATTCGGGAAATACCACGAAGCAGGAGGAAGGTAGACAGAACTCTAAAGGAGAGGATGCCGGAGCTGATGTATCGTCCAGTCAGACAATGTTCAACAATCCGTTACAAAATCATGTGACGGTAAACGAAACCAGTTTTACACAAAGCACGACCGCTTATACCTCGAACACACAGGAGATTATGGATCAGATTTTAAGCAACATTAAGATCCGGATTACTCCGAATGTGGATTCCCTTGAAATGCAGCTTCATCCGCAGAGTCTTGGAACCGTTCATGTACAGCTTACGAACCATGCAGGAGAAATTACCGCAATGTTCCATGTACAGAATGAAGCCGTGAAGACCGCTGTGGAAACACAGATGATACAGCTTAAGGAAGCACTGAACGATCAGGGAGTGAAGGTAGAAGCCATTGAAGTATCCGTAGACACCAGAGGCTTTGAGAGCAGCCTGTGGCAGGGACAGGAGAATGCCGGACAGGAAGCGTACGAACAGCAGCGCAGAACGCCCAGAAGAATCAACCTTGCTTCTTTAGATGCATCTTTTGAAGAAGAGGCAACCGAAGAAGAAGTGCTTGCCGCAAAGATGATGGAAGCAAACGGAAATACCGTAGACTTTACCGCATAGGAAAGTCAGAAAGGAGAGAACATGGCAGTAAGTGCAGTAGTAAAAGATGGTCAGATCCAGCAGACCGAAGCAGAAACCTCTGCGAAGAAAGCAACAAAAAGCAACAGTGGCATGGATAAGGATGCCTTTTTACAGTTACTGGTAGCTCAGATGAAATATCAGGATCCGTTAGAACCGACATCCAATACCGAATACATATCCCAGTACGCAACCTTTTCTCAGGTAGAGCAGATGCAGAACATGGCATCCTCAATGGAATTGTCCAGAGCATCTTCCATGGTAGGAAAATTAGTAGAAGTCACCACAACCGATTCAAGTGGAGAATCCAAGACGATTCAGGGAACCGTGGAATATGTTACCTACGAAAACAACAAAGCGTATGTATCGATTGACGGAACGAAGTATTCCGCAGACGATGTCACTGCAGTCATCAGTGAAGAATATCAGTCTTCCTATGATCTTGCCGTAGCATTCTGTGTAGCAATGAACAAGCTTCCGAGCCTTGATCAGTTAACCTATGGCGATAAGGAAACCGTGGAGACGCTGCAGAAGGGTTATGAATCAATGACAACCTACCAGAAGAGCTTTATCCCGAACGATTATGTGACGAAGCTTCAGAAATATGTGGAACGTATGGAAGAACTGGTAAAGGAACATGACCGTGCACAGGAAAGCACAGGAGAGGCCGGAGAAAGTGGAGAATCCGGTGGAGATGTCGATGAGACGCAGGAAGCATAAGGCTCTCAGGGAGGAGAACTAGTATGATCGTGAAGAATAATGGATTCCTTACGATTGAGCAGCTGCAGGATCAATACCTGAACGGAACAAAGGGTAACACTCCTGTGAAGACCACGGATGGGAAAAGCTTTCAGGAAATTCTGGAAAGCACGCAGGGCAGCAGCCGGGAAGTGCGATTTTCCAAGCATGCCGCACAAAGGCTTTCAAACAGAAACATTGAACTGACAGAGAACCAGAAGGAACGCTTGCAGGCAGGAACCGCCAAAGCTTCTCAAAAGGGAATCAGAGAATCCCTGGTGCTTGTGGATCAACTGGCATTTATTGTGAACATTCCCAATAATACCGTCGTAACCGCAATGCAGCAGAACGAAACAGATGAAAATATTTTCACAAATATTGATGGAGCCGTTATTATATAGCCGGACCTTACGGAGGCTTACATTCCCGACTGACAGACGGAATGAAGAGACGACTCGAAACAAGGAGGTCATTTCATTATGATGAGATCATTATATGCTGGTGTGGCAGGTCTTAAAACACACCAGACAAGAATGGACGTTATTGGTAACAATATCGCCAACGTAAATACAACCGCATACAAGTCACAGTCCATGACATTCAGTGATCTGATGTATCAGACTACACAGGCCGCATCCGGTGCGAATGCAACAACCGGTGTCGGTGGTACGAATGCCCGTCAGATCGGTCTTGGATCCAAGACCAGTGCGATTAAAACCGCAATTACAACGCAGGGTGCAACACAGACAACGAACGATCCGTTTGACGTGATGATTACCGGAGATTCTTTCTTCATCGTAAATAACGGAAGTGAGAACTTCTTTACCAGAGACGGTTCCTTCTATGTGGATGGTGCCGGTAACCTTGCCATGACCAGTACCGGTTACAATGTCATGGGATGGCTTCCGGATACCGAAGATCCTACCACCATCAAGCAGGATACCGTAACAGCACTCCGTGTCATGACCGAAGCCAATATGACTTATCCGGCAGAAGCAACCAGTCAGGCAACCTTCTCCGGTATTATCGATACGAATGATACGAACGTAACCAGTAACGAAGGAAGAGTGGTGAATCTTGAGGTTTATGATAACAAGGGATTTAAGTACACGGTACGCTGCTCGTTACATGATGCAGATACTTCGGCAGATGATGGTGTATTTTATCTGAAACTGGAAGATGTTCTTGATTCCAATGGCAAGAGTGTAGTGGCAAACGGATCTGCACTTACCGATTATGTGAAGTTTGGAGACGGTACCGTTGGACCGGAAACAGATGGAACGACAGCTTATCTTCGTTACAGTACGAAAGATGGTTCTTTCTTAAGTGTAGGTACAGCAGATGGAGCAACTGGACAGAGCTCCATTACCTTTGATTTTAACCAGGATAATTTGCCGAGCTTTGATGATATTACCGCAGACTTTTCCGCAACCTCGAACCAGAACAACAACGGAAGCTCTACTTTCGTAGGATCGAAGGGCGATAGCAAGGGACTTGGTTCCGGACGTAAGGTCGGTGAAATGAGTGGTATCGCCATCCAGAAGGATGGTAAGATCTATGCCTCCTATGACAATGGCCAGAAGAGACTGTTAGGACAGATCGCAGTTGCAAACTTTGCCAATGCATCCGGTCTTTCCAAGGAAGGAGATAACCTCTATTCCGCAACACAGAACTCCGGTGACTTTAACGGAGTCGGCGAAGATATTACGGCAAACGGCGGCTATATGAACTCCGGCGTACTGGAAATGAGTAACGTGGATCTTTCCGCAGAGTTTACCGAAATGATTACAACCCAGCGTGGTTTCCAGGCAAACAGCCGAATTATTACCGTATCCGATACCTTACTGGAAGAGTTAACCAATCTGAAACGTTAATGGAAAACGTAAAACAGATACATAAACAATTGGGAAGCAGGAAGCTTCAAAGAGCATAAAGAGCTGAGGGAACGGGCAGAAACTGCCCGTTCCCTTAAGCCGTTTTCCCGGAGGTGGAAGCAGATGATTGAACTTACAAAGATGAATGGTAGAAAAGTACTAGTAAACCCCGACCTCATTGAACTTGTTGAAGAAACGCCGGATACGGTAGTCCTGTTTACGACCGGCAGGAAAATAATTGTAAAAGAAAGTAGACAAGATGTGAAAAATCTTGTAAAATCTTATAGAAAGGATATTTTTGCGAATTAACGTAAAAAAGGTGATACAAAGTGGATTTAGCGTCAATTATTGGTTTAGTGTTATGTTTTGGCATGTGCGTGTATGGTATTATCAGTAATGCGGGTGCAGAGAACTTTGGCCGATACATAGATCCCCCGTCAGCAATTATTACATTTGGTGGCGCTTTTTTTGCGATCATGGCATCGACAACCCTGAAGGATTATGTGGCCGGATTGAAGAGCTTTCTGCTTGTATTCAAGTCTCCTGTGAATGATGTGAAGTCGATGATCAGCCAGATTATTGATCTGTCGAATGTGGCACGTAAGGAAGGACTTCTTTCCCTGGAAGAGGCCGCAGGCAATTTGGATGACGAATTTATGAAGAAGGGAATCCTTCTGATCGTAGACGGTACAGACCCGGATCTGGTACGTGGCATTCTGGAAACGGAGCTTGTCAGCATCGAAGAACGTCATAAGAGCAAAATTTCCTTCTGGGAAGACCTCGGCGCGATGGGTCCTGCCTGGGGTATGATTGGTACGTTGATCGGTCTGGTTAACATGCTTTATGAAATGGACGATCCGAGCAGTATCGGTCCTTCCATGGCGGTAGCGTTGATTACCACCTTATACGGATCCCTGCTTGCCAACTGGATTTGTGCCCCGGTTGCATCAAAATTAAAGTTAAATAATGCAAATGAAATTACAATGAAAGAAATTGCTATTGAAGGATTGCTTTCGATTCAGGCAGGTGAAAACCCGCGTGTCATCGAAGAAAAGCTGAAATCCTTCCTGGCTCCGGCAGACCGTGCAAGTGCTTCTGCCGAGGGAGGTGAAGAGGTTGGCTAAGAGAAAGCCGGAAGAACCGCCGAAGGGGGCGCCCGCGTGGCAGTCAACCTTCGCAGATCTGATGAACCTCCTGTTATGTTTCTTCGTTATGTTGTTTTCCATGTCTACGATGGATGCCCAGAAGTTTGAACTGATGGCAGCATCCTTTAACCAGACCTTCAGTATTTTCAGCGGAGGCGCTTCGGCGATCGGTGACGGTATGCTGATCAGTAACGGTGTGAGCCAGCTGAATGAGCTGGATGACTACATCAACAGCACCGGTATGAATCCCGAGGGAGAAGAAATGCCCAAGGAATTCGAGGAAGCCAAGGAGATGGTAGACGAGGAACAGCTCAAACAGTCCGAGGAACTGGCAGGGAAGGTGGAAGAAGCTCTTGAAGAAAAAAATCTGGATAAAGAAGTGGATATTGAATTTACTTCCCAGTATGTGCAGCTTACGGTAAATGGAGCCTTGCTTTTTGATTCAGGAAGTGTAGAATTAAAACAGGAATCTCTGTCCATGATGAACCAGCTCGGAATTATCCTGCAGCGGTTTGCAGAAGGGACAATTGAAATAGAAGGACATACGGACAATGTTCCCATGTCCGGAGCGAAGTATTCGAACAATGATGAACTGAGTGCGGGGCGTGCACTTTCCGTATTCTATTATCTGCGGGATAATACCACGCTTGACATGAGTAAAGTAAAGCATTCGGGACGAGGCGAATATGTTCCCATTGCGGATAATTCCACGCCGGAGGGCAGAGCCATGAACCGTCGTGTGGAAATCCGGATCTATAACGCATTAAGTTCTTATAACTAAGAAAGGTGTACCATCATGAAGAAAAACCTCATTTCGGTCGCAATTCTGGTATTGCTGATCGTCAATATTGTTTTAACCTCGATTATGATGTTCAGTGTACTGAATACCAATAAGAAGACCGCAGCGTTTGTTACGCAGGTAGCATCTGCCATTCATTTGGAACTTGGAACAGATGGAGAAGCACAGGAAGAAGAAGCAATTACCATTGATGATATTGATACCTATACCATCGCGGATATGACCATCCAGTTAAAGCCTTCTGTCATTACCGACAGTAATGGAGAGACTGCCACGAAAGTTCACTATGTGAGCACCTCGATTGTACTTTCCATGAATAAGAAAAACAGCGACTACAAGACTTATTCCGCAGACCTTGAGAATAAGGTAGATCTCATCAAGGGCGAGATTACAGATGCCTTCAGCCAGTATACCATGGAAGAAGCTTCTGAGAATCCGCAGGCAGTAAAAGATGATATCCTGAACAGAATTCGTGCATTGTATGGATCTGATTTCATTTTCGATGTAACCTTAAGCAATCCTCTTTATCAATAATACGCATATAGCTGCGTAAAGAAAGAAGGAGGTGAGAACCGGTGAGCGAGGTACTATCGCAGGATGAAATTGATAAACTGCTCAATCAGCTAAGCACTGGCGAGCTTGATATGGAGCAGATGCAGGAACCAAAGGAAAAGCAGATAAAAGATTACGACTTTAAACGTCCTGCCAAATTCTCAAAGGAGCACCTGAGAACATTAGAAATCATATATGAACATTATGGACGGCTGTTGTCAACGAATTTGCCGGTTTATCTGCGCAAGAACGTGCAGGCGACGGTGGCGAGTTCAGAAACGGTAACGTTCTCCGAATTTACAAATGCACTTTCCAATCCTGTTATTTTGGGAATTGTGGATTTCAAACCCTTGACAGGTAATGTTATTATAGAATTAGCACCGAATCTTGGATTTGCCATGATTGACCGTATGCTTGGAGGACAGGGAATGCCTCTGGAAAGAAATCGTGATTTTTCTGAAATTGAAATGACCATTATTCAGAAAATGATGATTGTGTGTATGCAGCTGATGCGGGAACCCTGGAGAAATGTGCTGGATATCTCTCCAATGCTTGACCGGATTGAAACGAACGTACAGTTCGCACAGGTCATTGCACCGAGTGACATGATCGCGATTGTGACCATGAATGTAAAGATCGGTGATGTGGAAGGATTTATGAATATCTGTCTTCCGTATTTTACACTGGAAGACATCATTGATAAATTGAATACGAAATACTGGTTTTCAACTATGCAGAAGGATGATTCCACAGATTATGAGGAGCACATCGAGGCTCTGATTAAACGAGTGGATGTCCCTGTAAGGGCGGTGCTTGGAAGGAGCCAGGTATCCGTGAATGATTTCCTTGGTCTTCAGTGTGGTGATATTATAAGGCTGGATACCAACGTGAATTCCGAAATGTCAGTCTATGTAGGAAATATCCGTAAATTTACGGCATTGCCCGGTTCGAGTCAGGACAAATATGCTGTCCGGGTAACATCAGTAATCAGAGAGGGGGAGTAAGGCATGGACGGAATGCTGACGCAAGATGAAATAAATGCACTACTCAACGGAATGGACTTGTCCGGTAACAGCAATGATGCTTCCAATGACGAGCCGGCTGCAGATCAGGCAGCAACAGATCAGACAGCCGCATCAGCGGACACAGCTTCTCCATCAGAAGCAAGTGAAGATGTACTGACCGATATAGAGCGTGATGCGATTGGTGAGATTGCCAATATCAGCATGGGATCTTCTGCAACAACGTTATATTCACTGGTCAACCATAAGGTTAATATTACGACACCGGTAGTTACGATGGCTACCTGGGACACTGTCGTTGAGGATTACCAGAGACCGTGCGTTTTTATTAAAATCAGATATACAGCAGGTCTGGACGGCGCCAATATTATGGTGCTTAAGGAACATGATGTAAAGGTTATTGCAGATCTGATGATGGGTGGTGATGGCACCAATACCGATGGGGAACTTGGAGAACTCCACTTAAGCGCTATTTCAGAAGCAATGAACCAGATGATGGGCTCAGCGGCAACTTCACTTTCCACAATGCTTGGAAAAGTGATTGGTATAAGCCCCCCGGAAGCAAGTCTCCTAAATCTGGAAGAATTTGAAAACGGGGAATCGATAGAAGGATTCCTGGCAGGAAACTTTGTTAAAATTTCTTTCCGAATGCAAATTGATGACCTGGTAGACAGTACGATTATGCAGCTCTATCCGGTATCCTTTGCAAGAAGCCTGTATGAAACCTTTGTTGCATCGGGTTCTGCTGAAGCAGGACCTGCACCGGAAGCAAAAGAGCCTGCACCGACACCGGCTCCCGAACCGTATGTTCCACCGGCAGCAGCCATGGATGAGAATCGGACGATGAGTAATCCTGCGAATATGGGAATGCCCCAGATGAACATGGGAATGAATATGGAAATGCCGAATATGGGTATGGGAATGCCGAACATGAATATGGGAATGCCGAATATGGGCATGGGAATGCCCCAGATGAACATGGGAATGAATATGGGAATGCCCCAGATGAATGCACAGCCCATGAATGTACAGCCGGCACAGTTCCAAAGCTTCAATAATACGGCTTCTTCAATTGCAGGGCAGGAGAATATTGGTCTGATCCGTGATGTTCCACTGGAAGTTACCGTGGAACTGGGCAGAACAAAGAAGTCTATTGCGGAAATCCTGGATTTTGCACCGGGAACAATCATCGAGCTTGACAAAATTGCCGGAGAACCGATTGATGTACTTGTAAATGGCAAGTATGTGGCTAAAGGCGAGGTTGTTGTAATCGAAGAGAGTTTTGGTGTTCGGGTAACCGAAATAATTAACTAGAAATAGGAGAAAAAACTATGGCAAAGAATATTTTAATCGTTGATGATGCAGCATTTATGAGAATGATGATTAAGGACATTCTCACCAAGAATGGATACAATGTTGTAGGAGAAGCTGAAAACGGATTAAAGGCGGTTGAGAAGTACAATGAGTTAAAACCGGATTTAGTTCTGATGGATATCACCATGCCGGAGCTTGATGGTATTGGAGCTTTAAAGAAGATTAAAGAAGCTGATTCCAATGCACTTATTATTATGTGTTCTGCTATGGGACAGCAGGCGATGGTTATTGAATCTATTCAGGCAGGTGCAAAGGACTTCATTGTGAAGCCGTTCCAGGCCGACCGTGTATTGGAAGCCGTTAAGAAAGTAGTGGGTTAGTATGCTCCTTGCAATTACATCAAGGACAGACAGCTATCTCCAGTTTCTGACCGTCCTGCTATTGTTTGTGTTTGTTCTGGTGATTACCTATTTTACAACACGCTGGATCGCGAGATACCAGAAGGTGAAGAGCAATGCGAACAATCTGGAAGTCATCGAAACCTGCAGAATTACTTCAAGCAAGTATCTGCAGATTGTGCGTGCCGGGACGAAGTATGTCCTGATAGCCATTGGTAAGGACGAAGTACATATGCTGACCGAATTGTCGGAAGAAGAGCTGATACTTACAACAGATGACGGACAGCAGCAGATGGACTTTTCCAAAGTATTTGCTAATGTGAAGAAGCTGGGGAAAAAAGAGAAAGAATAAATGATGCACTTTATGAAAAAGATCATAAACACAGTATGCCTGCTGATGACGGTAGGCATATTGTGTATTATCCCGCAGTTTTCCGTACAGGCCTCTTCCACATCGTCGGGGCTTACCGGAGAGAGCACGGAGAGTACCACAAGACAGGATCCCGGAACCGCCGAGGATCAGAATGATTTATCCCAACTGAATATCGGCAACACCTTTACCATTACCAGTAATGAGGGTAATGGACAGATTAACGGGACTTTAAGGATTCTGATTACGTTGACGCTGATTGCACTGGCACCTACTCTGCTGATCATGCTCACCTCATTTACCAGAATCCTCATTGTGTTACATTTTACCAGAGCAGCACTTAACACCCAAACAGCGCCTCCAAACCAGGTACTGATTGGGTTAGCTTTGTTTTTAACCTTTTTCGTGATGCGCCCGACAATCACAACGATTTATACGGAGGCGCTGGTTCCGTTTGAAAACGGGGAGATCACGCAGGAGGAATTTTTTGATGAAGGATTACAGCCTTTAAGAGAGTTTATGTATGGGCAGACTCAGACAAAGGATGTCACACTTTTCTTTGAAATCAGTGGAGAAGAATGGGACGGAACACTGGATGGAATTCCAACGGAAATTCTGATCCCAAGCTTTATTATCAGTGAGCTCAGAACTGCATTTATTATCGGTTTTTATATTTATATCCCGTTCATTGTAATTGATATGGTTGTGGCGTCTACCTTGATGGGAATGGGAATGATGATGCTGCCACCCACGACGATTTCCATGCCGTTTAAAATACTTTTATTTATTCTGGCGGATGGATGGAGTCTGATTATCGGTAATCTGATTAAGACCTTCTATTAGGGATAGGCTTAAGGATACGCTTAAAATTCGGGAAGGAGTAAAATAAATGGGGATTGAAGAGGTAACCGCCGTTTCGAGTGAGGCTCTTTATCTGGTAATTAAGGTTGCAGCGCCGGTATTACTGGTTTCGCTGGTTGTTGGTCTGATTATCAGTATTTTTCAAACGGTCACATCCATTCAGGAGCAGACACTGACCTTTGTTCCGAAAATCATAGCAGTTTTTCTTACCCTGATTGTACTGGGGCACTGGATGCTGAATGAAATGACACAGTTTATGATCCGTTTGTGGTCTGATTTTCCGTTATACATCAGGTAGCTTATGATCAATTATGATTTTACTTACAATGAATTACTGTATTTTCTGCTGATTTTTGTGCGGGTGGCAAGCTTTGTTTTTATTGCACCGTTTTTCAGTATGGGAAATACACCGGTGAGAATCCGCGCCGGATTAAGTTTTTTTATTACCCTGCTTTTGTATCACAGCCTGCCGGAAACCGAGATTGTCTATAATGGGCTTTTGGAATACACGGTAATTGTGATGAAAGAGGTTGTTACGGGTATTCTGCTGGGCTTCGGAACAAATTTCTGCACTTCGATCATGGCCTTTGCCGGACAGATCGTGGATATGGATATCGGATTGTCCATGGCGAGTATGTTTGATCCGACAACGAAACAGCAGACATCCATATCGGGTGTTATTTATAATTACATGATTATGTTAATGTTGATTATTTCAGGAATGTACCGTTATCTCCTGTCAGCGTTTGTGGAAGCTTATACGCTGATTCCGATTAACGGAACCGTATTCCGTTTTAATAAAATGCTGACCAGCTTTATCAGTTTTATGACAGATTTTGTGGTTATTGGATTCCGGATCTGTCTGCCGGTTTTCGTCGTGATGATTCTGCTGAATGCCATCCTCGGTGTACTGGCGAAGGTATCTCCGCAGCTTAATATGTTTGCGGTCGGTATCCAGTTGAAGATTCTGGTCGGTGTCGGGGTGTTATTTTTAACCATGACAATGCTGCCGGATGCGGCAGGCTTTGTCTTTGACCAGATGAAGAAGGTTATGGTGAGCTTCGTAGAGGCAATGAGTTAGGAGGATTGGTCCTGGTGTTGGAATATCAGCTTCAGTTCTTTGCCAAGGATGGTCCTGGTGGAGAAAAAACCGAACAGCCGACTTCTAAGAAGTTAGAGGATGCCCGGAAGGAAGGGCAGGTTGCCAAGAGTAAGGAGGTTGCCAATGCCGCCGGAATTCTGGCACTGTTTCTGATTGTCCGGTTTTATGCAGGAACGCTCGGAGAAAGCTTCGTGAACTATTTCCGGGGAATCTATAATGAGATTCCGGATGCCATCCAGATGTTTGACAGTGCGGTTCCATTTGCCACGATTTCCGTGATCCTGCGTCAGATGATTCTGCAGATGATCATTATGATGGGACCTGTTTTACTGATTGCCGTTGTCATTGCCTTTGTCTGTGATGTGGTGCAGGTCAAATGGAAGATTACCGGAAAACCGCTGCAGCCTAAGTTCAGCAAATTAAATCCGGTAAAGGGATTTGGCAGAATTTTCTCTAAGAATTCACTGGTAGAGCTGCTCAAATCCATTGCAAAGATCGGTGTGATCGGTTATATTGCGTTTTCCGAGGTTCAGAAATATGCCTCGGATCTGTATCTGCTGTATGATATTGGCCTGTATCAGGCGATCGGGCTTGTGGGAGATATTCTGTTTGCCGTGGGAATCAAGGTGGCGGCAGCCTATGTGGTTATTGCGTTACTTGACTTTGCTTACCAGAAATGGAAGTTCAAGCAGGATATGATGATGACCAAGCAGGAGGTCAAGGACGAATATAAGAATCAGGAAGGGGATCCGCAGATCAAGGGAAAGCAGAAACAGCGTATGCGTGAGGCTTCCCAGCGGAGAATGATGCAGCAGCTCCCGGAGGCGGATGTTGTTATCACGAACCCTACACATTTTGCGGTAGCGATTAAGTATGACCCGGACAAGTACGATGCCCCTTATGTGCTTGCGAAGGGCGAGGATTACCTGGCACAGAAGATCAAGGAGATTGCCAGGGAACACGATGTTGAAATTGTAGAAAATAAGCCATTGGCGCGTATGCTTTATGCCAATGTGGATATCGGAGGGCTGGTGCCTCCGGAGCTTTATCAGGCGGTAGCGGAAGTTCTTGCTTTCGTATATCATCTGAAAGGTAAAGTATAAAAGATGAAAGAGACCGAAGACGACAGGAAAGGAGAGCAGACATGAAAAAGGCAGACGTTGGTGTAGCAGCATATATCGTAGCAGCCTTTGTAATGCTCATTGTACCCGTTCCAAGCTGGCTTCTGGATGTTCTGCTTGCATGTAATATTGCAATTGCATTTACAATTCTGTTTACCACGATGTTTTCCAAGGAAGTACTGGATATGTCGTTCTTCCCGACCATTCTGTTATTTACCACGATTTTCCGTATTGCACTGAATGTATCCTCCACCCGTCTGATTCTGACGACGGGAGATCCGGGACAGGTGGTAGCAACCTTCGGAAGCTTCGTTGGCGGCGGTGACCTGATTGTCGGTGCGATTGTATTCCTGATTTTGCTGATCGTGCAGTTCATGGTTATCAATAAAGGTTCCGAACGTGTTGCTGAAGTAACGGCACGATTCACTCTGGATGCAATGCCCGGTAAACAGATGGCGATTGATGCGGACTTAAATACCGGAGCAATCAACGATGCCGAAGCAAAGCGGCGGAGAGATAAAATCCAGGAAGAAGCAAGCTTCTTCGGTTCCATGGATGGTGCGGTAAAGTATGTAAAGGGAGATGCAACGGCAGGTCTTATTATTACCGCGATCAATGTCATCGGTGGTATTGCCATGGGTGTGCTGCGACAGAATATGGACATTACCGCAGCACTTAATAAATATGTCATTCTGACAATCGGTGATGGACTGGTGAGCCAGATTCCCTCCCTTCTGATCTCCCTTTCCACAGGTATTCTGGTTACAAAGGGATCGAAGGATGCCGACTTTGGCTCGGTACTGATCGGACAGCTGTTCGGTGTGCCAAGAGCCCTGTATCTGGTAGGAGCGATTATCACAGCTCTTGGTATCATCACTCCGCTTCCTACGGTGGTCTTTTTGGGACTGGGACTGGTCTTTGTGGTGACGGGACGTGTGATTGCGGGAACGATCGAGACAGCACAGATTGAAAATGAAGTCGATACGGAGGAGGCAGCGGCAGAAGAGATCCGGCAGCCGGAGAATGTCAACAGTCTCCTGCAAGTGGATCCGATCGAATTGGAGTTTGGTTACGGAATTATTCCGTTAGCGGATGTGAATCAGGGCGGCGACCTGCTGGATCGTGTGGTTATGATCCGAAGACAGATTGCATTGGAATTAGGTACGGTAGTGCCGATCATACGACTGCGTGATAACATCCAGTTAAATCCGAATCAGTATATTATTAAGATTAAAGGCATTCAGGTGAGCGAAGGCGAAATCCTGTTTGATCATTATATGGCAATGAATCCGGGCTATGTGGAGGAAGAGATTACAGGTATTCCGACGTTTGAACCGTCCTTCCATCTGCCTGCCATCTGGATTACGGAAGGACAGCGGGAACGTGCCGAGAGCCTTGGCTATACCGTAGTAGATCCGCCGTCCATCATTGCAACCCATCTGACGGAAATTATCCGCCAGCATATTGCAGAACTCTTAACCAGACAGGATGTACAGAATCTGGTGAACAACTTAAAGGAAACCAATCCTTCCCTGGTAGACGAGATGATTCCCAAGCTCCTTGGACTTGGCGAGGTACAGAAGGTATTACAGAATCTGCTTAAGGAAGGAATTTCCATCCGTGACCTTTTGACGATCTTTGAAACACTGGCAGACTATGCACCATCGACGAGGGACACGGATATCTTAACCGAATATGTGCGTCAGAGCCTGAAGCGGGCGATTTCTAACAAGTTCTTCCCGCCAAATGAGACAACGAGCGTGGTAACACTGGATCCGAAGATTGAGCAGGAAATCATGGCCAGTGTAAAGCAGACCGAAAACGGCGCTTATCTGACACTGGATCCGGAACGTACAAAAGCCATTATCAAATCTGTGGAAACAGAGATTGCGAAGCTGGAAAACCTGGGAAAAAATCCCATTATCATTACTTCCCCGATTGTCCGTATGTACTTTAAACGGCTGACGGAGGATTATGTGAAGGATTTAATTGTAGTATCCTATAATGAAGTGGAAAATAATGTAGAATTACAGTCGGTAGGAATGGTGACAGCATGATAATCAAGAAATTTCAAGGAAAAACAGAAGCAGAAGCAGTAGAAAGTGCGAAAAAGGAATTAGGGAACGGCATTGTTATTATGAATGTCCGGAATGTGAAGAAGAAGGGACTGTTCAGTTTTTTAAAGCCCCAGATGGTTGAAGTGACGGTGGCACTTGAGGAAGAACCGGTAAGACCGACAGCAGTGCCGGAAGTGAACCGGAATCTGACGGATGCCATTGCCAATATCCGCTCCGTCAGTGAAAAATCCCTGTTGCAGGAAGCAGCAGAGAAAAAGGAACAGGGCAGTCCGGATGAGAAGTGCACAGACAGCGCAGCCATTGAAGAAAAGCTCGACAGCCTTCATTTTCTCTTAGAGCAGCAGATACAGAAGCCCGAGGAGAAGACAGAGGATAAGGCAGAAGACACGGAAGAGGAATCTCCGAGTGAAATGGAGCAGTTTATGAAGCTCCTTTATAATACGATGCTGGAAAATGAAGTCAATGAAAAGTATGCTAACCAGATCATTGATGAAATTGAGAAATCCAACAAGCCCAACATGCCGTTTGATTATGCACTTTCGAATATTTATCAGAAGATGATTCTGAAATTCGGAAAGCCGGAAGGCGTTACACCGGCTGCGCAGGGACCGAAGATGATATTCTTCATTGGACCTACCGGTGTCGGAAAGACCACAACAATTGCCAAGATTGCTTCACGCTTCTGTGTGGACGGAGGTAAGAAGGTGGCACTGCTTACTGCGGATACTTACCGTATTGCCGCAGCCGAACAGTTGCGGACTTATGCGAATATCTTAGAGGTTCCGTTCCGGATTATTTATTCGGTTGAAGAAATCAGTCAGGCAATGAGGGACTTTAAAGATTATGATTATATTTTAGTGGATACAGCAGGACATTCCCATCAGAATACCGAGCAGAAGGAAGTAATGAAGGAATTGCTCCATTCTGTGGATGGAATTATCGAAAAAGAAGTATTTCTGGTATTGAGTGCAACAACGAAGTACCGGGATCTGTTAAGCATTGCGGACACTTATTCGGATATGACGGATTACAAGCTGATTTTCACGAAGCTGGATGAAACCACAACACTTGGAAATCTGCTGAATCTGAAGCTTTATACCGGTGCGCCGCTGTCGTATGTGACCTGCGGACAGAATGTACCGGATGACATCGAGAATTTTAATCCGCAGAAGACTGTGAAAAGGCTGCTTGGAGGAAAGCAGAAATAGTACGAAAATACGATTCAATACAAAAGATCAAAAGGTCGGGGATGGAAAATGGATCAGGCAGAACAATTAAGAAATATTATAAAGGCGAGTAATGTAAAACGCAGTAAGCCTACGGCGAGGGTTATTACCGTAACCAGTGGAAAAGGCGGCGTTGGAAAATCGAATACGGCAATTAATCTGGCAATCCAGTTCCGTAAAATGGAAAAGAAGGTCATCATACTGGATGCGGATTTCGGACTTGCCAATATTGAGATTATGTTTGGGGCTGTGCCGAAACATAATATGAGTGACCTGATTTATCAGGGAAAGAGCATTAAGGATATTATTACATGGGGACCTATGGATGTCGGTTTTATTTCCGGAGGATCCGGAATAGCAGGTCTGTCTAATTTAAACCGGGATTATCTTACTTATATTATTCAGAATCTGTCTGAATTAGATGAAATAACGGATGTTATTATTGTTGATACCGGAGCGGGAATTTCTGATTCAGTACTGGAATTTCTGGTGGCAAGTGGAGAAATCATTCTTGTTACGACACCGGAGCCGACCTCGATAACAGATTCCTATTCCCTGCTTAAAGCCTTGAACGGGCATCCCAGATTCCAGAGGGAAAATACCACGATCCAGATGCTGGCCAACCGGGTGGAGTCAGCAAGCGAAGGAGAGAGCCTGTTTCAGAAACTGGATGTGGTAGTCAGCCGTTATCTGAAGCTGCCTATTTCCTATCTTGGAGCAGTACCGCAGGATCCTCATCTGGCAAAAGCGGTTATGCAGCAGCTTCCGGTATCCATTAAGGATCCGCAGTCCAAGTCTGCACAGGCATATGAAGAGATTGCTGCGAAGCTGATGAAGCAGGGGGAAGGACAGAATACCCAAAAGCGTGGTGTAGCTGCGTTCTTTTCACATATTATTGGAAAGAGAACTATATAGACTGGATATTTAGAGGGGGAGCAAGATGCTGTCGAAATATGTGAAACCTGGAAATAAAGTGGAAATTCAGGCCGTGGAGCATGTGAAATATGGGGATGACGGGGATCGGAAAAAGGTTTATTCCAGTATGGTCAGCGATATTTTGTCCGATGACCAGTTGGAAATTCTGATGCCTATGGAAAAATCAAAGGTGATTCTGCTTCCTGTAAATGCGGAGTATGATGTGTATTTTTATACGGAAGCCGGACTGTATCAGTGCTTTGTGAAGGTTATTGACCGTTATAAACAGAATAATCAGTTCATTCTGTGTTTAGAGCTTACCAGTAATTTGCGGAAATTCCAGCGAAGAGAATATTATCGTTTGGGATGTGCGCTTGAAATGAATGCAAGACCGCTTGAAAAAGAAGAAATCAAGGCCATGCAGAATGATGATAAATATCTGGTGCCCGGACTTCCGCTTAAAAGAAGTGTGATTGTGGATATCAGTGGCGGCGGTATTCGTTTTGTCGGGGATTATTGTTACGAACCGGACAGCCTGATCTGCTGCAAATATAATCTGGCTACAGACGGAAGAAGCAAGGAGTACACATTAGTTTCAAAAATATTGACGGTGCGCGAGCTGCCGGACCGTCCCGGACTTTATGAGCACCGTGCACAATATATCCATATTGACACGGCAGAGAGGGAAGAGATTATCCGTTTTATTTTTGAAGAGGAAAGAAAACACAGAAAAAGGGAAAAAGGAATATAAGTGATTACTTTGCACTCACGTGAAGAACAGAATGTGATATACTAAAGGTATGAAAACATCAGCATTGGTAAGATGCTGCAAGCACATATGTTTGACAACATGTGAAAGGAAAAATAAATATGATGAAAACGGATTCCGCAGGCAAGGTGGTTGCTATTGCCAGTTCTACCGGAGGTCCCAAGGCACTGCAGAAGCTGATTCCGTTGCTGCCGAAGGAATTGAATGCACCGGTGCTGCTTGTACAGCATATGCCCGCAGGCTTTACGGAAGCATTGGCATCCAGATTGAATGATCTGAGCAAAGTAACCGTGAAGGAAGCTGAAGAAGGCGATATCCTTCAGAAGGGTTATGTTTATCTGGCCAGAGGCGGCAGACACATGAACGTGGTCCGGTGTTTACGCGGACATATGATTCATTATACGGATGAACCGCCCAGAGAGGGAGTAAGGCCCTGTGCCAACTATATGTATGAATCGCTGGAGGACAGCTCTTATGATCTGGTTGTATGTGCTGTACTGACAGGGATGGGCGCCGATGGTACGGCAGGCATTGCGGCATTGAAGCAAAAGAAAAAGGTGATTGTTTATGCGCAGGACGAAGATAGCTGCACCGTATATGGAATGCCAAAGAGCATTGTAAAAAGCGGACTGGCTGTAGTGGGAATTCCACTCGAACGTATTGCGCAGGAAATTATTAAAAACGTGGGGGTATGTTAAAATGGATGTAAGTCAATATTTGGAAATTTTTCTGGATGAAACCAAGGAACATCTTGAAAATCTGAACACACAGATTTTGAAACTGGAACAGGAGCCGGAAGACACGGATACCATTAATGAAATTTTCCGTGCGGCACATTCCTTAAAGGGCATGGCGGGAACCATGGGCTATAAGAGAATGCAGACACTGACTCATGATATGGAAAATGTATTTTCCGAAATCCGTAATGGTACATTGAAGGTATCTGCTAATATGATCGATACATTGTTTCAATGTCTGGATGCCCTGGAAGAGTATACGAACAATATTCAGGAGACAGCAGACGAAGGAACCAATGACAATCAGCCTTTGATTGAAATGCTGAACAGCTTCTTAAAGGGCAACGATGCCCCTGCCGGGGAAGCAAAGAAAGAAGATCCGGCAGCAGCAGAAGCAGAAAAGAAAGCTGCGGCAGAAGGTGAAGAAAAGTGGAAGGATATTGTTCTTACCGATGAGCAGAAGCATGTATTCCGTACGGCAAAAGAACAGGGCAAAAATGTATTCGGTATGACCGTTTATGTCCATGAGAACTGTCTGCTTAAGGCAGCAAGGGCATTCCTTGTATATAAGGCTGTTGAGGAGAAGGCAGAAATTATTGTCTGCAATCCCTCTGCACAGGATATTGAGGATGAAAAGTTTGACCTGGATTTCAGCCTGATTGTTGTCACAGATGTTTCTCTGGATGAAATTCTTCATGCAGCAAGAAATGTTTCGGAAATTGAAAAGGTAGTCGGATCTGAACTGGAACTTAAGGAAGAGGAGAGCTCCGCAGAAGAAACCGCACCGGCGGTATCGGATAAGGCAGAAAGAAGACCGGCACCCGCACAGGCTGCTTCCCCCGCAGCTGCCAAGAATGAAAAGAAACCGGCAGGAAAACCGGTTGTGAACCGGACGGTTCGTGTAGATATTGAAAAACTGGATGTTTTAATGAATCTGGTAAGTGAGTTGATTATCGCAAAGAACTCCCTGGTATCGGCATCGGGCGCGGAAGGTGTGAACAGCACAACCTTTAATGAACAGATTGAGTATCTGGAAAGTGTAACAACAAATCTTCATGAATCCGTCATGAAAGTACGAATGGTTCCTATTGAGAGTGTTGTAAGTAAATTCCCGAGAATGATTCGTGATCTTTCCAAGAAGCTGGACAAGAAGATGGAATTATATATGTCCGGTGAGGAAACGGAACTTGACCGTACGGTAGTAGATGAGATCGGTGATCCTCTGATGCACTTACTTCGTAATTCTGCCGATCATGGACTGGAATCTGCCGAAGTGCGGGCACAGCGCGGCAAGCCGGAGGTTGGTTCAATTTTCCTTGATGCATATCAGGATGGTAATAACGTTGTCATTGAGGTTCGTGATGATGGTAACGGTATTGATGTAGAGAGCGTTAAGAAGACAGCGATTGAGCGTGGCGTAATCACTCCGGAACAGGGAGATAACATGAGTGAGAAGGATATCATTAATCTTCTGTTCCATGCCGGATTTTCCACTTCAAAGAAGATTACCGATGTATCCGGAAGAGGTGTAGGCCTTGATGTTGTAAAATCCAAGATTGAATCCTTAAGTGGTGAAGTTGAAGTCAAGAGTAAGCTTGGAGAGGGAAGCACATGGATTATCCGCCTGCCTCTGACGCTTGCAATTATTCAGGCACTCATGGTAACTGTCGGTGGCGAAAAGTATGCCATTTCTCTTGGCAGCATCCAGACCATTGAAGATATTAAGCCGGAAGAAATCAAGCTGGTACAGAACAGCGAAGTAATCAACTTAAGAGGAACCGTCATTCCGATTATCCGTCTGAGCAATGTCCTCGAGATCGAAAGCTTAAAGCAACCGGATGAGAACATGGTTGTTGTCATCGTAAAGAAGGGCGAGAAGCTGGCAGGTCTTGTGGTTGACGAACTTATGGGACAGCAGGAAATCGTTATTAAGTCACTCGGAAAATACATTAACAAGTGTAAGTTCATCAGCGGTGCAACCATTTTAGGTGATGGCGAGATCGCATTGATTCTTGATGCAAATGCACTGTTTTAGGAATGGGGGGAGAGAATCATGGACGAATTAAGAGTAAACAATGAAGTAAAAACAGAAGGCGACAGCATCCAGTATATTGTAATCAAGCTGGGAGCTGAGCAGTACGGAATTGATATCAAATATGTGGACAATATCGTAAGAATGCAGCATATTACCAGAGTTCCCAAGGTGGCAGCTTATCTGAAGGGCGTGATCAATCTTCGGGGTGAGGTGATTCCGGTTATGAATCTCCGCCTGAAGATGGGACTTCCCGAGCAGGAGGCAACGAAAGCATCCAGAATTATTATTTTAAAACTGGAGCAGCATGGAACGATTGGCTTTATTGTGGATGAAGTACGAGAGGTTGTCACACTGTCTCCGGATCAGATTGACAAAGTTACTTATGATGCCAATGATGATAAAACGAACTTTGTTTTCGGTATCGGCAAGTATGAGAATGATCTGATATCTTTGCTTGATATGAATGTGGTTGCAGCAGAACGATAAACAAAATGAGACATAATAGGAGGGACCATGAAGGACCTTAGTATGGAGCAAATAACACAACAGTATTATGATGTGTTAAAGGAAATAGGTAATATTGGTGCCGGAAATGCAACAACTGCACTGGCACAGCTGATTAACTGTAAGGTAGATATGAAGGTTCCGCAGGTGCGTCTTCTGAACTTTAATGAACTTGGTGCGCTGCTTGGTGGTGAAGAAGCGATTCTGGTGAGCATTTATCTTCAGGTAGAAGGTGATGTGGAAGGAAGCATGATGTTCGTTCTTTCGGAGGAATCGGCACTGCATCTTGTGAACAAACTGATGAGCGGAATGCTGGGAGTCCCGGAGAAGCCGATTGAAGAATGTCATTTTGGTGAGATGGAATGTTCTGCAATGAAGGAAGTAGGAAATATTATTACAGGTGCTTATCTGAATGCATTATCTTCATTGACCAATATGAAAATCTTTCCTTCGGTACCACAGCTTGGGATTGATATGGCGGGAGCCATAATGAGTGTTCCGGCAGCAGAATTCGGGGTAATGGGAGATAATATTCTGCTGATTCAGACACAGTTTTCAGATGATATTGAACTGGATGGTTATTTTATACTGATTCCGGATGTGGAATCATATGATAGAATTCTTTCTGCATTGGGAGTTGTGTAAAATGAGTGAAATAATTAAGGTTGGTATGGCTGACTGGAAGGTCTGTTCCGGTCAGGACGGGGTAACCACACTGGGGCTGGGCTCCTGTGTGGGAATCGCAATCCGTGATCCGGGGACAGGCATTGGAGGACTTGCCCATATCATGCTTCCGGACAGTACGGAGATTCGGAACAATGACAACAGATTCAAGTTTGCAGATACCGGAATTGCCGATATGGTAGAAGAAATGGTGAAGCAGGGAGCCGTACGGAGCCGTATGGTTGCCAAGATCGCAGGCGGCGCGCAGATGTTTGCCTATGGAAATGCCAAAAGTGATATGATCCGTGTGGGCGAAAGAAATGTAATTGCCAGTAAAAAGACTCTTGAAAAGATGAAGATACCGCTTCTTGCCGAAGATACAGGGGATACATATGGACGAACTGTAATTTTTTATCCGGCAACAGGTGTATTCACCATTCGGGCAGTAGGCAAACCGGAGAAGAATATATGAGAAAATTAAAACTTCTGGCTCCCTTTCTTATGCTGCTTTCCGGACTGATAGCCAGCACGATGATGTTTTATTATCATTATGAGAAAAAGCAGCTTTTACTGATTCTTATACTGGTGATGCTGTTCTTTTATCTGACAGGAGCCTTTATCCAGAAAAAAGTCAACCAGTTTATACAGAAACAGGAAGAGGAAGAAGCTGCCAGAAAAGCACAAGAGGGAGAAGTGATTGAGAAGGAAGCTGTGGAAGAAGACGGCACAGTGGAAAAGGAAGAAACAAATTCTGATTCCAAACAGGATACAGAATAAAATAAAATGCATTGGAGGAGGCTATGGACGAAGCATATAAGGATAAGCTTTGGAGCGAATATGCAACAACAAAATCGTCGGAAGTCAGAGAACAACTGATTCTTGAGTATGCACCTCTTGTAAAGCTGGTTGCAGGCCGCTTAAGTATGTATCTTGGCTATAATGTTGAGTATGATGATCTGGTAAGTTATGGTATTTTCGGTCTGATTGATGCCATTGATAAGTTTGACAGCATGAAGGAAGTAAAGTTTGAAACCTATGCAAGCCTTCGGATCCGTGGCTCTATTCTGGATCAGATCCGCAAGATGGACTGGATCCCGAGAACGATCCGGCAGAAACAAAAGAAGATTGAAGCGGCAATGAAGGAAATCGAAACGGTAACCGGAAGAACTGCTACAGATGAGGAGATTGCACAGAAACTGGAAATCAGTACAGAGGATTTTGCAGACTGGCAGTCACAGATGAAGATTACAGGAGTTGTCTCTTTAAATGAATTCATGGAGTCCGGAAGTGAAATTCCGGCAGAGCAGCATAAGCAGAACCGGTTTGAGGAACCGGAGGAAGTGATTGAAAAGAGCGAACTCAAGGAGGTCTTGGGGCAGGCGCTGGAATTGCTGACAGAAAAAGAGAAAAAGGTTATACTTTTGTATTATTATGAAGATCTGACACTTAAAGAAATCAGTAATGTTCTGGAAGTTTCTGAGTCCAGAGTTTCCCAGTTACATACGCGTGCATTGCAGAAGATGAAAGCGAAAATGGGAAGTTATATGGGGGTATTTAAAGCGTGAGAAACGGGTTTTTTCAGATTGGGTGTACAGGGAGTGGTACAGTTATTAAACTCGTTAAGCCTGAAGAGGGCGGAAGCGAAGTGACTGCAAAGGAAATTGCAGATTATCTGTCCGGGCATGGCGTTTTGTATGATGCCGGACTTTTGGCAAAAGGAATTCAGGATGCGGCGGCTGCTGCAAAGAATGAATTCCTGTTTTTGGTAAATAAGGATTTAATTCCGGAAATCCGTGAGAGCTACAGCCTTACTGTCGCACAGGACAAAATGACAGCGAGTGTCCGGCTCTATCCGCCTTCCATGAAGGGGGAGCGTATGACGGCACAGGAGTTGCTTGTGGATTTAAAGGTAAAAGGAATTGCATTCGGAATTAAGGAAAAGGAAATCGCTGCGTTCTTTGCGAATCCTGCATATTGTACGGATTTCATTGTTGCAACGGGAATTCCTGCAAGAAACGGTTCCGATGCGGAGATTAAGTATTTCTTTAATACCGATCTCCATGCCAAGCCGACCTTAAGTGAGGATGGAAGCGTGGATTTCTTTCATCTGAATACGATCTGCCATTGTAAGAAGGGTGAGGTACTTGCCAGACTTTATCCGGAAGATCCGGGAGATAACGGCACAACCATTTACGGAGAGATCATCAAACCAAGAGAAGTAAAGCGCAAACGTCTGGAATTCGGACGTAATATTACATTGTCCCCGGACCGGCTGCAGATTACTTCTGATGTGGATGGACATGTCACACTGGTAGAAAACAAGGTATTTGTTTCCGATGTCCTGGAAGTGGAAAATGTCGATACTTCTACCGGAGATATTGAATATGAAGGCAGTGTCCAGGTAAACGGAAATGTTTTAACCAACTTTTCTGTCAAAGCCAAAGGTAACGTAGAGGTCCGTGGTGTTGTGGAAGGTGCGGTCGTTGAGGCTGGTGGAGATATTATCATTGCCCGTGGCATGAATGGCATGGGAAGAGGTACACTTGCTGCGAATGGCAACGTGGTAGCCGAGTTCATAGAGAATGCAACCGTAAGTGCAAAGGGATATGTTTCGACAGAATCCATTCTGCACAGCCGGGTTCTGGCAGGCACAGAAATCAATGTTACAGGACGCAGGGGATTTATTACCGGAGGAAGAGTGAGTGCGACCAATGCAATCCGTGTGAAAACGTTAGGCTCCCCGATGGGCGCAGATACCATTGTAGAGGTTGGCGCGGATCCGTCTGTGAAATTGAGAATACAGGAATTACAGAAATTGGTGGTTGAGCATAAAAAAGCAATTGAAATCAGTCATCCGGTGTTGACCGCGAATGTGCAGAAACTCCAGCAGGGCGTGAAATTAAAGCCGGATCAGATGAAATATTTCCAGGAAATGCTGCAGGAGGAAAACCGCAGAAAACAGGAAATGGAGAGCTGTATTCAGGAGATAGAGAGTCTTCAGGTGATTCTGGATGAAAGCTCCAATGCAAAGGTGGAAGTGAGCGGTGAAGTTTTTGCTGGAACAAAGATCTGTATCGGAGATGTTTCCATGGTCGTAAAGAACCCCATGAAGTTCTGCAAGTTCGTGAAGCAGCAGGGGGATGTGAAGATGACTGCTTTATAGGAAAGGGATTTGAATTATCGAGGTGACAGGAATGACGATCAGTCGTGTGGAACTCCAGGGACAGGTAACACGTGCCCAGGATTTTACCAATATTAAACAGAATGAAGATCACAAGGGAATGATTGACCAGTCGAACTTTCAAAGTCAGACACAACAGAAGGTCGAGAACAGGATGCATCAGGTAAACAAAAGTGATCAGGCCGAAAACCGGCAGAAAAAATTTGATGCCAAGGAGCAGGGAAACGGAACCTATGCCGGGGACGGAGGACAACACCGGAAACATCCTGATGAGGAGAAAGACGGCAAAGTTTTTGTGAAAGGACAGGGCAGCTTTGACATTCGGGTATAGTGGCTGTGAGGAAAAGAAATGTCAGTATTGGAAATTATATTACTTATCATGGGAATCGTGATTTTTATCGGCAGCTTTCTGATTCCGGAAAGGAAAAACCGTTCCGGAAAAGAAGAGGCGGTTATTGATGAAAAGAAAATTCATGACCTTGTAGAAAAAGAGGTAGAGGAAGCACAGGGGAAGATTACGGATATTGTGGATGAAACCATTACGTATGCCATGGAGAAGACGGAACGCAGCATGGATCGTCTGACCAATGAAAAGATGATGGCTGTCAATGAGTATTCGGATACGGTGCTTAGTGAGATTAATAAGAATCATCAGGAAGTGGTATTTTTATATGATATGCTGAATGACAAGCATGAGAATCTGAAAAATACCGTGACTGAGGTAGAGAAGACCGCCAGGGAAGTCCGTCAGACGGTGAAGGATGCAGAAATCAATGTTAGAGAACTAACTACCCAGGAAGTATCTCCGGAACCGGTATCTGTGGAAGTGCAGACCGCGCAGCAGGAAGTACCGCAGCAGCCGGAGTTTGAGCTGTTTGGGGCGTCCGGGGCTTTTGCACCGGAAAAGGTTACAGTGGCAGAACCCCCGAAAACACCAAAGAAGAGTGCAGCAACAGCGAAAGCAAGAACGCAGGCGGTACTGGAAACAGACCGGGAGAGCACCTCGAAGGAGCAGGAGACCGCGGGAAAAGGCATGGCGGAGAAAACAACGGAAAAGGCAGCAGCGAAGCCCGCAGCCAGGAAACGTACCACAAAGCCTAAGACAGAGGCTGAAGTGCCTGATGTTGCTGTTTCTTTAGATAAGGCGGGAAAGAGCGGTGCCAGAAACAGTAATGAAAAGATCCTTGAGCTTCATAAAGCAGGAAAATCCAATATGGCAATTGCCAAGGAGTTAGGACTGGGTATTGGAGAAGTAAAGCTCGTAATTGATTTGTTTGAAGGGATGTAACAGAGCACCATGAACTTGAAATATTATTTAAGAGGACTGGGAGTCGGCATTATTGTCACTTCCCTGATTCTCGGAATCGGACTTGGCAGTCGGAAAGAAACATTGAGTAATGAAGAAATTAAAGAACGGGCAAGAGCACTTGGTATGGTGGAGGAACCTGTTACTGTAGCAGAAGCGGCTACGCAGCAGGAGCAAGAGATGCAGGAGGCGGAAACCGATGCTGATCCGGAACTTAAGGATGATACAGCGGATAAAGCAGATGCAGAACCGGAAGTAAGTAGTGAACCGACCATGAGTGCCAGTGCGGAACCGGAAACAAGTGCAGAACCGGCTGTGGATGCGGCAGAACCGACACCGGGGGCTGAACCAACAGCCAGTGCAATACCGGAAGTCAGTGCATTACCGGAGGCAAGTGCAGCGCCGGAAGCTGGCACCGGGACAGCAGCAGAAACAAAGGAAATTGTGGACATTACGATAAATCCAGGCGAAGGCTCTTATGCCATCAGCAGTAAGTTAGAACAGTCCGGTCTCATTGATGATGCGGCAGAATATGACGCCTATCTTTGTGACAATGGATATCATACGAAGCTCCGCGCAGGAGTCCATAAAATCCCGATGGGATCCACCAGGGAAGAAATTGCAAAGCTGTTGTGCCAGTAGGCGCGGCAGCTTTTTGACTTAATAGGAAATCCCTTATTTATGGGGAAATTAGGCTTGCAATCTGATATAGAATATGCTAAAATATCAGCGTTGCGATTGCGAGAAGCTTCGCAGCAGAAACTATTAATCACGTATATTTTTGCTGAATGGTGCCTCATGCTCGGAGGTTTGCAGCGTACGAGAGTATGAAAATATACGGAAGTCTAACCAAATGGAGGTAAGAAACATGAGCGTTATTTCAATGAAGCAGTTACTCGAAGCAGGTGTTCATTTCGGACATCAGACAAGAAGATGGAACCCTAAGATGGCTCCTTACATCTTCACCGAAAGAAATGGTATTCACATCATCGACTTACAGAAGTCTGTAGGTAAGGTAGATGAAGCTTACAGAGCAGTATTTGAAATTGCTGCACAGGGCGGAACCATTCTTTTCGTTGGTACCAAGAAGCAGGCACAGGATGCTGTTAAGACAGAAGCTGAGCGTTGCGGAATGTACTATGTAAATGAGAGATGGTTAGGTGGTATGCTTACCAACTTCAAGACCATCCAGAGCAGAATCGAGAGATTAAGAGCAATTGAAACCATGTCCGAGGATGGAACCTTTGATGTTCTTCCCAAGAAGGAAGTTATTGCATTAAAGAAGGAATGGGAAAAGCTTGAGAAGAACCTTGGTGGTATCAAGAACATGACCAGAATTCCGGATGCAATCTTCGTAGTAGATCCTAAGAAGGAAAGAATCTGTGTACAGGAAGCTCATTCCCTTGGAATTACCTTAATCGGTATCGGCGATACCAACTGTGATCCGGAAGAACTGGATTACATCATTCCTGGTAATGATGATGCAATCAGAGCCGTTAAGCTGATCGTTTCCAAGATGGCTGATGCAGTTATCGAAGCAAACCAGGGTGAGGAATCTCTTACCGCAGCAGATGCAAACGCTGATGCAGAAGTAGAAGCTACCGATGTAGAAGAAGTAGCAGCAGACGCTGAATAATTTATTTCAGGGAAAGGACAGGTATATACACATGGCAAATATTACAGCAGCAATGGTTAAGGACTTAAGAGAACTTACCGGAGCAGGTATGATGGATTGTAAGAAGGCACTTGGCGAAACCGATGGAGATATGGATGCAGCAGTAGAATATCTTCGTAAGAATGGTCAGGCTAAGGCTGAGAAGAAGGCCGGAAGAATTGCAGCAGAAGGTCTTTGCAAGGTTGTACTTAAGGATGACAAGACAGCAGCAGTTGTAGAAGTAAACTCCGAAACAGACTTCGTTGCTAAGAACGAAGTATTCCAGAGCTTTGTTGCAGCAGTTGCAGATCAGGCAGTAGAATCTTCCGCAGCAGACATGGATGCATTCATGGCTGAAAAGTGGAATCAGGATAATTCCATTACCGTTAAGGAAGCATTAGTTGCACAGATCGCTAAGATCGGTGAGAACCTCAACATCAGAAGATTTGAGAAGGTTGTTGCTGACAACGGATGTGTGGTTTCCTATACACATGGCGGTGGACGTATCGGTGTTATCGTAGAAGCTGAAACCGACGTTGTAAACGATGCAGTTAAGGAAGCAATGACCAACGTTGCAATGCAGATTGCAGCACTTTCTCCGAAGTATGTATCTACCGATGATGTATCGGAAGAATACAAGGCTCATGAGAAAGAGATCCTTATGGCTCAGATCGCAAACGATCCTAAGATGGCTGGTAAGCCGGAGAAGGTAATCGAAGGCGCTGTTATTGGACGTCTGAATAAGGAATTAAAGGAAGTATGTCTTCTTGAGCAGCCTTATGTTAAGGCAGAAGATGGTAAGCAGACCGTAGCACAGTACCTTGCACAGGTTGCCAAGGAAAATGGTGCAAAGCTTTCCGTTAAGAAGTTTGTACGTTTTGAAACCGGTGAAGGCCTTGAGAAGAAGGTTGATGACTTCGCAGCGGAAGTTGCAGCACAGGCTGGTTTATAAGTTGTATAGAACAATTCGAAGCAGTTATATCTGCATTTGTGCATAAGATAAAAGAGTAAAGGACCGATTTTGCAGAAATGACAAATCGGTCCTTGTTATTTTTGGAGAGGAGAAAGAATGTATCACGTATCAACCCTAACCATTCTGGCGATTATTTTTACCATGTTTGTTTCGATCGGAGGACCGGTTTTCCTGTGTTTTCTGGTCGTGAAGAAATTTCATGCCAAGCTCTATCCGGCCGTGATCGGTGCAGCAGCCTTTGCGTTTTTTGTGCTGGTGCTCGAATCCGTGATGCATAAGGCGGTGCTTGGGGCAACCGGAGATGTGATCACCGGAAATATCTGGCTGTATGGCTTATATGGCGGACTTGCTGCAGGGCTTTTTGAGGAGACCGGGCGTTACCTTGCCATGCGGCTTTATATGAAGAAGTCCCTGACGAAAGAAAATTCCCTGATGTATGGTGTCGGACATGGCGGAATCGAAGCAGTCATGCTCGTAGGAATATCCTATATCAGCAACCTGATGGTGGCATTGATGATTAACGGGAATGATTTTGAGAGTCTCTTTGCCGGACTGGATGATGCCACAACCGCAGTAACGATTGATCGGTTGTCTGCACTCTGGACACTTCCGTCCTATCAGTTCTTCTTTGCCGGAGTGGAACGGATTTCTGCCATGATGCTGCAGATTGCACTTTCCTATCTGGTATATCGTGCCGTGAAGGAAAAGCAGATGAAGTTTTACGGAATTGCCGTTGGAATTCACTTTGCGGTGGATGCGGCTACCGTGATTTTATCCGGATATCTGGGAAGCAGCTTTGTAGGACTTCTTGTTCTGGAGGGCGTATTGCTTGCTGCGGTAATCCTGATCTGCATGAAGGTAAGTAAGCTGTACCGTGCAGAACCGGAAACCGTACAGGCTGACCGGAGAGCAACAGCTCTGGTGATGACAGAAAGAGAAAAACAGGCGGCTCCGGTAAAGAAAAACACAGGAATTGCACAGGCAGCAAACGCCGTAAAGAGAATGTCCGAAGAAACAGAAACAACGGAAGAAACAGCCGAAGAAGCAGATACAGCAGAAAAAATCGAAACAACCACGGAGAACGAAACCAAAGATGGAGAATAATACAATGAATCAGACAACAGTACCAATGGGAGAACAAGAGTCAAAGCACATCACAAAACTGGCAAGAAAACACCTGTCACAGATCGGGTTTGTTTATTTTGCGGGTACAGTTCTTCTGCTTGCACTGGAACTGTCCCTGGCGATGCTGTTTCAATTTGGAAATCCGGACGGAGACTATGACAGCAGCGTCTTGATTTTCTTTAATCTGTTTTTACGGTTTATACTGGGGTATCCCGTGATGCTGTGTCTGATTCATCTGGTGAAAAAGGGAAAGCCCATTCCACAGAAAAAGATGAGGGCAGGAAGCATTTTTGTTGCTTTTTTCATGGCCTATGCCATGGCAATGATTACGAATATCATTGGGATTCTTCTTACATCAATTATCAATGCGTTTCACAATGGAGTCAATACAACCGACTTGCAGGATACCATGCTTGCACTTTCTTCCGTATGGCTCATCCTGTTTGTCTGCGTCGGGGCGCCGGTATTTGAGGAACTGATTTTCCGGAAAGCGTTGGTAGACCGTGCCATTTATTGTGGTGAGGGCATTGCCATTGCCATGTCCGGGGTGATGTTCGGACTGTTTCATGGAAACTTAAATCAGTTTGTTTATGCAGCAGCACTCGGTGCATTCTTTGCATTTATCTATGTTCGTACCGGAAAAATCCGTTATACCATGATCCTGCATGCTATGGTAAACAGTATGGCAACGATCGGTACGCTGCTGCTTAAGATATTTTCGGAGGGAACAACAGGATATCTGGAGGGGACGGAGGCGCTTGCTTCGGTCAGCTCCCTGGATCTGTACGGACTGCTCAGGGATCCGTTAAGCAGTGCAATGTATCTGGGGGGTGCCATTGGACTGTGCGTATGGCTTCTTGCGATAGCAGCCTTTGTTATTACGGGAATCATTCTGTGGATTGTGAAAGGAAAGAAGCTGTTTCTGCTTCCGTCCAGAGATCTTTCGGTACCGAAAGGAAGACGGTTTGTAACAGCGTTCCTCAATCCGGGTATGATTTGTTTTAGTATTGTGTGGATTTTGTTAATAGGTAGTTCCCTTTTTGGCTGAAATTTTGTATAATTATAACAAGGCTTTTTGGGCAATTACTTTCTTTGGGAGGCATAATGTATGGACAAAGGGAAAGAGAGAATTACAATCGGGGTTCTGGTTGGCGGTATCATGGATTATTTCACAATCGGGATCTGCCGTGGTGTAGCGCAGATGGCGCGAACCTTTGACGTGGATGTTGTGGTACTTCCCGGAAAATATGTGAACCGTGATATGAGCGGGGACAAGGAATTAACCTATGAATACCAGTTTAATACGATCTTTCAGTATGCGAAGATCCCGCAGATTCAGGGAATTATCGTGGCAGAAGGGAGTATCGGCTGCTTTGCCAATGAAGAGGTTATGCGGGAGATGTTAAGCCAGTATGAGGGAATTCCGAGTGTCCTCATTGCTTCCCGCCAGGAAGGGTATACGACTGTGAACTTCGATAACCGGATCGGAATCCGGGAGGGACTTCGTTATCTGATTGAACAGGTAAATTGTAAGAAAATCGGAATGATCGGCGGTCCTTTAAGTAATTCGGATGCAAGGGAACGAAAGGAAGTATTTGAGAAGACTCTGGCAGAATATGGACTTCCTTTTGAAGAAAAGCAGTATGTAAACGGAAACTATGAACGCAGATGTTATCAGCAGGCAGGGAAACTGTTAGATGACAATCCGGATCTGGATGGAGTCTTCTGTGTCAATGATGATACGGCGTTAGGATTATATGAAGAGATGAAACGAAGAGGTCTCGTACCGGGACGTGATATTTCCGTACTTGGCTTTGATGATACAAGACTTGCGGCACGTGCAACGCCTCCGCTGTCTTCAGTGAAGGCAGATCCCATGGAACTTGGAAATGTGGCATTAAAGATGCTGCTTAACAAGATAGAAGGGCGCAGAGTCTGTGATATGGAACTGCCGACACATTTTGTACGGAGAGGTTCCATTGCCCAGGGCCGGCAGGAAATTGTGACGGAGGAGGCAGGGAAAGCCAGTGAACTGGTGGATGCTTATTTCGGTGACATTTATTACCGTTACCGTGATGGGGAACAGGCAGATGTCATTTACCGGTTAAAGGACAGCTTTACCCGGCTTGTGGATCTTTTGGAGGAGGCCGCCGAGGGAGAGGAACTGTTAAGCAATCAGGTGTTCCGTATTGAAATGGCTGTTGATGAATACATTGCATCCGGCGCAATTACTTATGCGGATATGGGCGTGCTGATTCCGAACTTCCAGAAGATTTTCCATGATGTCGAAAACAGTGTTTCGAAGATTGAGAAAAGATGTGAATTAAAACAGCTTTTTGCGAATATTTATTGTAAGATGCTTCAGGCGATGGATAACCGCTGGGGCGCAGATATGGAATATAAGATTAAGGAAGATCACCAGACAAAGCTTTTTGTGCGGGAGACACTTCTTTTTGAAAAGGGAAATGACTTAAGCTATACGATGATGATCGGACGCCTGCAGTGGCTTGGTGTGCAAAATGCAATGGTGTATATTTTCCCGGAGATTATTTCTCATCTGGCAAGAGAAAGCTTCGAGATCCCGGATCATCTTTATCTGAAAGCCTATCTCAAGGATGGGGTGGTGATTTCCATTCCGAAGCTTCGTCAGAAGGTGAGCAGAAACATGCTGTTCCGGAACAGCGTGGTGGATCCGGACCGGCGTTTTTTTGAAGTGATGCTGCCGCTTTACAGCAATGAGAACCTGTATGGTGTTGTCATTATGGATCTGACGGATAAGGTATTTGAAAACGGGGAATTCCTGGTAAACCAGATGAGCTCGGCTGCAAAGATGATTGATCTTCTGAAAACCAATGAGAAAGTACAACAGAAGTTAGAGGAAAGTCTTGCAGTTTTAAAAGAGAACAATATTGCACTCGACAATCTGTCAAGGATCGATGCCATGACCGGAATTCTGAACCGGAGAGGCTTCATGGATGCGGCGCAGAAGATGATTAATGAGAAAAAAGGCACGGTCTATGTGATTTATGTGGATATGAATAACTTAAAGATCATCAATGACCGTTATGGTCATGAGGAAGGTGATTATTCCCTAAAGCTGATTGCGGATGTGTTATGGAAAGCCGTAGAGGGAAGGGGAATTGCCGGACGAATTGGTGGTGACGAGTTCGCCTGTGCCCTCATTTATGAAAAAGAGGATGAGGGAGAATCTGTTTTACAGGAAATTTATCATCAGTTTTATCTGCATAACCAAGGCAGCGATAAGCCGTACAATGTAACGGTGTCGGCAGGGGCCTGTAAGGTAGATGAGGACAGTGATCTGACATTACAGCATGCACTGACACAGGCGGATGAACGTCTGTACCGTGTGAAGATGCTGCGGTCCAAAGATGTTGCCAAAGAGTAAGGACATGTGATACAATTGAGCAGGATATGATGGCGGATGGAAAGGTCATGACAATATGAAGAAGGAAATCAATCGTTCGCAGCGTGTGCAACGGTTGAAAAAAATGATATTGGGAGCCGTTGCCCTTGCAATTCTGATTCCACTCGTTGCCTGTATCGTACTTTCCGTACGTGTATTTCAGTTGAAAAGACAGGTTGCGGCATTGAAGGAACAGATTCCTGTGGAAGCCCCGGAGGAAGAGAATTCCGGCGTCTATGAGACGACAAAGGTCGAAGAGTCTGTGAGGGAAACAGAGACGGAAATTCAGGAAACAGAACCGGTGAAGACCGATTTGGAAAGTGACAGTGAGAGAAAGGTATATCTTACCTTTGATGACGGTCCGAGCAGTAATACAGATGAGATTCTTGATATTTTAAAGGAATATGATGTGAAAGCCACGTTTTTTGTCGTGGGAAAGACGGATGAACGGTCTGTGAAGGCTTACCAACGGATTGTAGACGAAGGGCATACTTTAGCGATGCACTCCTATAGTCATAAATATGATGAAATCTATGAGTCCAGAGAGGCTTTCGCAAAGGATCTGAACTCTTTGCAGGAATATTTGTATGAAATAACGGGTGTATGGCCACGTATCTACCGCTTTCCGGGAGGCAGCTCGAATACGGTAAGCAAGGTCGATATGCAGGAGTTGATTGAGTATCTTACTGATATCGGAATCACTTATTTTGACTGGAATGTTGCATCGGGGGATGCCGTGTCACGCACCCTTCCGGCAGAAACAATTGTGAATAACTGTCTTTCCGGAATCGAGAAGCAGAAGGAGAGTGTGATCCTGATGCATGATGCTTCCAATAAGGGAACAACGGTAGAGGCACTTCCACAGATTATTGAAGCGATCAGGGAACGGGGAGATACCGGGATTTTACCGATTACGGATGAAACAGTGCCCGTACAGCATATTGCGGCGCCTGAGAAGTAATAACAAAAGCGAATGGAGGATTTGAAAATGGGTTTTTTCTCAGATTTAAAGGAAGATTTATCACAGGCAGTAAACGAACTGATTCCGGAAGACGGAGCTGATGTCAAGGCGTCAGAAGCAGAGACAGAGTCCGGTGTGGAAGTACAGGAGGAAGAAAAGGAACCTCAGACTGTCAATAACTTCCATGCAGATTTAAGTGCAATGCTGGATCATGTGGATGACACAGAGCCGGAAGAAGAGGAAGAAGAAGAAGAAGGGGTTTATGTGGCGCCTGTTGTTCCTGAAAAACCCGGTTTTGAACAGCGTAATGCAAACAAAGTAGCAAATGATGAAGTTTCTGTTATTATGGATAGCATGATTATCAACGGTAATATTGCAACCGAAGGTGCACTTGACATCCGTGGAAGCATTGTAGGAGATGTGGAAGCTTTAGGAAAGCTTAACATTACAGGAACGATTCAGGGAAATTCCCGTGCAGTCGAAGTATTTGCAGAAGGAGCGAAGATTACCGGTGAGATCCGCAGTAACGGAGCCATTAAGGTAGGACAGAGTTCCGTAATTATCGGTGATATCTATGCAACAAGCGCCGTAATCGCAGGAGCCATCAAGGGTGACATTGATGTCAAAGGACCGGTGATTCTGGATGCATCTGCAATTGTTATGGGTAACATCAAATCCAAATCCGTACAGATTAACAATGGTGCGGTCATCGAAGGTATGTGTTCCCAGTGCTATGCAGAGGTGAACCCGACCTCCTTCTTTGAAGAATTGAAAAAGATGTAATTTTTAAAGAAAATATAGAAAACGAGGACATGGTATGCGGCGTATTTTATTGAAATTAAGTGGGGAAGCGCTTGCCGGGGATAAGAAGACCGGCTTTGACGAAGCCACCGTAAGAGATGTTGCTTTACAGGTAAAGCAGTTGGTAGATCAGGGAATCCGGGTTGGAATCGTTACAGGAGGCGGTAACTTCTGGCGTGGAAGAACCAGCGAGAATATTGACCGTACCAAGGCAGACCAGATTGGTATGCTGGCAACAGTAATGAACTGTATTTATGTATCGGAAATCTTCCGCAGCGTTGGAATGAAGACAGCCGTTTTAACACCGTTTGAGTGTGGTTCCTTCACGAAGTTGTTCTCCAAGGACAGGGCCAACAAGTATTTTGAACATGGCATGGTTGTGTTCTTTGCAGGTGGAACCGGACATCCGTACTTCTCAACCGATACCGGAGTTGTCCTTCGCGCCATTGAAGTGGATGCGGAAGTAATCTTACTTGCAAAATCCATCGACGGCGTTTATGACAGTGATCCGAAGCAGAATCCGGATGCGAAGAAGTATGATGAGGTCACAATCGATGAAGTCATTGAGAAGAACCTGCAGGTTGTGGATATGACGGCATCGATTCTTGCAAGAGACAACAAGATGCCGATGTGGGTATTTGGCTTAAACGAGGAAAACAGCATTGTAAATACCATGAGTGGTAAATTTAATGGAACGAAAGTTCTGGTATAAGGGAGGCTATTATGGACGAGAGAATTCAGGTATATGATGATAAGATGAAGAAAACACTGGAGCATTTGGCAGCAGACTATCAGGGAATCCGTGCAGGACGTGCCAATCCCCATGTATTAGATAAGCTTCGTGTTGATTATTACGGAACACCGACTCCGATCCAGCAGGTTGGTAATATCACGGTTCCGGAAGCAAGAATGATTCAGATTGCACCGTGGGAGAAGTCATTGATTAAAGATATCGAGAAGGCAATTCTTTCTTCCGATATCGGAATTACACCTTCCAATGACGGTGTGGTCATCCGTCTGGTATTCCCGGAGCTTACCGAGGAGCGTCGTAAGGATCTGGTTAAGGAAGTAAAGAAGAAAGCCGAAGAATGTAAGGTTGCAGTCCGTAACATCCGCCGTGACGGTAACGATGCATTCAAAAAGCTTGCAAAAGCAGAAATTTCCGAGGACGAGATTAAAGAACTGGAAGAGAATCTTCAGAAGATCACCGACAAGTACATCAAAGAAGTGGATGCAATGACGGAAGAGAAGTCAAAGGAAATTTTAACCGTTTAGTACAACCGTTCAAAATAAAGGGGGCAGGCGATTCATCGTGTCGCTCCCTTTTTTGACTACACAGCTTATTTTATAAGGAGTGAGAATATGCCAGATTTACAGGATTTGAAGATACCGCAGCATGTTGCGATCATACTGGACGGAAACGGACGCTGGGCAAAGAAAAAGGGAATGCCCCGTAATTACGGTCATGTGCAGGGAGCCAAGAATGTGGAGATCATCTGTGAGGCTGCATACAAGATGGGAATTCAGTATCTGACGGTATATGCATTCAGCACTGAAAACTGGAATCGTCCGAAGGATGAGGTGGAAGCATTGATGAAGCTTCTGCGCAATTATATGAAGACCTGCCTGACAACCGCGAAGAAGAACCGGATGTGTGTCCGTGTGATCGGAGATAAAACCGGACTCGATGATGATATCCGTAACCGGATTGCAGAACTCGAGGAGGCAACGAAGGACAATGACGGACTTCATTTTCAGATTGCACTCAATTATGGCGGCAGGGATGAAATTGTACGTGCGGTAAAGAAGACCTGTGAGAAGGTGCAGGCAGGAGAACTTGAAATTGATGGCATTACCCAGGAGGTCTTTGGAGAAATGCTTGATACGCATGGATTGCCGGAACCGGATCTGTTGATACGCACCTGCAATGAACAGCGGATTTCCAATTTCCTGCTGTGGCAGCTTGCCTATACGGAATTTTATTTTACCGAAGTACCGTGGCCGGATTTTTCGAAGGAAGAACTTATTAAGGCAGTGGAAGCATACAATCACAGAGACCGCAGATTCGGGCTCGTAAAGGAGGAGTAGGCATGTTTCGAACCAGAGTGATCAGTTCCGTTGTATTGGTAATTCTTGCACTGGTAACCATACTGGGAGGAGGATATCTTCTTGCGGCAACGTTATTGTTCTTAGCCCTTGTTGCTTACCGGGAATTGATGAAGGCCTGTAAGTTAAGTGGGGAAGGAAAGAAGTTTTCGGCATTGGAAATCAATGGTTACATAGGAATCCTTGCTTATTATCTGGTGATGGTGTTCGTACCGGACCGGATTTACCTGTTCCTGACTGTGGTATTAGTCCTCATTGGATTTATGTTTATTTATGTATTTTCTTTCCCTAAATACCATTCCGATCAGATTATGAGCGCCTTTTTCTGCGTGGCCTATGCGCCGGTGATGTTGTCCTTTATTTATCTTGTGAGAGCACTTCCCTATGGCGTTTACACGGTGTGGATGATTTTCATCAGCTCCTGGATCTGTGATACCTGTGCGTATCTTACCGGAATCTGTATTGGTAAGCACAAGCTGGCACCGGTATTGAGTCCGAAGAAATCCATTGAAGGAGCGATCGGAGGAATCCTCGGCTCAGCCATTGTTGGGGCATTATATGGATATTTTGTTGTGGAAAGCGTGGTTGTGGAACAGAACATTACATGGGTATTTGTGGTAATCAGTGCGGTGGGCGCAGTGATCTCCCAGGTGGGTGATCTGGCGGCTTCTGCAATTAAGCGGAATCAGGAGATCAAGGATTATGGAAAGCTGATACCCGGACATGGCGGTGTCATGGACCGGTTTGACAGTGTGATCTTTACCGCACCCATGATTTATTTCCTTACTCTGCTTTTAATCAGAGCATAGAACAGGAGGCATAGAATGAAGAAAATAGGTATTCTCGGATCTACCGGTTCCATTGGAACCCAGACGCTTGAAATTGTACGGAGCAATCCTGATTTGCAGGTCATTGCACTGGCAGCGGGAAGCAATGTGAACCTGATGGAGCAGCAAGTCCGGGAATTTCATCCGGTACTTGCCGTGATGGGGTCTGAGGAAGCTTCCGCAGATTTAAAGAGCCGGATTGCAGATACTGATACAAAGGTATTGGCCGGAATGGAAGGAATGTTAGAGCTTGCGGTGCTTCCGCAGATGGAGGTTCTGGTTACAGCGATTGTCGGCATGATCGGAATCCGCCCGACGATTGCAGCAATTGAAGCCGGAAAGACCATTGCACTTGCGAATAAGGAAACACTGGTAACCGCAGGACATATCATTATGCCGCTTGCCAAAGAAAAGGGAGTATCCATTCTGCCGGTAGACAGCGAGCACAGTGCAATTTTCCAGTCGATGCATGGGGAAAACCGTGAACGGGTCAGCAAGATTCTGCTGACGGCATCCGGTGGACCGTTCCGGGGAAAGAAGACGGAGGAATTACAGGATATTACGGTGGAGGATGCGTTAAAGCATCCGAACTGGTCGATGGGACGGAAGATCACCGTGGATTCTGCAACCCTTGTTAATAAGGGGTTGGAGGTTATGGAGGCGAAATGGCTGTTTGATGTGGAGCCGGAGCAGATTCAGGTTGTGGTTCATCCGCAGAGCATCATTCATTCCATGGTAGAATATGTGGATGGCGGGATTATGGCACAGCTTGGCATGCCGGATATGAAGCTTCCGATCCAGTATGCACTCTTTTATCCGGATCGCAGGCCCATGGATGGAAAACGGGTAGATTTCTTTGCGTTAAAGAGCATTTCCTTTGAGGAGCCGGATATTAAGACGTTTCGGGGACTGCAGCTTGCGTATGATGCCATTGCGGCAGGAGGCAGTATGCCAACTGTGTTTAATGCGGCAAACGAAAAGGCAGTAGGACTGTTCCTTGATAAGAAGATCCGTTTCCTTGCGATCTATGATCTGATTCAGGGAGCGATGGAGCAGCATAAGGTAATTTCAAATCCTACAGTGGATGAGATTCTGGAAGCGGAAGCACAGGCGCATGCGTATATTTCCGGGAAATTGTCATAGACTAAAACAGGATCAGTATTTGGAGGAAGTTCATTGATTGTTTCAATTATTTTGTTTATCATTATTTTCTGTGTAATTGTTGTTGCACATGAATTTGGACATTTTATAGTAGCCAAAAGCAATGGAATTCATGTTGTGGAATTCTTTGTGGGAATGGGACCGACATTAGTATCTTTTACGAAAGGAGATACGAAATATTCCATTAAATTACTGCCGCTTGGAGGCGCATGTGTTTTCGAGGGCGAGGATGGACTGAATACGAAGGAAGGCGAGGTATCCGAGGGGGCATTTCCGAATGCACCTGTGTGGACACGGTTTGCAACCGTCCTGGCAGGTCCGGTGTTTAATTTCCTCTTAGCGTATCTTCTGGCGGTGATTCTGGTTGCCAATACCGGAGTTCTGCTTCCAACGGTCACGACCGTTCAGGAAGGGAGTAACGCCGAAGCTGCAGGGCTTGAGGTCGGGGACCGGATTGTCAGGATGAATGGTAAAAAGATACATCTGTATCAACAGGTGCTTTTGAATTCGCAGCTCAATGTGAAAGGGGAACCCTTTGAAGTCGTATATGAACGTGACGGTGAGCAGCATACGGTGACGGTAACACCGACCTTCAATGAGGAAGCGAACCGTTATCTCATGGGAATTTCCACAGGAGAGTATCTGAAGTGCAACGCCCTGCAGAATTTTCAGTATGCCTTTTACATGATGAACTTTGAAGTAGAGATGACCTTTAAGAGTCTTGGTATGCTGGTTACCGGACAGCTTTCTTTAAATGATCTGTCGGGGCCTGTGGGAATTGTGAAGGTGGTGGATGACACGTATACAGAGGCCAAGGTATATGGGGCTTCTACTGTGATCCTGTCCATGATTGAGCTTGCACTGCTTCTTTCCGTGAACCTGGGCGTAATGAATTTGCTTCCCCTTCCGGCACTGGATGGAGGACGTCTTGTCTTTTTACTGGTCGAGGCAGTCCGGGGAAAACCGATTCCACCCGAAAAGGAAGGAATTGTACATCTGGCAGGTATGGCGGTACTGATGATTTTAATGGTTGTCGTAATGTTTAACGACATTTCCAAGTTTTTTGCATAAAAGGGTACGAATGGTAACTCTGAATAGTTACCGAAATGATCTACAAAAATACAGGGAATTCATTGTATAGAATTGCCAAAGTTTCACTTTTGGTAATTTTGTACAATGGATTCTTTTTTATTTGTCAATTATAATGTCACTACATTTCAAATCTAAAATCATGGGTTCATTTTAGCAGTTCGCTATCATCTCCCAGGAAACAATTTACTTATACGTAAAAATGCAGGTAATGATCTTTGATCATTAACAAGATAATAATACACAGGAGGCAGGAACAGAAATTTATGAAATTTTTAACAGGTGCATATTGGGACTGCGGTCAGCAGCTATGTAATCAGGATTCGATTACGATTCAACAGGTGATGACGGGCAGGGGAAGGGTATTGATGGCGGTCGTGTGTGACGGCATTGGTGGGCTTTGGAAGGGAGAAGTGGCAAGCGGTTATGTGATTGAGCGCATGGTTGCCTGCTTTTACCGTCAGATTGTTGACCTGATTGGAAAGGGGAGAAGAGCCTCTTTCATGGAAAAGAGTCTTTTGAGATGCATGTACAGCATCAATGAGGAATTTTGCAGATATGGGAAGGGAAAAGAGCAGCAGCTTGGAACGACAATGTCACTGTTACTGATCTGGGGACACCGGTATCTGATCTGCCATATCGGGGACAGCCGGATCTATCTCTGTCATAAGAAGGGGATGGAGCTTTTGACAAGCGATCATAGTGGCGGAGGGCACCGGCTGTTGAAATGCATGGGAAGCTTTCCTTTTCAGAAGCCGGATTTTAAAACCGGGCGGGTGAAGAAAAAACAGGGATTTTTACTGTGTACGGATGGATTTTATAACAGACAGCGCTGGGGAGAGATGTTCGAGCCTTCTTCGATTGTGGAAGAGGAGCAGATTGAAAGAAGACTTCAGGAAAATGCTGCCTATGTGAAGAAACAGGGGGAAAAGGACAATCTTTCGGCAATTTATATCAGGACCTGCTGAAAGGGAAAGGAGAGGTGCCAATGAGAAAAATCTGGAACAATCAGTATGAGCAGATCCGGAAGATCGGAGAGGGGGCATCGGGGATTGTGATGCTTGCGAGGGATCTGCATTTAAACCGTTTGGTTGCAATTAAGAAAATGGAACAGATCAGGGAGATCCGCAGGGAAATGGAGCTGTTAAAGGCATTGAAGCATCCGGGCCTGCCGGACATTTATGATTATTTTGAGGAAGATGCGCATGGGTTTCTGGTGATGGAATATGTGGAGGGAGTTACATTGAAGGAGTATCTGGAACAGCAGGGAAAACCGGAGCTTACGCAGGCAGTATCCTGGATGGCAGAGATTCTGGATATTCTGGGGTATCTCCATGAACAGCATCCGGCGGTGGTTTACCGGGATCTGAAGCCTGAAAACCTTATCATTCAGGAGGACGGGCATCTGAAGCTCATTGATCTGGGTGGTGCGTTTTTCCGGTGTCATAATCAGAGTGAGGACCGTGTTAGTGTAGGAACACCGGGATACAGTGCACCGGAACTGTGGAATGGAATCCATGCGGATGTGGCGTGTGATATTTTCAGCTTTGGGGCGGTGTCACATGAGCTTTTGACCGGAGTCAATCCTTTGAAACCACCTTATGAACGAAGACCGGTACGACAGTATGACAGGAGGATACCGGTTGGTTTAGAGTACATGGTGAGGAAATGTACCAGAGAAAATACGAAGGAACGTTATGCATCCGTACAGGAGGTACAAAAGGCAATGGAGGACTGCCGGACCATAAAAAGTAAATGGAAATGGTTATACCTCTGTCGGTGTCTGCTGGTGACGCTTCCCTTTACCATGGGAGTCCTGCTTGTGATTCTGCCACTCTTGAATGGAATTCCAAGTTCCAGCTTCCCGGATCCTTTCTTACGAAAACCGCTTCTTTGTCTGACAATCGGAACGTTTCTTTATTTTCTGTTCTTCCGGCTTGGCAAACGGAAGGGGAGCCTGATTCGTCAGGAAAAGGAGGTATGGCTTACCGCAAAGAGGGGAATCGGCTTGTGGAGTCTGGGAATCGGACTTCTGCTGGGCGGGCTGGCATTCAGCCTGTGGCAGCAGACAGGGGTACAGAACAGCTTTGCGGCCGGGAAGGAAACCTTCTGGGTGGATATGAAGGATGAAAATGACCGGCTGCTTTTAGTGAAAGAAGGAACGGTGCTCCCTGTCGGTGATAAGGTCCGTCTCGAAATTCCCATGGAGAGGATGCCGCGGCAGCAGGTGTCGTTACAGATCATTGCCACTGATGAAAAAGGGGAGGTTTTCGGGAGCCGCATCATCCGGATCAAAGCAGAGGATTAAATTTGCGTTTTTGCTGTATGTGGGGTAATATATAAAATAAGCAGACAGGGAGTGCGAAGCACGGGCATATGAGCCAGAAATTGAAAGTAAAGAAGCGGCTGCGAAGCAGGCATACAAATATAAGATTCAGGAGGATTTAGGATGGCGGATCGTGAACATACAAGAGTAATTCATATTGGTGACCGGGTGATCGGAGGGGGCAATCCCATCCTGATCCAGTCCATGACCAATACCAGAACAGAGGATGTGGAAGCTACTGTGGCACAGATCCTGCGCCTTGAGAAGGCAGGGTGTGAAATCATCCGCTGCACGGTACCGACGTTAGAGGCAGCGCAGGCAATCAAAGAAATTAAAAAGCAGATCCATATTCCGCTTGTTGCAGATATTCATTTTGATTATAAGATGGCGATTGCGGCGATTGAAAACGGAGCAGATAAGATCCGGATCAATCCCGGAAACATCGGAGGACGTGAGAAGTTAAGTGCCGTTGTGGCGGTTGCGAAGGAGCACAACATTCCGATCCGTGTTGGTGTAAATTCCGGTTCCTTAGAGAGGGAGCTTGTGGAAAAGTATCATGGTGTTACGGCAGAAGGAATCGTGGAGAGTGCTCTTGACAAGGTACATATGATTGAAGAGGAAGGCTATGAAAACATGGTTATCAGCATCAAATCCTCGGATGTGCTGATGTGTGTCAAGGCACATGAAATTCTTTCACAGAAGACCGATTATCCGCTTCATGTAGGAATTACCGAGGCGGGAACGATCATCAGTGGAAACATCAAGTCTTCGATCGGACTGGGACTGATTCTGCATCAGGGAATCGGTGATACGATCCGCGTATCCCTTACCGGAGATCCGGTGGAAGAGATCAAGTCAGCGAAGATTATCTTAAGAACGCTGGGACTTCGGAAAGGCGGCATTGAAGTTGTTTCCTGTCCGACCTGTGGAAGAACGAAGATTGACCTCATCGGTCTTGCTAATCAGGTAGAAACGATGGTGGCAGAATTCCCCCTGGATATTAAGGTAGCCGTTATGGGATGTGCCGTAAACGGACCGGGAGAAGCGAAGGAAGCAGACCTTGGCATTGCAGGCGGTATTAACGAAGGACTTCTGATTAAAAAGGGCGAGATTATCCGTAAGGTTCCGGAGGATCAGCTTTTAGCAGTACTTCGTGAGGAACTGGAGCATTGGGAATCGTAGTTTAGAAAGAAGAACGTGTATGGAAAAGTCATTTTTTGATGTGTTTCCCAAATTAAATCTGGATAAAAAAAGCAGTGAGCTGTTTGAACAGGTCACCGTATGTAAAGTCTCTGCAACCAAAAGCAGGGACTTTGTTCGCGTGAGCATTGTAAGTGATTACCTGATTCCGAAGGAGACAATTTATAAGGTCGAAAAGGAAATCAAACGGCAGTTTTTTGATAAGCACCCGGTGACGGTTAAGTTATATGAGAATTTTCATCTGTCGGAGCAGTATACGCCGGAAAATCTGATGCGGGAGTACGAGTCCAGTATTTTGCTCGAACTGCGGGAATACAGCCCGGTGGAATACAACATTTTCAAGTCGGCAGATATTTCCTATCCGACGGAGAACCAGATCCTGATTACGGCAGAGGATACGGTTTTAGCCAGAAGTAAGTCGCAGGAGCTTCTGCGGATCTTAGAGAAGATCATTGTGGAGCGGTGCGGCCTTAAGGCAGAGTGCCTGATGGAATATAAAGAAAAGAAAACAGGACGCCATAAAGAAGAGGATGACATCATGATTTCCCGGCAGATCCGGGAGATCACACTGAGGGCCTTCGGTAAGGCTGGAGCAGCCACAGAAGGAGCCGCGGGAGAACCGGAAGCTGGTGGTGCAGGACATGCGGAAGGAGCAGGCGAAGGCTCATCCACAAATGCAGCATCCTCCGGTAATACACCGAAGAATCCGGCAGAACAGGGAAAGGGTACGGTCAGCAAAGGAACCGGAGAGAAGCGTCCGTTCGAAAAGCGCAGCTTTGGAAAAAGAGAGGACCGCGGCGACTTCCGCAGAGCCATTAAGAAATCGGATAATCCGGATGTCATTTACGGACGTGACTTTGAGGATGAAGTGATGCCCATGGAGGACATCATGGGAGAGATGGAGGTCACGGTAAAGGGAAAAATCATCCGTGAGGATTCCCGTGAAATCAAGAATGAACGGACCATTCTCATGTTTGATATTACCGATTATACGGATACGATGACCTTTAAGATGTTCGTGCATAACGATCAGGTAGCAGAGGTAAAGGCAGACCTTAAGATGGGTGCGTTTGTGAAGCTTAAGGGAATTGCCGCAATTGATGCATTTGATAAGGAGCTGACGATTGGATCGGTAATCGGAATCAAGAAGATTGCAGATTTTACGACGTCCAGAAAGGATTTAAGCGTCCGGAAGAGAGTAGAGCTTCACTGCCATACGAAGATGAGTGATATGGATGGCGTTTCGGAAGCGAAGGATATTGTAAAACGGGCATATCAATGGGGCCATCCGGCGATTGCCATTACGGATCATGGAGTGGTACAGGCCTTTCCGGATGCCAATCATGTCTGGGAGGATCTGTGGAAAGCGGAGAAGGCAAAGCGGAAGGAAGCCGGAGATCCGAATCCGGATAAACAGGATTTCTTTAAGATTATTTACGGCATGGAGGCCTATCTGGTCGATGATCTGCAGGATCTTGTCGTGAATGAGCAGGGACAGGATTTTACGCATGATTTCGTGGTATTTGATATTGAAACCACGGGATTTTCACCGGTAAGCAACCGGATTATTGAAATCGGAGCCGTGAAGGTGGTCAATGGGGAGATTGCAGACAAATTTTCAACCTTTGTAAACCCGCAGGTGCCGATTCCGTATCATATTGAAAAGCTTACCAGCATCAATGACAGTATGGTAATGGATGCGCCGGTGATTGAAGAGGTTCTTCCCCAGTTCATGGAGTTTTGTGGGGATGCGGTTATGGTGGCGCACAATGCGTCCTTTGATATGAGCTTTATCAAAGAAAATGTGATGCGGCAGCAGCTAAACAAGACCTTTACGTATGCAGATACACTGGGAATTGCGCGTGTGCTTTTCCCGAATCAGGCGAAGCATACACTGGATGCAGTCTGCAAGACGATGGGAGTTTCCCTTGAAAATCATCATCGTGCCGTGGATGATGCCGGTGCAACGGCAGAGATTTTCGTAAAGATGATCCCACTTTTAAAGGAGCAGGGAGTGGAAAATTTAAAGCAGATTAATGAATGGGGAGCTTCCAGTAAGGAGATTGTGAAGCGTCTTCCTTCTTATCATGCGATCATTTTAGCAGAGAATAATGTCGGAAGAGAGAATCTGTACCGGCTCGTTTCGGCATCGCACCTGGATTATTACAGCAAACGTCCCCGTGTGCCGAAAAGCTTCCTGATGAAACACCGGGAAGGCTTAATTCTGGGAAGCGCCTGTGAAGCAGGAGAGCTTTACCGGGCTTTGCTGGAAGATAAGCCGGAAGCAGAGATTGCAAGGCTTGTGAATTTCTATGATTATCTGGAAATCCAACCGCTTGGGAACAATGCGTTCATGATTGAATCCGAAAGGGTTCCTTCCATTAACAGCATGGAAGATATCATGAACATCAACCGGCGGATTGTGGAGTTGGGTGAAGAATATGGAAAGCCGGTTGTGGCAACGTGTGACGTGCATTTTTTAGATCCCGAGGATGAAGTTTACCGCCGGATTATCATGGCAGGTAAGGGCTTTGAGGATGCGGACAACCAGGCACCACTTTATCTGCGGACGACCGAGGAGATGCTTGCGGAGTTTCAATATCTTGGTAGTGACAAGGCCGAAGAGGTTGTCATTACCAATACCAATAAAATTGCGGACCGGATCGATGTCATGGCACCGGTTCGCCCGGATAAATGTCCGCCGGTTATTCCGGACAGTGACAAGACGCTGACAGAGATCTGTTACCGGCGCGCCCATGAATTATATGGAGATGAACTGCCCAAAATCGTAGAGGATCGTCTGGAAAAGGAGCTTCATTCCATCATCAGCAATGGATTTGCCGTTATGTATATCATTGCGCAGAAGCTGGTATGGAAGTCGGTGGAGGACGGCTATCTGGTAGGCTCGCGAGGATCGGTAGGATCTTCCCTTGTGGCATTTATGGCCGGAATTACGGAAGTAAATTCCCTGGCGGCGCATTACCGCTGCCCGAAGTGCCGATACTACGACTTTGATGCACCGGAAATTAAGGAAAATGCTGGTATTTCCGGATGTGACCTTCCGGATAAGATCTGTCCGAGATGCGGAGAGCCGCTGATGAAGGATGGATTTGATATCCCGTTTGAAACCTTCCTTGGATTTAAGGGAGATAAGGAGCCGGATATTGACCTGAACTTTTCCGGGGAATATCAGAGTAAGGCCCATAAGTACACGGAAGTTATTTTTGGTGCCGGTCAGACGTACCGTGCCGGAACGATAGCAACACTTGCGGATAAGACTGCATTCGGTTATGTGAAGAATTATTACGAGGAACGTGGCAAGAAGAAGCGGACCTGCGAAATCAACCGTATTGTTTTAGGGTGTACCGGAATCCGGCGTAGTACCGGACAGCATCCCGGCGGTATCATTGTACTGCCGATGGGAGAGGACATCAATTCCTTTACACCGGTGCAGCATCCGGCAAATGATATGACAACCGATATTGTTACCACGCATTTTGATTATCATTCTATTGACCACAACCTGTTAAAGCTTGATATTCTCGGACACGATGATCCGACGATGATTCGTATGCTGCAGGATTTAACCGGAATTGACCCGACGAAGATTCCGCTCGATGATAAGCAGGTCATGTCCCTGTTCCAGAATACTTCGGCGCTTGGCATTACACCGGATCAGATTGGCGGCTGTCCTGTGGGATCCCTTGGCATCCCGGAATTTGGTACGGACTTCGTTATTCAGATGCTTCTGGACACAAAGCCGCAGAGCTTATCGGATCTGATCCGTATTTCCGGACTTGGCCATGGAACGGACGTATGGCTTGGAAATGCACAGACGTTGATTCTCGATGGTGTTGCGGATATTTCACACTGTATCTGCTGTCGAGATGATATTATGATTTACCTGATCAGTATGGGCGTGGACAGTGCGTTATCCTTTACCATTATGGAAAGTGTCCGTAAGGGAAAGGGACTGAAGCCGGAGTGGGAAGAGGCCATGACGGCGCAGGGCGTACCGGACTGGTACATTGCGTCCTGTAAGAAGATCAAGTACATGTTCCCGAAGGCGCATGCGGCGGCGTACGTTATGATGGCATGGCGTATTGCCTACTGTAAGATCAACTATCCGCAGGCCTATTATGCGTCGTATTTTTCCATCCGTGCATCGGCGTTTTCCTATGAAATTATGTGTCAGGGGCAGAAGCACCTGGAGGATGTGATGAAGGATTATAAGAGCCGGAGCGATTCTTTAAGTAAGAAGGAACAGGATACCATGAAGGATATGAAGATCGTGCAGGAAATGTATGCCAGAGGCTTTGAGTTTGAGCCGATTGATATTTTCCGGGCACATTCCCGGAACTTCCAGATTTTCGACGGAAAGATCATGCCGTCCTTAAGCAGTATTGACGGACTTGGTGAAAAAGCTGCCGATGCAATCGTCGAAGCAGCCAAGGACGGACCGTTCCTTTCGAAGGATGATTTCCGGATGCGTACGAAGGCTTCAAAGACCATCATTGATCTGATGAGCGATCTGGGGATCCTCGGGGATCTGCCGGAATCAAACCAGATCAGTCTGTTTGATTTTGCGTTATCATAGAGGAATGATTCATCTATGAATTTATGATATGTAATACATAAATAAAAATCCGGTAGTGTTGTGATGCTATCGGATTTTTATAATTTTGGTGATTGACATACAACATTCCGTATGCTATATTCACTGCAAAGCATATGTTTCATTAATCCAATCTAAGTCATCGGTATCTTTTGCCGATGAAGTTCTGGAATTTTATAGATATAAGCAATACAAAAAGAGTGACTTAATATTCTGGATATTGTTTTATATTTATTCTGACTATGAAGACAGAAGTTTTCTGAAATCCATGCTTTTAAATCACATTTAAACAATTGAAAAGGCGGGAGGAAGGAAAACAGACGTCGGTTTGTGTGACCTAGGTGAACGTTTATATGGAACGTTGACTGGTTCATTTCTATCTTCCTGCAAAGGGAGGAAGAAAAATGGGAGAGGTAAAAGTAACTAAGGCAGAGACAAAGGAAGCAGTAAAGGAAGCAGCAATAACAGCGGTAGAAGTAACAACAAGAGAAACGAAAGTACAGAGAAATTATAAAGATACGGTAAGCCGGATGTTGTTTCGGGAGCCAGAGAATGCGTTGTCTCTGTATAATGCCCTAAATGGAACAAACTATGCGGATGCATCACAGATCACGTTTAACATGTTGGACAATGCAATTTATATGGGAATGCAGAACGATATTTCCTTTTTGATTATGAATGAAGTGAACCTGTATGAACACCAGTCTACTTACAATCTGAATATGCCATTAAGAGATTTGTTTTATGTAGCAGAACTGTTACAGGTCTATGTAAAAGACCAATCATTGTACAGTTCCAAATTAATTAAGTTACCAACACCGCATTTTGTGGTATTCTATAATGGAATAGAAAGTAAACCAGAGAGACGGGTTTTGAGATTGTCGGAGGCGTTTGAAGTACCGACAAAAGATCCGGAACTGGAATTAAAGGTAACGATACTGAACATTAATCCCGAGATGAATGAAGAATTGAAGGAAAAGTGTCCGGTATTAAAACAGTATACCCAGTATGTGGAGCAGGTGCGGTACAATAGTGCTGGTATGCCACTGGAACAGGCTGTGGAGGCTGCAATTGAATACTGTATCCGGCATGATATATTGAAGGATTTTTTGTTAAAGCAAAGAGCAGAGGTGGTCAAAATGAGCATTTATGAATATGACGAGGAACGTGAAATTGAGCTGATCCGTAGGGATGAGAGGGAGATCGGAAAAGAGATCGGTCAAAAGATAGGGGAAGAGATTGGAGTTGAGAAAGAGCGTGAAAACACAATTAAGTCCATTATCTCATTTGGCAGAAAATTAGGTGCAAGTAAAGAACAAATAATCAGAGAATTACAGGAAAGATGTTTATTAGAAGAACAGGAAGCGGAAAAGAAAGTCTCTCTTTACTGGAAGTAATCACTATATGGCAATCCCTAAAAGATCTAAAAATCAACTTCTCCTTGCCTTTTTTCATGAGAGAAAATATAATGATATATGTGCTAAATTGCGGGATCTGCTTTTGCGGGGAGGCAATTTGTATATCAAATGATATAAGCAATAAAAAAGAATGGGAGTGGTTATAACATGAAGGAACTGAAAGATTATGTTCGCAGTATTCCGGATTTCCCGGAACCGGGGATTATTTTCCGTGATGTGACGAGCGTACTGCAGGATGCAGAGGGATTTAAGCTTGCGATTGATTCCATGATCAAGCTGCTGGATGGTGTGGAGTTTGATGTGATTGCAGGTGCGGAGTCCCGTGGATTTATTCTGGGAGCACCGATTGCCTATGCGATGGGGAAGCCTTTTGTGCTGATCCGCAAGAAAGGCAAGCTGCCCTGTGAAACGATTGAACAGACCTATGATCTGGAATATGGTACAGCAACCATTGAAATGCACAAGGATTCGATTAAGCCGGGACAGAAGGTCGTTCTTGTAGATGATCTGATTGCGACAGGCGGTACGGTTGAGGCTGCAATTAAGCTGATTGAACAGCTTGGCGGCGAGGTTGTAAAGGTAATCTTTATGATGGAGCTTGCAGGTTTAAATGGAAGAGCGAAGCTTGCAAACTACGATGTGGCATCTGTCATTACTTATGAAGGAAAATAAATTTTGAAGTTTTACATAGGACAAGCGATAACACAACAACAAAATGAATGGAGATAGTTATGTTAGAGAAATTTTTTAAACTGAAAGAAAATGGTACGAATGTCCGTACGGAAGTTGTAGCAGGTATTACCACCTTTATGACCATGGCATACATTCTTGCTGTAAATCCCAGTATTTTATCTGCATCCGGGATGGATGCACAGGCGGTATTAATTGCGACAGCACTTGCTTCCTTTATTGGAACGATGTGCATGGCTCTGCTTGCCAATTATCCGTTTGCACTGGCACCGGGACTTGGATTAAATGCGTATTTTGCATATACCGTATGCGGATCCATGGGTTATTCCTGGCAGATCGCGTTATTTGCCGTATTTGTAGAAGGTCTGATTTTCATTGTATTGTCCCTTACGAATGTGCGTGAAGCAATCTTTAATGCAATTCCGCTTCAGTTAAAGAAGGGTGTTTCTGTTGGTATTGGCTTATTCATTGCTTTTATCGGTCTTCAGAATGCAGGAATTGTTGTAAACAATGATTCTACACTGGTTTCTATTGTTGACTTTACTGCAGATTTCCATACCTCCGGTATTTCTGCATTATTAGCAGTGATTGGTATTTTCATTATTGCTGCTCTTTATGTAAAGAAGGTAAAAGGTGCGATCCTGATTGGTATTTTCGCAACATGGATTCTGGGTATTATCTGTCAGCTTACCGGATTATATGTGGTTACTCCGGATGCAGGATACTATTCTCTGATTCCGGCATGGAGCAGCTTCAACCTCGGAGCAATTTCTTCTATTTTCGGACAGTGTTTCAAGGCTGATTTCTCCAGCTTACGTGTGTTTGACTTTGTTGCAATTGTATGTGCATTCCTTTTTGTCGATATCTTTGATACACTCGGAACGTTAATCGGATGTGCAACCAAGGCTGACATGTTGGACAAAGACGGCAAGCTTCCCCGTATCAAAGAAGCGCTTCTTGCAGATGCGATCGCAACGACCGCAGGTGCAGTGCTTGGTACTTCTACAACAACAACTTTCGTGGAAAGCTCTGCCGGTGTGGCAGAAGGCGGAAGAACAGGACTTTCTTCTGTTGTAACAGGACTTTTGTTCCTGCTTGCTGTTTTTCTTTCTCCGATTTTTATCACGATTCCGAGCTTTGCAACAGCTCCGGCATTATTATTTGTAGGCTTCCTGATGATTTCTGCTGTTACAGCAATTGATTTCAATGATTATACAGAAGCTGTTCCGGCATATCTTGCACTGATTGCTATGCCGCTTACCTACAGTATTTCCGAAGGTATTGCAGCCGGTGTTATCTCTTATGTGGTAATTAATCTGGTATCCGGAAAGGCAAAGAAGATCACGCCGTTAATGTATGTACTTGCAGTACTGTTTATCTGCAAATTTATTTTCCTGTAAAAAGGGAAATGCATCTGGGCTTTAAGAAGTGAAGGAGCAGTCATGGAAAAACAAAAGGGAAAAGCAGGGTATTATGTGTTAAGTGTTGTACCGTTACTTGCAACGTTAATGATACAGGTATTTTCAGGGCTTGCATGCAGTGTGATTGGTTCGGTAGTCTATTCTATGCGTATCGCGATGAATGGAGAAACAGACCTCCTGAATGATCCGGCAGCGTTACAGGCAGCAGTTACAGATTATATCATGCAGTATATTATTTATGCAGTCATTGTGGCACAGATTCTGACACTGATCGGAGCTGTGATCTGGTATGGTATTCTGATTAAAAAGAAAAATATCAACCGGCCAGTCAAAGATTGTGTCAACGTGCGGACAATATTGATGTGTATACTGGCAGGGATAGGGTTACAGCTTGTAATTGATTTTTTCTTAAATATTGCAGCACTGACCTTCCCGAATGCAATGGGAGCCTATTCGGAACTCGTTGAAACGGTGGGCATTGGTGAAACAACCTGGATTTCCCTGTTAGCAACAGTGATACTGGCGCCCATTTCCGAAGAGCTTCTTTTCCGTGGACTCACGTTGCGCTTCCTGCGGAGTGCGGGTACGAAGTTTGCGATAGCGAATGTACTCCAGGCATTGTTCTTTGGAATTTTACATATGAATCTGGTACAGGGTATCTATGCTTTTGTAGTGGGACTGGTCTTAGGATATGTCGCCGGAAAGTGCAGAACGGTTTTCCTGCCAATTTTGTTACATCTGTGTTTTAATTTCGCGGGAACATTTCTTGCAGCGTGGTTGTCCGGAAAGTCGGGATGGCTTATGCAGAGTGTGCTTATGGTTATAGGAGTACTGATGCTGGCAGGTGCATTTTTCCTGATTCAGAAAGAAATCAAGGTATCTGGTGAGGCAAAAACGCAATCACAGACCTCCGAATAAGCAATGGCTGATTTGGAGGTCTTGTAAATTAAATAATTACATAAAAATCATATTAAAATTGCAAAAAGTGCTTGCATTATTTGTAAATATATAATAGAATAATCAAGTGTAATGCGGAAAGATCGCACTTGATATGGCTCGTTGGTCAAGCGGTTAAGACGCCGCCCTCTCACGGCGGAATCAGGGGTTCGATTCCCCTACGAGCTGTTGACTAGAATAGTCCAACCCAAGAAAATAGCCTATTCCACGCTTCGGGAGAGGTTATTTTTTTATGCAAAAGTGGTAAGTAGTGGTAAGTAGGAGTAATGTGTCGTACTTTGAGATTGATTTTTATGACTTGATAATGTATCATCTATAAGGATATAAGATATGTAAATACTTGATGAGGTGGTTAGCGAAAGCAAGCCTTAGTCAATCATCTACCAAAGAAAGTGAGAGAGAACATGGGAACAGATAACTACTATTCCGTAAAAGAGGATGTACAGAAGTATATTGACGGATGCAAAACCAAAATGAATGTGAGAACGCACAAGGTATTTGGACGTGCTATTTTAGCAGGAATGATGATTGCGTTTGGCGCATCAGCTAGTAATGTAGCGGCTCATGCAGTTACGAATGTCGGTCTTTCCAGACTGGTTGCCGGATGTGTATTCCCGGTCGGCTTGATGATGGTTGTTCTTCTCGGTGCAGAGCTGTTCACCGGGGACTGTCTGATGGCAATGGGAAATGCAGAAGGAACCTGTACGATCCTGGATTTATGTAAGTTTCTGTTGGTGGTATATGTGGGAAACTTTGTAGGATCCATTTTACTGGCGGTTGTGAATGTGATTTCCGGACAGTTGAATTATTCCTCAGGACTCCTTGGAGCCTATACGATTAAGGTAGCGATGGGAAAGGTGAACATGTCCTTTGGACAGGCCCTGTGCTCCGGAATTCTTTGTAACATTCTGGTATGTGCTGCTGTTCTTATGGCGATGTGTGCAAGAGATATTGTTGGTAAGCTGTTTGCCTGCTTCTTCACGATTATGCTGTTCGTAGTAGCAGGATATGAGCACTGCGTTGCCAACATGTATTATATTCCTGCCGGACTGATTGCTTCTAAGAATGCGAACTATGTGCAGGTTGCCATGGATACCTACGGATACACGGCAGATCAGCTTGCATCCTTGAATCTTTATGGATTCTTTGTGAAAAATCTGGTTCCGGTTACGCTTGGAAATATTATTGGTGGAGCAGTGCTCGGCCTGATTCTTCTTTATCTTCACGGAGATGAAAAGAAGAAAAATAAATAGTGATTAAATCATGTCTTCAATGGTATGAGCGAGGCCGTCATGATCATTATCGTACTGGGTAATGGTTGTGGCGGCTTTTTTGACAGCTTCGGTTGCGTTCGCCATAGCAATTCCCATTCCGGCTTCGGTAATCATGGAAATATCATTTTCGGCGTCTCCGGCGGCAAGGCTGAAAGCCGGATTGATGGAAAGCAGTTCACAGAGCTTTCGAACCGCAGCACCTTTTCCGGAAGCAGCAGGAAATACTTCCAGATAATAGGGATTGGAATAAGCAAGGGAAATCCCTTCCTTTTCTGCCCAGGGAAGAAGCTCCTGACGTAAAGCCTCCAGTTTGTCCGTATCCTTCCGTTCAATGATCAGACATTTACAGGGTTCCACATCAAGTACGGAGAAAATATCCGGATTGATAATCGTGGGAGTATTGATAAAGCGCTGGTAATAGGCAAGTCCTTCATCCATGGTTGGAGACACAATATGAGTCTCGGAATAGGTATGAAAGTGAATCCCGTAAGAAGCGGCAAGCTCCGCAACGTATTTTACCTGGGAAAGCTTCAGACCGATCCGGTAAAGCACCTGTCTGGTTTCACAGTCGTAAATTTCACCGCCGTTATAACCGATCAGATACATGCCCTTATAGTGGAGATTCAGTGCATTCTGGGTATATTTGATGTTATTGATATCCCTGCCGGAACAGAGAACGAATTTGTGTCCGGCATCCGTCCATTTTGTCAGGACTTCTTTCGTATAATCGGTAACCTGCTTTTCGTGGTTTAACAGGGTACCGTCCATATCGGTAAATAAAATTTTGGTTTTCTTATAAAGTTCAGGGTGATTCATCATGTAATTCCTTTTCTCTTTGATGGTAGTCAGTACCTCTTCGGGGACAAAAAGCTTCCCATAACCGGTGCCAAGATCAAGACCGGGTTTGGCTGTGCCGTGGAAATCAGAGCCTCCGCTGATGCACAGGTCATACTTTTTCGCAAGGGCACGGATCTGTCGTTCATCCGCAGGCGTGTGGGTAGAATAAATGGCTTCAATCCCCATCAGTCCGATCTCTTTTAAGGAAGCAACCAGCTTGTCCAACTGGTCTTTTCCCATGTGATAAAGACAGGGATGAGCCAGAATCGGAAAGCCGCCAGCCTTCAGAATAATTTCGACTGCCCGCATGGGGGTAATTTTTTTACGGGGAACAAAGCAGGGGCCATGATCACCGATATAGCGGTCAAAGGCTTCCTTGACGCTCTTCACATATCCATGCTTCAAAAGGTATTTGGCATAGTGCGCTCTTGTCAGTACACAGTCTGGAAACTCTGCTTCCAGTTCCTCATAGGTTACGGGCATGCCATGTTCAGTCAGACGCCTGCACATTTCGATGTTCCGGATTTTCCGGCCATTGACAAAGTGCACGAGACGTCTTTTAAAATAATCGCTTTCATAATCAATATAAAGACCGACGATATGGATATCGCGGCCTTCATATTCTGAGGAAAATTCAATTCCGGGAATCACTTCGATGTCTTTGCCCTTTGCAGCAGCAAGAGCTTCGGTGATTCCATCTGTAGTATCGTGATCAGTCAGGGCAAATGCAGATAAGCCCTTTTCCAATGCATAATTTACAAGTTCAGCCGGGGTGTAGCTTCCGTCCGATTTCGTAGAATGGACATGCAGATCAATTGCTTTCAATTTGTTGTTCCTTTCTTACTCATACGATCTGACTTATATGAGGGTATAAGCAGAAGGCGAAGATTAATCTTCGTCTTCACCGTCCTGTTTGGTATAAACGGTACGTTTACGTGCCATTTCATCACTTTCGAGATATTCGTCGTAGGTGGTGATTTTGTCAATCAGTGTTCCATCCGGAAGGATTTCCATGATACGGTTTGCCGTCGTCTGTACAAACTGGTGATCGTGGCAGGAGAAGAGTGCAACACCGGGGAACTTGATCAGTCCGTTGTTCAGGGCAGTGATGGATTCCATATCCAGGTGGTTGGTCGGCTCGTCGAGGATCAGACAGTTTGCACCGCTGATCATCATTTTGGAAAGGAGACAACGTACTTTTTCTCCACCGGATAAAACCTTTACCTTCTTCACACCGTCTTCACCGGCGAAGAGCATTCTTCCGAGGAAACCACGTACATAGGTGACATCCTTAACCGGAGAGTAGCCGGTCAGCCAGTCTACAATCGTCAGGTTGTTATCAAATTCAGCAGTGCTGTCCTTCGGGAAATAAGCCTGGGAGGTGGTAACACCCCATTTATAAGTACCTTCATCAGGTTCCATTTCACCCATTAAAATCTGGAAGAGAGTAGTCTTGGCAAGCTCGTTGCTTCCGACAAAGGCGATCTTGTCTTCATGTCCCATGATAAAGGAAATGTTGTTTAATACCTTTTCACCATTGATGGTCTTGGAGATTCCTTCTACAGAAAGAACCTCATTACCGATTTCACGGTCGGGACGGAAGTCGATGTAAGGATACTTACGGCTGGAGGGCTTGATTTCATCCAGCTCGATTTTTTCAAGGGCACGCTTTCTACTGGTTGCCTGCTTGGATTTACTTGCGTTTGCAGAGAAGCGGGAGATAAATTCCTGTAATTCCTTGATCTTTTCTTCCTTCTTTTTATTGGCTTCCTTCATCTGCTTGATTAACAACTGGCTGGACTCAAACCAGAAGTCGTAGTTTCCGGCGTAAAGCTGAATCTTGCCATAGTCGATATCTGCCGTATGGGTACACACTTTATTTAAGAAGTAACGGTCATGGGATACGACGATAACAGTATTCTCAAAGTTAATGAGGAATTCCTCCAGCCATGCAATCGCATCGAGATCCAGGTGGTTGGTCGGCTCGTCGAGAAGCAGGATGTCCGGGTTGCCGAACAGTGCTTTTGCAAGTAAAACTTTCACCTTGTCATTACCGTTTAAGTCTTTCATGATTGTATAATGTAAGGAAGGATCAATACCAAGACCGTTTAATAACATGGCGGCATTGCTTTCCGCTTCCCAGCCGTCCATTTCTGCAAATTCCGCTTCAAGTTCGCTGGCACGGATACCGTCTTCATCGCTGAAATCCTCTTTGGCATAGATGGCATCCTTTTCCTTCATAATCTGATAAAGGCGCTCGTTCCCCATAATAACGACATCCATAACCGGATAAGCATCGTACTTGAAGTGATCCTGTTCAAGGACCGAAAGACGCTGTCCGGGAGTGATGGTAACATCACCGCTTGTCGTTTCCAAAGCGCCGGATAATATCTTTAAAAATGTGGACTTTCCGGCACCGTTGGCACCGATCAGACCATAGCAGTTTCCCTCGGTAAATTTGATATTTACATCTTCAAAGAGGGCCTTCTTGCCGATTCGTAAAGTTACATTATTTGCCTGAATCATTTTCTTACCTCTGTTTTCTCGATTTTATTGTTGGACATACAAATCTTATTATACATAAAATCGTTGGATTTTCAAGGAAAATAAGCTATAGAAGGATGATAGTGTTTGTGATAGAATAAAATTAATAGCAAAAACAAAATGTAAGGGAGTCCTGACTATGAAACTGAATTACAAAAGAACTGTGTTAATCGGTCTTGCCTTTCTTTCCATTTGTGCGTTCTGGCAGATGTATGACAGCATCATTCCGCTGATCCTGCAGAACACCTTTGGAATCGGGGAGACGCTGACCGGAGCCATTATGGCAGCCGATAACGTGCTTGCCATTTTCCTGCTGCCGTTATTCGGAGCATTATCGGATAAGGCGGATACCCGTTTGGGAAAGAGAATGCCGTTTATCGTGACAGGAACGGTACTGGCAGTGATTTTCCTGCTGCTATTACCGATCGCAGACAGAAAGGTCAATGTGGTACTGTTTATCATATCCCTGTTTGCCCTTCTCGTATCCATGGGACTGTACCGTTCACCGGCGGTAGCACTGATGCCGGATCTGACACCGAATAAGCTCCGCAGTAAGGGAAATGCGATTATCAATCTGATGGGAGCGGTAGGCGGCGTTTACACGCTGATCATGATTAAGCTCCTGGTCGGTAAGGGGGATCGTCCGGATTACATGCCGCTGTTTGTCAGCGTGGCTGCGCTGATGGCAGTTTCTATCGGCATTCTGGCAATTACCATTTCCGAGAAAAAGGTAAAGGCGAAGGTTGCAGAAGAGATCAAGGCCTATGAAGACAGCACCGGATTAAAGGTGGAAACCGAGGATACTGTTGAAGAAGAGGAAGCCGCAAAGGAAGGCGGCGCGGTAAAGCATCAGATGCCTGCAGAAGTAAAGCGCAGCATGGGATTTCTGCTTGCCTCCATTTTCCTGTGGTTTACGGCTTACAATGCAGTAACAACTGCTTTTTCCCGTTATACGAAGGTCGTATGGCACTTAGAGGGCGGGGGATTTGCAGACTGTCTGATGGTTGCAACCATAGCAGCTATTTTGAGCTATGTTCCCATTGGTAATCTGGCAGGAAAGATTGGCAGAAAGAAGACGATCCTTGTGGGAATCGTGCTGATGAGCGGATGCTACTTTGCTGCGATCTTTGCCAATCAGTATCATGCACTGATTAATGTGGCTTTTGCAGTAATTGGTATTGGCTGGGCAGCCATCAATGTCAACTCCTATCCGATGATTGTTGAGATGAGTAAAGGAAGCGACATTGGTAAGTTCACAGGAACCTATTATACCTTTTCCATGGCTGCACAGATTCTGACACCGATTCTGTCAGGCTTCCTGCTTGAGAAGGTTTCCTACCGGACACTGTTCCCATATGCATTCGTGTTCTCGGTTCTGGCATTTATCACCATGATGCAGGTACATCACGGAGATACCAGACCGGATAAGAAGGCAAGCGTCCTGGAACATTTCGATGTGGATGATTAAAGTGGTTTTGTATTGACGGGAGAGAAATTTACATAAGAAATCAGGTAAAAAGAAATGAAAACAATGGCAGTATTAATTTGGTTAGAAGTGATCGTTATCATTCTGGCAGTACTTGTTGTGCTGTATTTGTTAATGATTATGCCGAGACTTACAAACCGGCGGGAACGGAAGAAATTTTTAAGTGTGTATTATGCACACCGGGGATTACACGATAATGAAACGGATGCTCCGGAAAATTCCATGGCGGCTTTTCGCAAAGCAGTAGAGGCAGGTTATGGAATTGAGCTGGATGTACAGGTCACAAAGGATAAGCTTCCGGTAGTCTTCCATGACTTTACGTTACAGAGGGTCTGCGGACAGGAAGGCAAGGTATGTGACTATACCTATGAAGAACTGCAGAAGTTCCATTTATGTAAGAGTAACGAAACGATTCCTTTATTTGAAGATGTTTTAAAGCTGGTCGATGGAAAGGTTCCTCTTATCGTGGAACTGAAGCTAGAGCTTACGGATCTTTCGGTATGTGAAAAGGCAGATGCCCTTTTACGGAAATACAAAGGACTGTACTGCATGGAATCCTTCAATCCTCTGGCGGTGTTCTGGTATCGCAGACATCATAAGGAAGTCGTGCGCGGACAGCTTTCGGAAGCCTTTTTACGCACCGGGGAATTCAAAGGACCGCTGTATTTTATTCTGCAGAACCTGTTACTGAACTTCCTGACAAAGCCGGATTTCGTGGCATATAATCACAAGCATGCCAATGTTTTATCCAGAAAAATCTGCCGTGGCCTTTATGGAAATATGGCAGCAGCCTGGACGATCAAAAGCCAGCAGGAATTAGAGGAAGCAAAGAAGAATTTTGATGTGTTTATCTTTGATTCCTTTATTCCGGATTAAAATGAAGAATTCATATCAAAGATAAACAGAATTTTAATGCGTAGTAGTTGCAGTTGTGTTATACTGAATTTATTAGGGGTAACATCAAATTTTGAGGGAAAAGGAGAAGAGAATTATGGCAAAATGGGTTTACTTATTTAAGGAAGGAAGCGCTGACATGAGAAATCTGCTCGGCGGCAAGGGTGCAAACCTTGCAGAGATGACCAACATCGGCCTTCCTGTACCGCAGGGATTTACAATTACGACAGAAGCCTGCACACAGTACTATGAGGATGGTCGTGAGATCAATGAGGAGATCCGTGCACAGATTGATGAGTACATAGGAAAGATGGAAGAGATTACCGGTAAGAAGTTTGGAGATAAGAAGAACCCGCTGCTCGTATCCGTCCGTTCCGGAGCACGTGCTTCCATGCCGGGTATGATGGATACTATCCTGAATCTTGGTTTAAATGAGGAAGTAGTAAATGCCATTGCAGAGATGTCCGGCAATCCCCGTTGGGCGTGGGACTGCTATCGGAGATTTATCCAGATGTATTCCGACGTTGTTATGGAGGTCGGAAAGAAGTACTTCGAAGAACTGATTGACGAAATGAAAGAAAAGCGCGGCGTGAAGCAGGATGTTGAGCTTACAACAGAAGACCTTAAGGAACTGGCAGCACAGTTTAAGGCAGAATACAAAGAGAAGATCGGTGAGGACTTCCCGGATGATCCGAAGGAACAGCTCATGGGAGCAATCAAGGCCGTATTCCGTTCCTGGGACAACCCCCGTGCGAACGTTTACCGTCGTGACAACGACATCCCGTATTCCTGGGGAACCGCAGTCAACGTACAGTCCATGGCGTTTGGTAATATGGGTGATGACTGTGGTACAGGTGTTGCCTTCACCCGTGATCCTGCAACCGGAGAGAAGGGACTGTTTGGCGAATTCTTAACGAATGCACAGGGCGAGGACGTTGTAGCAGGTGTCCGTACTCCGATGAAGATTGCGGAAATGGAGCAGAAGTTCCCGGAAGCATTCAAACAGTTTACCGAAGTATGCCAGACACTGGAGAAGCATTACAGAGACATGCAGGATATGGAATTTACCGTAGAGCATGGAAAGCTTTATATGCTGCAGACACGTAATGGTAAGAGAACCGCACAGGCTGCACTTAAGATTGCCTGTGATCTTGTAGATGAGGGTATGAGAACAGAGGAAGAGGCCGTTGCCATGATCGATCCCCGTAATCTGGATACCTTATTGCATCCGCAGTTCGATGCGGCTGCATTAAAGGCAGCTACCCCGATTGGAAAGGGACTTGGCGCATCTCCCGGCGCTGCATGCGGTAAGATTGTTTTCTCCGCAGAAGATGCAGAAAACTGGGCAGGCAAGGGTGAGAAGGTGGTTCTGGTCCGCCTTGAAACCTCTCCCGAAGACATTACCGGTATGAAGGTATCCCAGGGTATCCTTACCGTACGCGGCGGTATGACAAGCCATGCAGCCGTTGTTGCCCGTGGCATGGGAACCTGCTGTGTTTCCGGCTGTGGTGACATTGTGATGGATGAAGCCAATAAGACCTTTACCTTAGGTGGCAAGGAATTCCACGAAGGAGATTACCTTTCCATTGATGGTACAACAGGAAATATTTATGATGGACAGATTAAGACCGTAGATGCAAAGATCGCCGGAGAATTCGGACGTGTTATGGCATGGGCTGACAAGTATCGTAAGTTAAAGGTTCGTACCAACGCCGATACGCCCCGTGATGCGAAAAGAGCAAGAGAGCTGGGGGCGGAAGGAATCGGACTTTGCCGTACGGAGCATATGTTCTTCGAAGAAGACCGTATTGCCGCATTCCGTGAAATGATCTGTTCCGATACCGTAGAAGAAAGAGAAGTTGCACTCGAAAAGATTCTTCCTTATCAGCAGGGAGATTTCAAGGAACTTTATGAAGCACTCGAAGGAAATCCGGTAACTATCCGTTTCCTGGATCCCCCGCTTCATGAATTTGTTCCGACCGAGGAAGCAGATATTGAGAAGCTTGCAAAGGCAAAGAACAAGAGCGTTCATGAAATCAAGGCCATGATCGACAGTTTACATGAATTCAACCCGATGATGGGACACAGAGGATGCCGTCTGGCAGTTACTTATCCGGAAATTGCCAAGATGCAGACCAAAGCTGTGATCCGTGCGGCAATCGAGGTTAAGAAAGAACATCCCGACTGGAATCTGAAGCCGGAAATCATGATTCCGCTTGTTGGAGATGTCAAGGAATTTGACTTCGTTAAGAAGATCGTTGTTGAAACCGCAGATGCAGAAATCAAGGCAGCAGGAATCACCATGGAGTACGAAGTAGGTACGATGATTGAGATTCCGCGTGCAGCACTTACCGCAGATGCGATTGCGAAGGATGCAGATTTCTTCTGCTTCGGTACGAATGACTTGACACAGATGACCTATGGATTCTCCCGTGATGATGCGAGCAAGTTCTTAGGTGGATACTACGATACCAAGATTTTTGAATATGATCCGTTCATCAAGCTTGACCAGATTGGTGTTGGTAAGCTGATGGAAATGGCGATCCAGCTTGGCAGACCGGCGAACCCGAATCTCCATATCGGTATCTGCGGCGAGCACGGTGGAGATCCCTCTTCCGTAGAATTCTGCCACAAGATTGGTCTGGATTATGTATCCTGTTCACCGTTCCGTGTGCCGATCGCAAGACTGGCAGCAGCACAGGCAGCGATTGCCAATGGAGGAAAGTAGAAGGATTATGTAGTATAGGACATGCACAGTAAAGGAATCACACTGGCATGATGATAAAAACGCAGAGAAGCATTGTACCTCAGGGAATTTGAGGTGCAGTGCTTTTTTGCTGTTTTACATCTTACCTGTTGATTTTTACACCTTAGCTATGAGGCGGTAGACAGAGCATAAAAAATCATATATAAACAAGGAAGAAGGTTACTAAGACGAAAATAAGAATATGGAAATTATGGTGGATTACGAAACAAGAGAAATAAATCAATGTAAATTGAAAAAACCTCTTTGTATATAACATCAGCCATGAGGAATGTCGGAATCAGAAAGGAGATTGTCAAATGAAAACCTTAAATATCATTCAAAAACTATCAAAAATGGGGAAAGTTCTCAGCAAAATTATATTTATCTTCTGCATTGTTGGCTTTTGTAGCTGCATTGTTGGTGTTTTCAGTATGGCGCTTGGGGCATCAACGCTGAAAATGGGAGGTGTAACGCTGGAAAGCATTCTGAATACGGAAGCAGAAGTCACCATTGGTACGGTATATGCGGCTTTAGCAGTAGGTATGATCCTCTGTGCCGGAGAAGCTGTGCTTGCCAAATTCGCGGAGCATTACTTTAATCACGAACTTGCTGACGGTACGCCATTCAGCATTGCAGGGGCAAAGGAAATGCAGCGTCTGGGCATCCTGACGATCTGTATTCCTATTGGCACACAGATCGTGGCAGAGATTGTCTATGCTGTAATGAAACAGACCTTGCAGGGGGTCGAACCACTGCAATTGGATAATGCCGGTTCCGTCGCTCTCGGCATTATGTTTATCGTGATGTCACTGATTTGCCACTATGGAGCTGATGTGTATGAAGAAAGCAAACCCACCCTTAATCTATGAGACACGCTATAAGCACAAACTGAATATGTTGGAGCCGGGAACAGTCATGCTCAAATGGATGGGGATTCTCCTGCTGGCAGGTCTTATCCTGTGGCTGCTTAGGCTGAAGCTTGTGTCATACATAGTTTTTGGCCTTGCCGGAGCAGTTTTCCTGCTTCTTCTTATCCTGCTTGCCATTGAAGCACATCAGGATAGTGTTCTGAACAAGATCGCAGCGCAGGAACATCAGGAGGAGTAATTTTCAATGAAAAATCTATAGATGATTTCAAAATCATAATATTTACCTCCTGTAAAAGTGCAATATAAAAATATAGAAGAAGTATGCACAGTAAAGCATTGTATCTCAAAGGATTTGGGATGCAGTGCTTTTTTTGTAGTCATGCATATGAAAATGATTCAGTGGATCATTTTGGAGGCGATCATTTTGGAGTTTATAGCGGGAATGGTCGTTGTGTGCTGAAAATAGTCGTTTGGTGTATCAGACTATTGAGTAGAAAAAAATTCTTCGATATGAATAATAACTGAAGAATGAATGTGATAAATGGATAGATGCAATGGTAAAAAGGAGGGACATCAATGACTGGTATAAGTAGGAATGGTATGGGAATAAATCCGTATGCTGACAGTTACTTAACTTCTGCACAAAGCAGAAGGAATACTACATCAAAAGATACTTTCATAAATGCGATGAATAAAGCAGATGGGAGTAAAAATTCAGCAGATACAAGTAGTGAGAAGTATCCCGGAGATGTGACGATTGCTTATCCACCCAGGATAAACAATGCTTTAAACAATAGCGGGTTTTTAGGAAAATCAAAAAATGAGATGTCACTGGATGAGTATAAACAATGGGTTATGAATCAAATATCTCAATTTCCCGTAAGTGGATGGGTTCGTTCCACATTTTCTTCAGGGGCAATTGTAATTAAGGAAGAAGCTTTTGAAAGAATGAAAAACGATCCGGAATATGAGAACTATGTTTTGAACAGAGTCCGTTCAGCATATTCCGTTCAAGGCTTACCTGTAGGATCAAATAATGTTGGTTTTGATGTTATTGGAGCATCACCGGAAGAATGTTATGGTTATGCAGGTCCGGTAGGAAAGAGTGGATTAGAAACAGCGAATGATGAAGAATCCTGGTGGAAAAAGCGCCATGAAAGAATGGAAGAACTTATGAAAGAACAGGAAAAAAAGCGGATTCAGAAAAAACAAGCGGAAAGAACAGCTTATGAAGAATATCTGCAAAAAAAGGAATTTCAAAAATATCTTGACCTAAAGTCAGGTTTATGTACTATGGTATGTATAGCACATAAAATGGTGTGCTTCAAGACAGGAAAACAGGGAGGAATATTTCGATGAATAAGCCTTATATTATCTGCCACATGATGACATCGGTGGATGGACGGATTGACTGTGCCATGACGGAGCAGCTTCCCGGTGTACAGGAATATTACAGTACGTTAGATTCTTTTGATGCACCGACACGTGTCAGCGGACGTGTGACAGCAGAACTTGAGATGGCTTTGCCGGGAAAGTTTTCAAGTAAGACGGGAACACCGCTTAACAAAGAAGCTTTTCATAAAGCAGCAGATACCGATGGATACGAGGTCGTGGTTGATACGCAGGGCATATTGCTTTGGGAAGATCAGACAAATGCAGAACGGCCGGTGCTGATTATAACCAGCGAGACAGTCCATAAGGAATATCTGGAGTATCTGACAGAAAGGCATATCTCATGGATTGCCTGCGGCAGGGAGCATACTGACCTGAAGCGCGCCTGTGAGATTCTTGCAGAAGATTTTGGCGTTGAAAGAATGGCAGTTGTCGGAGGAGGACACATCAATGCAGGATTTCTGTCAGCAGGACTCCTGGATGAAGTCAGTATTCTGATCGGAGCGGGTGTTGACGGACGCGGTGGTATGAGTGCCGTATTTGACGGACTGCCGATGAACAGGACGGTTACACCGCTGAAGCTTGAACAGATACAGTCGTTTGAGAGCGGTGCAGTCTGGATTTGGTACAGAGTTGGCTGAAAAGTATGGAGTCACAATTCTGCAGCTGTTGATTAAAAAGAAGGGACCATAAAGGAATCATACTAAAATGACGATATAAAAAACGCAGGGAAGCATTGTATCTCAAAGGATTTGGGATGCAGTGCTTTTTATTTATAGAAGTAATGGTCATTCTGTGCCGAAAATAGTCGTTTGGTGAAGCAGACTATTGAATAGAAAAAATCTCTTCGATATTAATAATGACTGAGGAATGAAAATATGAACATTATGATTTGTGATGATAGAGCAGAGGACAGAAAGAGTCTGTCAGATTTATTGAACAGCTATGCCGGAAAAAAGAATTACAAGTTTACGATTGCAGAGTATGCTTCGGGAGAACTGCTATGTGGAGATCAGGCGGTACTTGAAAAGTGTCAGTTATTATTTCTGGATATCAATATGGAGGGGATGGATGGTTTGAAAACGGCCATGGGGATCAGGGAAAAATATCCAAGACTCCCGATTGTACTGGTGACTGCATACATGAATTATGCATTGGATGGATACAAGGTGAAGGCAAGCCGTTTCCTGCTGAAAGATAATCTGGAAGATACCATAGAAGAATGTATGGATGACCTGATGGATGAAATGAAAAAGAGCAGTAAGGTTCTGGAATTTCATTTTGTGGAAGGAACGATAAAGCTTCATACAGATGACATCATTTACATAGAAACGGAGCGTCACAAAAATGTGTTTTATACAGAAAAAGGAGTGTTCCAGATTTATAGAAAACTGGATGAGCTGGAGAATGAATTAAAGGATATGGGATTTGTACGGGCGCATCAGAGCTTTCTGGTAAATATGAGATACATTGCCAAGATCAGCAGCTATGTGATGACGCTTACGACAGGAAAAAAGATCTCGACTCCTAAGGCGCGGTATGCCAAGGTAAAGCGGGAATATATGCTGTATAAGGGAGAATAGAAGACTAAGATACTGCACGGCAAAATAAAAAATTTGAAAGAGAGGCATTTTATGAGTATAACAGGAGTTGGAAGTTCTTACCATTTTATTTATAATACAAAGACAGGAAAGTTATCTACCAAGGATGGCAGTAAAAATGAGTTTGTTGATTTTTACAATGGAGATGTAAAGGGAGAAGATTCGGAAACCCTGAATCATTTTGATGCGCATACAAAATATCAGTTTCAAAAAATGCTGTATGTATATGGGACCGGAATGACCGGCCAGAATCCCTTTACGGATGAAGAGGAAGTTGAGATTACAGCGGATATAGACAGTGCAACCCATACTTCTTTTTATGTGAATGGGAAGAAAACGTTTACGGCAATTACGGGTATGACTTATACTCCATCGGAAATTAGAACCTTTGGAACCGTGCAGCAGCCATTTAAAACCTGGGGTTACAAGCCATATGATTCCAGGACGAACAGTATTACAATTGGAGTTGGAAGCAGATTTAATCTGGGAAATGGATATAGCGTGACGGTACAGGAAGATTGTGTCTGGGGTGAGGGGTATGGAAAGGGAAGTCTTGCAGATGATGAAAGATGCAATATGATGGTAGGGGGCTTAAGTTCCCTGATCCACTTTGCTGATCAGCAGTATTTTTCGAGCATGACGGACTCATACACCAATTATATTTTAGAATTTCTGGCTTCACAGGGAGTAGATACAAGCCGGGAGTTTGTAATCAACGGGACACATTGTGAACTGGTAAATGGAAAAATAAGAGAAGTTGGTAACGATTATGTGGTGCCCAGTTCCATTCAGGCAGCAGCAGTAAAAAGATATGAAGAAAAAATGACGGAACTTTTAAAAGACGGAAACTGGTATCGGATGGCGTAGTTGAAACTATTAGACGGGGTTCAAGTGTGAGAGGGTATAAGTGTAGATGTTGGTGAAAACATCTGCACTTATTTTTTATTTGTGAAAGTGTGTTGACTAAAGTGAAATGTAATGATATCATAATACCACGCAAAGCGTGGGGAACAAAATAATGAGTAAAAATTGTGAAAGACAAATTAAAATTTTAAAAGAGTTAAGAATATATGTTGGTTTCAGTCAGCGCAAAATGTCAGAGAGTCTTGGAATTCCCTTGCGAACTTGGGAAGATTGGGAATCAGGAAAACGTATTATGCCAGATTATGAACTTAGAATGATATCATATTATGTTCGAATGGCATATAAAAAATCTACATATGGCAAACAGAATAAGGTGAATACTATTTATGATGAACAAGGGAGTCCCATAGTTATTGTAAATGATATACGGTTTAGAGGAAGACGGGAAATTGAATGGAAGGATGTTGAAGAATACTTATGGCAATATGTAGGTGAGAATTACGAGATAATAGAGACGGCAGATTTAGTATTTATAGGAAATGATTTTCCAAGTGAGTTTAAAGGATCTAATGATACAGCTCATTTAAAAGGAGCCCGAGCAAAAGCAAAAGCTAATAGTGCTACGCAACTTCCACTTTTATTGAAATATGCGACAAATAAAAGATGGCAGGAAAACTTGAAAGAAAAACATGGTATAGATGCGAAATATGGTTGGTATAGATTTACATCAAGATTTGCGCTGCCTGTCTACTATAATGATGGAAATTTAGAAAGGTATAATGTTTTCCGAATTGAGATGTTGATACGACATACATCGGACGATAAATTATATTTGTATGATATGGTTAATGTAAAAAAAGAAACGGGTACCCCATCTTGACCGAAGTCGTACGGTAACAAACTCGCTTCTTTTATAGAAATATAACATTATTTATAAAAAAGATCAAGAAATATATGGAATGTTTTTTCACTATTTTGTGTTTGCAATTACAAAATATTTAATAGAAAGTGTTCGTGCGCTTTAGCGATAATCCAGGGAGATTGAGAAAATGATATTAAGTGTTTCGAGAAAGACAGATATTCCAGCATTCCATTTTGACTGGTTTTTACAGAGAGTAAAGGAAGGATATGTAATTAATCGAAATCCTATGTTTCCGCAGCAATTATATAAAACACCCATTCATCCCCTTTCCTGTGACTGCATTGTGTTTTGGACAAAGAATGCGATTCCGGCAATAGAAAAACTGGATGGATTAAGGGAATATCAGTATTACTTTCAATATACAGTCACGGGATATGACAGGGATATTGAGCAGAATCTTCCGGATAAAAAATGGATCAGGGAAAACTTTAAAGCATTATCTGATAAAATCGGATGCATGAGGGTGATCTGGAGATATGATCCGATTCTATTCTCCGCTAAATACACACCGGAATGGCATTTGCATACCTTTGGGGAGCTGGCTTCTGATTTTAGAGGTAAAACAGAAAAGTGTGTGATTAGTTTTCTCGATTCTTACTATAATTGTGCAGAGATAAATAAGCGTCTGGGAGTGTATTTTCCAGATGGGGAAGAACTGTTTGCATTTTCGAAGCAAATGGCTGAGATCGGAAAAGAAAATGGAATTACGATTGCCAGTTGTGCGGAGAAGATGGATTTGCAGGAATGCGGCATAGAACATAATTCCTGTATAGATAAGACTTTGATTGAACGAATTGTAGGAAAGCCACTTTCACTTTCTGCTGATAAGGGACAAAGGGAAGCCTGCGGGTGTGTGCAGAGTCTGGACATTGGTACATATAATACCTGCAGGAATGGCTGTGTTTATTGCTATGCAACAAAGGGAAAAGGAAAGATAGAAGAAGCTTTCTCCATAAAGGATAATTCTTCACCAATTCTTTGCGATAGAATTTCAGAAAGAGATCATATGATAGAAAGAAAAGTTCAATCATCAGTGAGTAAGAGATACATTAAAAAAGAAGTTATAGGTTAACGGAGGAAAAATGAGTATACGATTTCTTGTATTTAGCGATCTGCATTATGATACGGTGAAAGATGGAGATGAACGAATAGGCAAAATTATAAAGAAAGTAAAAGAGAATCAGCTTGATTTCTGTATCTCGCTAGGCGATTTCTGTGAACCTGTTCTTGAAAATAAAAGATTAGTAAGTGCGTTTTTACAGACCAAGGTTCCCATGTATTATGCCATTGGAAACCATGAGACGGATCGACATCATCTGGATGAGATTCTTGTTTTTTATAATATGAAATCTCCATTTTATTCCTTTGAATTAGAAAATTACAAATTTATTGTTCTTAATACATGTTTTTATAGTAAAGATGGTGTTGAAGAAGCATTTTATGAAAATAATTATAAAGTAAAAGGATCCGTATATCCTATTTTGCCACAAGAGCAGTTGAATTGGCTAAGAGAGGAACTGAATGATCATAAAAAGCATATTGTTTTTTCACATCATAGTTTTTCAAATGAATTTGCAAAACGGGGAGTTCAGAATAGGGATACTATACAGAATATGTTTTCTGCCAAGAATGTACTTCTGTGTATGAATGGACATGATCATGGCGATGCAGTAATTGAAAAGAACGGCACAACATATTATACTGTCAATTCCTCATCCAATGTCTGGATTGGTTCTCAAATTGATAGTTCAGAAACACTAAAAGAAAAATATGGTTATCTTAACGGAATTTTAACATATAAAGAGCCTTTTGCGGTTATAGTTGAAATTGATGATTCTAAAATAAAGATTAATGGAGTAGAAGGCGAATATCAGTCTGTCACACCCGTGGATATTGGACTGGACAATTACCAGTGGAATGGGGTTTCCATTTTGCCAAAAGCCAGCTCATGGGAAATTAACATGAATTGATATGTAACAGGAGTAGTAATTATGGGCCTGTGAAATAAAGAGGAGCCGGATTGCGCGACTCCTCCAAGTATGTGTCTGCAAACACATACCCCAATTGCTATCTATAATATACTATGCCAGGTGAAAGATGCAAGTATTATGCAGAATTTTTCAAGATGGGAATCCACTACAATTTATCCCTGTTAACATTTCAGGCGGAATATGATAAAGTATTAATAATTACTTCAGAACAAAATCATAGAGAGGTCCATGTTATGAAACTGAAACGTTTGCTCTAGCTCCATGCGGTTTTTGTATTGGCAATGCGTGTGGAGCGTAAAGAATATTGCCGCATTTCATTACTGAATAATACAGAAATCCGCATTCTATTAAAATTAGAATTAAGGAGTGATTCAGAATGAAATATGAAAATGCAGATCATATTTTCCCGGAAAAATTGTTACTTGAAATCAGACAATTCATGCCGGAAGGATATGTATATATTTCTCCCCGAAGCGGTCGTAAGAAGTGGGGGAGTGTTTCGGGACAAAAAGAGGAATTGGAAAGAAGAAACCGGAAAATATATGAGGAGTATCGTGCCGGAAAAAGTATTGATACGATTTCGAAGGAACGATATTTATCGAAGAGTTCTATTTACAGAATAATAAAGCAAATGAAATACAGATAAGTGAAGGCCACAGTTTTCGGACTGTGGCTTTTTACTGAGAATATGATATAGAGTTCTCAACAGACCGCATAGGGAATTCCTGTGCTATATTATAATTAAACGAAAAGGTGTTTCGGTAAAATATATATGATTTAAAGGAGAGTGTGATATGTTATATCAGGGGATTCTGGATGGAATTACAGATCAAAGCAGGCAGATATTTGGAGAGGAACTGACAGGAATTTATTTGCATGGTTCTATGGCAATGGGGTGTTTTAATCCGGACAAAAGTGATATTGATCTTCTTATTGTGATAAGAGATCATATTACGGATGCCCAGAAATTACAGTTTATGAACTACATCGTAGAAATGAATAAAGTGGCTCCAAGTAAAGGTATTGAACTAAGCATTGTAAAGAAAGAATTTTGTGAGCATTTTATATACCCGACACCATTTGAGTTACATTTTTCAAAGGCGCATTTACAGTGGTTTACAGAGAATCCGGAGGATTATATCCACAAAATGAAGGGGGAAGATAAGGATCTTGCTGCGCATTTCCAAATCATTAAAAATTATGGTATCGTATTGTATGGAGCAGAAATAGATGAGGTTTTTGCTGATGTGCCGAGAAACGATTATCTGGATAGTATTTGGAATGATATCGAAGGGGCGGAAGAGGATATTTTAGAAGATCCGGTATACATAATTTTGAATTTGTGCAGAGTGGCAGCCTTTCTCAAAAATGATTTAGTTCTTTCCAAAAAGCAGGGTGGCGAATGGGCAATAGAAAACCTTCCTTCAAAATATCATCCATTGATTTCCGGAGCATTGCAGAGTTATGAATATGGTGGAAAGATGGATCCTGAACATAGAGAGGGACAGGAATTTGCTGATTATATGATACATTTGATAAAATCCATGATAAGCTAAAAAACTCGTGACTCTACTCTCCGTAGGTAGCGTTACATCCGGCTATGCCTTACAATGCCGGTATGGAGGGCAATGTGATGAATCAATATGTAACAGGAGCAGTGATTAAGGAACTGCGCGAAAAGAACCATATCACACAACTGCAGTTGGCCGAGAAACTGGGTGTGAGTGACAAGACCATATCGAAATGGGAAACGGGGAAAGGATATCCGGATATTACCTTATTAGAACCTATTGCTGATGCGCTTTCGGTTTCCGTCACAGAGCTGATTTCGGGAAACACGGTCTGTAATTCCAATGTATCTGCAAACATGCTACGATCACATTTTTATGTATGTCCGGTATGTGGAAATGTGATTCACAGTATGGGAGAAGCGGTAATTCATTGTCATGGACTGTTGCTGCAGCCTGCGGAAGCGGAAGAAACGGACGAGGACCATAAGATCTTTGTGGAACGTATCGAGGATGAATATTATGTGCAGATGGAACACGAGATGTCAAAGAAGCATTATATCTCCTTTATTGCGGCGGTTTCTTCAGACCGGATACAGATGGTCAGGCTGTATCCTGAAGGAGAGGCACAGGCACGGTTTAAGATCCGGGGAGTGAAAGAGATCTATTTTTACTGCAATAAAAGCGGGCTGTTTTCAGTTATTCCGGTGAAAGGAATCGATGACAAAGAGAGCGGGTATGACGATACAGAAGAACGTCGGGAGCTTGAGAAAATGGCTAAAATGTTATTTGGTTAAAGCAAGACAGCTATGGAATCAGGAGATTTCGTAGCTGCCTTTTTACATCTTACCTGTAAATTTTGACACTTTACCGAATGAGAGGTAGACAGATCATAAAAAATCATATATAAGAAAAACAGAAAGTAAGGACGGAAGTTAGGTTTATTGTACGGAAGGGAGGTACGATGATACGTTTAGAAACAGAGCATTTGCTTTTGAGAAACTATAGTGAAAAAGATTTATCTGATGTTATGGAATATTTTTCGAGTGAGGAAGTAAGCCGATACGAAGATTTTTATCCAATGTCTGAAAATCAGGTAAGGGAAATGATATCGGAATGGAAGACAATGGATAACCGGCTGGTGGCAGAATTAAAATCAAACCATAGAGTAATTGGAAGTGTCGGATATTGGATTGATGAAGAAGGGCACCACTGTATAGACTATGATTTCAATCCGGAATTCGGAGGAAATGGATATGCAACGGAAGCTTGCAGGGAATTGATCCGCTATTTGTTTGACATCAAAGGAATTCCGGAAGCGTTTGGAGACTGTGATGTGAGAAATGAAGGTTCCTGGAAATTGTTAGAGAGATTAGGTTTTAAAAGAATGCAGACATTGGATAACCAGTCTTACAAAAATGATGCAGATGGTCAGCCGATTCTTATACAAACATATCTTTACGGATTAAAGAACCGCACGAAAGGAGAGAACAATTTATGAAAAAATGGTATGCAGAGGAATATAATTTTGAAATCGAAGTTACAGGATTCTTAAGAAGTGATCATACGGAGAATTACTGTAGAAACGGAGAAGAGATAGGAGATAAATATGTCTGCACCTATGGATGTCCGGTAAATGAACAGGGGTATGGAATCTGTTCTAAGATGATGCAGCTTCTTTATGGCGACATGCAGGCGGTAAGAAGTGGCGGAGATCTGACACTGGTCGGTGGAACCGAGCCGCTTGTGAAAGATTACGTGTGTCCGGATGGGTGTGTCTGCTTTCAAATGAGGGCCGTGAAAACGGAGAATGAGAATTTTTACAAAGGAAAATTCTACCAGGAATCGTAAAAATGGAGATAAGGGGACCAAGAGGTGATCGGAGTGAAGCTCACGGTGGAGCAGATTGAAAAGGAAAAAGAAGAGGAAGTAATTGTGTGCTGCCATGATACAGAGGCAGGATGGGTACAAAATGTCAGGGAAGCAGTACGGGGGCAGGTTCTGGTCTGTGGATATAAAGATAATGTACTGTATCGGTTGAGGCTTTCGGATATTTATTATTTTGAGGTTGTTGACGGAGCTTCTTTCTTATATACACAGAAGGATGTGTTTACATCCAAAGAAAAATTGTATGAATTTGAGAGCATGAGTGCCAGAAGTGCTTTATTCCGTTGCAGTAAATCGATGATTCTGAATGCAGATAAAATTGACTATGTGCGTCCCTCGGTATCCGGAAGATTTGAGGCTGTATTGTCAAATGGGGAAGTTGTGATTGTGTCACGTAAGTATGTTGTTGAATTAAAAAGATTATTAGGAATGTAGGAGGAGAATATGAAAGATATTGTATTTTGGATGAGAAGATTTTTCATGCTTTATGGAATTATTATGATATGTACATTTTTTATGTGTCTGTTTTTTAATCCTACATCAGAATTGCCGGTGGTATCTTTCTTTGGAAGAATTATTGTTTTTGCAATTCTCGGCATGGCAACGCTTATTGTTTATTATTCCAAGGAGGAACTGACACAGGGGAAATGGTGGCTTCGGACGGTTTTGCATGTTTTGCTTCTGGAAGCGGTTTATCTTCCGATTGCACACCACTGGGAATTCTGGTATGGAAAGCTCGATGCAGTTATTTATGCTTCCTTTATTCTGGCTGCCAAAATACTCTGGCATCTGATTGATTATGGAATCAGTGCAAAAACAGCATCCGAAATCAATGAGAAGATAAGAAAACGCAGAAGAGAGCAGTTGAATCATGCGTGATGATACAAGGATAGAAGAAGTGATTCTATGGAGGTGGAAATAGTGGTAATAGAAACGGAACGTCTTATTTTAAGAGATATGACAGAAAGTGATTATGATGCGCTTTATATGGTTTTGGCAGATTCCGATATTATGCAGCATTACCCATATACCTTTGATGAAGAAAGAGTCAGGGGATGGATCAACTGTAACATGGAAAGATACCGGATATTTGGATTTGGACTGTGGGCGGTCTGTCTGAAAGAAACCGGGGATATGATAGGAGATTGCGGATTAACCATGCAGCTGATTGACAGGAAAATTAAGCCTGAAATCGGATATCATATGAGAAAAGACCAACAGAGGAAAGGATACGCAAAAGAAGCCGCAATTGCAGTCCGGGACTGGACATTTCGCAATACGCCATTTAATATGATTTATTCTTATATGAAGGATACAAATGAAGCATCATGTAAAACGGCAATGTCCTTTGGATGCAGGCAGGTTGATGAATTTAAAGACAGTGAAAATGAAATCACAAAAGTATATGCAGTTTCAAGGGAAGAGTGGAGAAATTTATAAAACTGTTATCAAAGTTTGGATGCTGCATTGCAGCTTTAAACTTTAAAAATCAAAAGGAAAAAGAAGCGGATGGAAAGGTGGAATAAAGCAGAATGATTTTGCTGATAGATACAACCGGGTTGCATAGTGGAAAAGAAATTTTACGGCAACTTGAAAAGGCAGGGAGTAATAGTTATGAACTTATTGATACTACAGATATGAACATATCTCATTGTATTGGCTGCAACTGTTGCTGGTTAAAAACGCCCGGAATCTGTGTGATCAAGGATGACTATGAACCAATACTGGTTAAGATGATTGAAGCAGAGCAAATCTGGCTGATCGCTGATACAAAATATGGTTTCATTTCCTATCAGGCCAAAAATACCATCGACCGGATCATGCCAATGGTAACAATGTATTTGAAATTCAGAAAAGGTCAGATGCGCCATGTTATGAGATATAAGCATACCGCAGATTTTGGAATAGTTTATTATGGAGAAGCAGAACCGGGATATTTGCAGCAATGGAGCGAACGTGTGGCATTGAACTTTGGAAGCAGTTCATTAGGCGCATATAGCGGAGGAGAAATTAAGGAGGCGGTGTCATGCATGTTGTGATTATTAATGGAAGTCCGAGAATACCACGATACAGCAATACGGACAAGATCGTAGGAGCTTTTGAGAGGGGACTTGCCAATAAGGGTGTCACCAACGAAAGATATGCTATATCCGACAGAAACTCGTGGAAGGATATTTGTCATGCGTATGAAAGCAATACGCAGATAATTATTGCACTGCCGTTATATGTGGAATGCGTGCCTGGGTTATTGCTGGAATTTCTGGATACATTGCCATCAAAAGAAGAGGATACACAGTTATCCTTTATTTTACAGGGAGGATTTGCAGAAGGGTGTCAGTACCGGTGTGGAGAACAGTTTTTGAAAAAGCTTCCCGATTATCTTGGATGTAGTTATGGTGGGTGTCTGGTGAAGGGTGACAATTTTTCAATCAGACTGTTAAATAAGGAACAGCAGGAAAAAGCCACAAAGCCTTATGAAAGAATGGGAGAAATTTTTGCGATAGAGCATAATTTTTATGGCAGCGAAGCAAGGAATTTCACCGGAGCAGAGTATTATTCCCTTCCACAGAGAATTATGGTGGGGATAGCATTCAAAACCATTGTCCGCAGGATATTTAAGAAGGCGGCCCAAAGCTGGGGATGTAAGGATAAACTTGATGCAAAGCCTTACAAAGTATCTGGAAAAAACATAATAGCTTAGACAGTTATGAAAAAAGGAGAGGGTATGAAAATAGAAATCAATACATTAACGTCGGACTTATTTCTTGAATTATATACTTCGGTTGGCTGGGAGCCTCCCTGCAGGGAACAGGTGGAACGTGCCCTGCAAAATACAACAGCAACGTTTGTGGCATACGAAGGTGAAAAGGCCATAGGCATGGTAAGGCTTATTGGAGATGGCGGGATGTCATTTTATATAAAAGACTTTGCTGTTTTGCCGGGATACCAGGGAAAAGGCGTTGGACAAATGCTGCTTAGGGAATTACAGCAATACATATTGGAGCATAAGCCGGCGGATTGGGCGGTCAGTCTCGAACTGATCAGCTCGAAGGAAGCAGTTAAATTCTATAAAAGGCATGGCTTTGAGGAAAGACCGTGTGAATGGGACGGACCGGGAATGTTCAAAATGATACGGAACATCGGGACTTGAAAATAAAATCAGATCGGAAGGAACAGAAAACATGACAATACATTATCAAAAATTAAATAATAAAAATTTTAACACATATTCACTGGATCGCTTTGTAAGATACCAGGAGGTAAACGAGTGCTGGCGCAATGTGGATGGACAGTGGAAGCTGATACCGATAGCTTTTAAAGAGGACTGGTCGGTAGAACAGTGTCGGGAGATTGCAGCAGATGTGGCAGCCCATATGGAAAAGGACCAGACCGCAATTGGGGCGTTTGATGAACAGGAGATTGTTGGTTTCATTACAGTTTCCCATGAGATTTTCGGAAGCACGGCCAAGTATGTGGAACTGGTGTGCTTTGAGGTTTCTAAGCCTTATCGTGGAAAGAAAATAGGAAAAACACTTTTCTGCGAGGCCTGCGAGGAGGCAAAACGGTTAGGAGCAGATAAGCTATATATTTCGGCACATTCTTCCAGGGAAAGCCAGGCAGCATATCAGGCGATTGGCTGCGTTCATGCAAAGGAGATTAACCGGAAGATCGCAGAAAAAGAGCCATGCGATGTGCAGCTGGAATATGAGCTTGACAGAAAATAATCGGAGGGATATATGAACATTTTTAAAGATACCATGTCAGAGATGACATATAAGCAGATTGAAATATTAGTGGAGCAGGAGGCTGTCGTACTGTTTCCGGTAGGGATTATAGAGGAGCACGGGCCCCATCTGCCGTTGGCCACCGATATTTATCTGGCATATCAGCAGGCTCATGATGTCTGGAAAGAATTAAATGTGATGGGGATTCCGTGTGTGATTGCACCGCCGTTTTATCTTGGAGGAGTACAGGCACTGACCAGACATTTTCCGGGTACCTTTGCTTTTAGCAAAGAAACGATTATGGCATGTATGGAAGAATATCTTGAGAACCTTGACCGGTTTGGTTTTAAGCGGGTGGTCATTTTTAACGATCATGGGGACGGACTTCATATTTCTGCAATCGTAGAGGCCATAAAGAATGCAAACCGGAAATTGCAGCTACAGGCTTACTGGATGGAATATGAGTATGAACTGAAGGAGCATGGTTTTTCCGGTGAGGAAGACTATATTTTGAAACTGACCACTATGCCGTTTGAGAAAATGTTCAAAATGAGCAAAATGCCGGAGGATGAGTTTGATGTCCATGCCGGAGCCTTCGAGACAGCGACCATGCGGGAAATTTATCCGGAAGCAGTTCGGGAAGGGGAAGTTGCCGGACTGGAACCGACATTCCTAAAGGGAGAACAGATTGGGAGATGGTGTGACGGGGAAGCTGAGGACAAAATGCTGATTCCGAATGGATATGTGGGAGATCCGGGAAGCAGTCAATACATCAAGACCAATCTAAAAGAAGCAGACCGGAGGATCGCAAGGGATATTGCACATATTCTCCGAAAAGCAGAGCAATGAAATTTACTCTTTACAAACATAGCACATAGGGATATAGTGATTATATTGAATTATAAGTCTTACAAATGGTGTATTCTGAAAGCATCGCTTATACAAAATATCAAAAATTAATCCCTAATAAAAAGTGAACATGGAGCTTGTAAACAAGGAGTAAACCCGCTATACTATTGCGTATAAACCAATGCAAAATAAGAAAGGCGGTAGAAGGATGGAAGAGATGAATCAAAATGAACTTGCTGTATTTGCGTATGCATGTCAGTTGTTGCTAAATAATAAATTATATGAAGATTTGAATAAACTGTTGGAGTTCGCAAAGAACAAAGGTGTTACCGTAACACCGCCGGGAATCTGACATTGCAGAATAACAGAATAAATCAGAATGTGATATTAATACAGACAGGTATTTTTGTGGGCAGCTATGAAAATGGCTGCCTTTCTATGACATTCAGAATGAGGTGCCATTATGAGCAAATATGATTCATTATGGAAGTGGATCAGGAAAAATAAGACAGACAATTTCAGGCTGACTTATGCAGAAATAGAGAATATTGCGGGTGTTCCTATGGATCATTCGTTCCTTACATTCAAAAAGGAACTTTTGAAGTATGGCTTCAGGGTTGGGAAGATCTCTATGAAGGAAAAGACAGTGACCTTCGAAAAAAGCAGACAGGAGAAATAAAAAATATGGAATTAGTAAGCAATTACATGCATGATGATACACTGCGCCAGGCTTTAAATGATTTAACAAAGAAAACATTTGGCTTTGATTTTGAAAGCTGGGTGACAAACGGATATTTTGAAGGGGATTATATTCCATATTCATTTATCGAGGATGGGAAAATAATTTCCAATGTATCCGCAAATAGGATGACTTTTCTTCAGAATGGTGTAGAGAGGAATTACATTCAGATCGGAACGGTCATGACGGATGAGAGATACCGTAAGCAGGGCCTTGCCAGAAAACTGATGGATCATGTGGTGAAACAGTACGAGGATGAATGTGATGGATTTTATCTGTTTGCCAATCTTGGCGCGGTAGATTTTTATGACAGATGTGGATTCTCAAAGGTCAATGAGTACCGCTATTCTGTAAAAGAAGAGTTCTGCAGCAGCGGATCGGAAGGAGAGCGGTTCCTTCCGGTAAATCCGGCAGATATGCAGATGAAACAAAAATATATGGATATGGTTCGTCACAGTGTAGCAAATTCATCTATGGAACAGTTAAATAAATTTGGCTTGCAGATGTTTTATACGGCGGATATGGAAAATGTAGCTTATGCAAAGGATATAGACTGTTTCATTATTGCGCAGGTGGAGGAGGACACATTGCTTTTGCAGAGCATTGTCTGTGCAGAGCAAGTGACGCTTTCAGATGTGTTGCAGCGCATGGGAGGGGAATTCCATAAATGCCGGCTTGGATTTACCCCTGCTCAGAATGACAGGTATATGTGCATTGCAGAATGTTATAATGGGAGTGATGACTATCGGTTGTTTTATCTTGGACAGGATCTAAAAAGCATAGAACAGGATAAGCTTTATTTCCCGGAACTTTCCCATGCATAAGCTTCAAGAATAATGTATTGTGACGTATGAAGCGGAGCCTTTTGGCAAAAATGCACAAATCATCCCGCATAGAGGTCATTTGCGGTAGTCTATGGCGGAACAATCAGAGCAAAATAGCAACATAATTAATGCGAAATATAGCCATTTGAGATCAATATAGTTTTATAAGATAACGAAAAAAAGCGAAAATAATGATATGAAATCAGAAGAAGTGCTTGAAAACAAAGGAAATTTTTTCGGGCACTTTTTTATTTGTGACACCATTGCCATAATGTTGTTTAAATGTTACAAATATGCGAAATACAGTACAAAATTTCATAAAATCATTGACTCTCTGAGGGTAAAACCGCTATAATGTAAATAGCGATTTTATATTTACTAATTCTCTGGTTGGAGGGTGAATTATGGAGGAAAGAAGGGGTATTAATCGTGTGGATTATCGCGTAAAGAGTGTGATAGTTACATGCGATACATTTGAGAAGTTTTATGTTGATGCAATTAATGTAAGCCCGCTTGGAATGGGATTGCTGGCACCGGCAGGTACACCGAATCTTGTTGGTAGACAGATTATCATCGTGGCGGATACGTTAATCATGAATGCGGATGTTCTGAGACAGGAAAAAATGGAAGATGGACAGTTCCAGTTGGGAATTAAGGCACGGAAGTTTACACCGGCAGTCCTCAAATATCTGTTTGAGCACATCGCAGAATAAATAAAGTACTTACAGGGAATGACCTTAATATAATAATATGTAACAGGTAACGTGAAAAAGGGAATTATTAATGGAAGGGAGATTTTATGAAAAACAACACTTTAAAAGCAATGGGAATAGCAATTGGAGCAGCGATGAGTCTTATGTATGCAACAGGAATGGATGCACAGGCCGCCGAGGAAACCATGCTTCCTGACAGCTATGATGAGGCGGCACAGGATGAAGATGTCAATGGAGACGGCGATAAAAAGGATTCCTGTACTGTAACGGAAATTCCAGGTGCCATGGACAAGATTGAACAGGGAACTCTTCAATCGGGCAAGGATGGATTGAGTGATCCGGTTAAGGTCGCTGAAGTAGAAGAGATTGATCATATTGGAGAGAATCTGACCAAAGATCAGACGGATGAAATAGTATCCAATTTGAAAGATCAATATGATGAAGAGGATATCAGTGTCAAGGAAGATAAGGAGTCCTTTGATAAGGCTGTTGAAGATGCCTATAATGATATGAAGAAGGAGTTCACAGAGGATCAGATAACAAAACGTGAGGACGATGAAGGCAATGTTATTTTGGACGGAAAGAAGACAGAGACAACCACGGATGACGATAGCTTAAAGAATCTTACGGAAGAAGAAAAAAATGCCAAAAAAGATGAGCTTATTCAGGATGGCTACGATAACATTAAAGAAGAAAATGTGGAGAATACTGATCAGAAAGATAAGATTCTCAGTGATTTAGAAAAGGATGGATTCACAGACGAAAACATTACTGTTAATACGGATGATGAGAAGAATACAACAATTGAGGCTTCCAAGTCCGAGGCGGAGAAGACGGTAACGAATGCCGAGCTGGCGGGAGCAAAGGAAGCCTTAAAGGCTCTTGGCTATGCAGACACAGAGATCAGGGTAACGCAGGTGAAGGATGAGTCCGGAGCGGCTGAAAGGATAGCCGAACTGGAAGCACAGGGATATAAAGTAACAAAAACCACGGCAGCAGACGGTGTAAGCATCCTGTTAAGCTATGCAAAGACCGAGGCAGAGAAGACGGTAACGAATGCCGAGCTGGCGGGAGCAAAGGAAGCCTTAAAGGCTCTTGGCTATGCAGACACAGAGATCAGGGTAACGCAGGTGAAGGATGAGTCCGGAGCGGCTGAAAGGATAGCCGAACTGGAAGCACAGGGATATAAAGTAACAAAAACCACGGCAGCAGACGGTGTAAGCATCCTGTTAAGCTATGCAAAGACCGAGGCAGAGAAGACGGTAACGAATGCCGAGCTGGCGGGAGCAAAGGAAGCCTTAAAGGCTCTTGGCTATGCAGACACAGAGATCAGGGTAACGCAGGTGAAGGATGAGTCCGGAGCGGCTGAAAGGATAGCCGAACTGGAAGCACAGGGATATAAAGTAACAAAAACCACGGCAGCAGACGGTGTAAGCATCCTGTTAAGCTATGCAAAGTCTAAGGTAGACCAGTCAAAGGCAGATAGTTTAGGTGAGTCTATAACCAATTGGGATACCAATAATCAGGCTACTGTTACTGAAGGAGATATTACTTATACCGTAACCAGAAGCGAAGCAGTTTCGGATACTGAAACGACTATAGAAAAAGGATCTGATTTAGATAATGCTATAAAAGCATTACAAGATAGTGATTTTGATAATGGTGTGGCTTATATAACGATCAATAATAAAGAGTATAAGATTACCAAGACGGAGATGACTGCTGGCGCCAATATCAATAACTTTTCTAATTATAACTTTATCTGTAATGAATTGAATATAGGAACTGGGACTCAATGGGATAATGCTCATATTCATGGAGGTATTTATACTCAGGATATTGATGGAGCTGCGGGGTATGACGAGTGGGACTATTCTTACAATAAGGATAATGGATATTTGACAGTAGGTGATAATGACCGGAATCCTGGAGGATATTTTGAATTTGGGAATAGTGCAAAGCATGAGAATGATGGCTCGAAGGTAGCTGGTATTTCTGAATACTGGATGGCAGTATTAGAGGCAAATAAAAATAATAACAATACTAATTATATCAAGATTGATTCGAACCATGAGGATGTTAAACGAACAGGGGATGGAAATTTACTTATCGAGAATGAAACGGAAGCAACGCCAAAGGGTACGAGTACTAAAACTATAGTTTATAACAATGGGAAATCTCATGAAAGCGGATGGGAAGGCAACTCTCAAAAGGTATATTATACAGATGCGGCAATCACCATTTATGTCGGGAAATTTGCAGGAACCATTATAGCTCCAAACGCTACCGTTATCTTTAACGAGGGACAGTTTGCAGTTACATGTATTGCTGATAAGATTATTATGAATGCCGGGGCTCAGCCACATGTGAATAATTCCAATTTCCAGTTTGAGAAGTCATATTCATACAAGGCATATGAGAAAAAAATTGCTTATTCAGCCGTAGCAAATGGAGAAGAGACAATACAAAACCTCAACAAGATCAGTGCATCGACAGGTGGAGAGGAAACCGTAGAAAACCTCAACAAGATCAGTGCATCGACAGGTGGAGAGGAAACCGTAGAAAATCTCAATAAGATTAAGGCATCAACTCAAAGAAAATTTGAAATTGAACATTTGCATAATTTATCTGCTGAAAAATCGATAGAGAAGAGTACTACGGTTGAAAAGCGATTTGAAGTTTCTGTTAAGAAAACGCAGGAATTTTATGGTGAAAGAATCTTTGAAGGTGATGATGACACGGATACTGATACCGACACCGACACAGATACAGATACGGATACGGATACGGACACCGATACTGACACCGACACGGATACTGACACGGATACGGATACCGATACCGATACCGACACGGATACTGACACGGATACCGACACGGATACCGATGACGATGGTGAGGTTCTGGGTGCAAGAAGAGATAATGAACCGGCAGTTCTGGGTGCAAGAAGAGGTGTTGAAAAAGCGGTTCTTGGAAAGAGGCGTAGTCCCAAGACCGGTGATGGCATGGCATTAGCAGGTTGGCTTTTGGGGTTAGTTTCATCACTGGGTGCGGCTGGCGCATCAGGTAAAGCTTTAAAGAAATCACGTAAGAAGGAAGAAACTGAGGAATAAACTCAGGAATAGAATTATTTAATTAAAACCTGCCGGCAAAGGTAAACAACCTTTGCCGGTTTCCTTATAAAAATATATGGATTAATGAGGGATACCATATGAAAACAATACCCAGAACAAAACATAGCAATAAATATAATCAGGAGAAAAACCGGTTGGTTTCCAAGGCTTTATTTGAAAAGAAACTGGATGCAATGAAAAGTTATGTTGAGGAATACTTAAAAAGCAATCCGATTGATGTTAAGTGTGAGGATATTCAGGATGAAGTTAAGTATACGGTGTTTGTTTCCATTTCCGATGGGAAGAAAAGAGCGAGGGTATGTCATGCATCGGCTGCGGATTTTGAAGCTTCCTTTATGAAGGTAAGGGAAAAGATAAGGACTGTTATTGATAAATACAGCCTTATGCCGGTGTGGATCAAAATTGATGTTGTGGATTTTGTTCAAAAAGTTCCATTTGCGAATCTAAAGAAAATTTTTCTGTCAGTAAAATATAAGGATTTTTTCAGAATGGGATTCTCTCTGGATCCGTGGATGGATATAGCCTTTTTGGAAGCAGAGGCTAACTCATATGGACTTTATGATTATTCCGTTATCCCTATGAAAGCATCGAAACCCGGCCATGAGAACGTTCCCTGTATTAACATAGAGCAGGTGGAAAAATACTTAGACTGGAATGGAAGACAGTGTGCTCCCGTCATTATGCCGTTTGTTTATGTCTTTAATTGCAAAAGCTTTTTTATGGATACGGATAAGGAAATATATATGCTCTATAATGAGGGAATGCATTGTGGAAGAAGGACGATAGGGGAGCTTACGCCTGAGTTCATAAAGGAGATTCTGACTACCTCCTCTCAGTATTTAACAAGGCAGATGTTACCGTCAGATAAATTTATATATGGTTATTTTTCACGATTTAATGCGGTAATGACTTCCTATAATATATTGAGACATACCGGAACGGTATGGTCTATGATGTGTGCATATGAGGTTACAAAGGATAATTCTTTACGGGAAACGATAAATAAAGCAATCGATTATCTTCTTACACAAATCAGCTATAAGGATAATGAGACGGCATTTGTTGTTGAAGCAGGAAGCAGGGAAATTAAGCTTGGGGGAAACGGAATTGCAATTATTGCACTGACGAAGCATATGGAGATATTCGGGGATCGTGACTTTACGGATATGATTACGCTTCTTGCCAATGGGATTTTATATTTGCAGGATAAAGAAACCGGAAAAATGACTCATGTTTTAGACGCAGCCAATTTTGAGGTAAAAGAGGCTTTCCGTACCGTATACTACGATGGAGAGTCAGCATATGCCCTGATAAAGGCCTATGATATTACCGGTGATCATGCTTATCTTGATGCTGCAAGACGGAGCATTGATTATTTCATAAAAGAGAATTACGTGGTACACAGAGACCATTGGCTGGCTTATGCAATGAATGAGTTTACCAGGTTTGTACAGGAAGAAAAGTATTATACATTTGCACTCAGAAATGCATGGGAGAACCGCGAGAGGATAAAGAAACAGCAAACCTCATATCATACTTATCTGGAATTACTGATGGAAACCTATGACATCTATCTTAGAATAAAAGAACAGAACATTTCAGTGGATTATATGAATCAGATTGATGAGGAGGAATTTGTTGAGATTATCAAGTACAGGGCATTTCATATGCTGGATGGATATTTTTATCCGGAATATGCAATGTATATGGAAAGACCGGATAAGATTCTTGGTTCGTTCTTTGTACGTCACGATGATTTCAGGGCGAGAATTGATGACAACCAGCACTTTATTGATGGTTATGCCAAGTATTATAAGCTGATTTTGCATAATGGAGAATGACTGATATATGTGGAAAATGAAGAACAATGATTTGGAAGCTCGTATTGGGATTCCGGGTGGTTTTAAGGTAAAGGGGGGAGATGGCAGAGCCATTTCTTCCTGGAAGGAAGTGGAAAATGCAGATGGTTATATTCTGTCTTATTACAGAGCCTGCGAACCGGAGCTGTGTATTAAAACCAGATATTCACAAAAGCCGGAGAAAACCATTCTGGGCTTTCAAAACGGGGTGGAATATCTTGCGGATGTGTGTGCATATCAATTTTGTGACGGCGTGGAAATCAGAGGGGAAAAATCGGATAAAATTCCGTTCGTGCCTGTTTCAATGAAGCTAAAGGCTCAAAATGTCATTTGTTTAGCTGAAAATGAATCAAGAAAAATAGAAGTAGAATATAAAAATACGATTCCTTCCGTTCGTTTTCATTCGGTGGATGAAGATGTTGCTGTTGTGGATGAATATGGGATGGTAACCGCCAGAAATAAGGGTATGACGGAAGTTATCACCAAAATGGAGAATGGAGAATGTACCAAAACCCGGATCGTGTGCGGTCGTGACTTATCGAGAAATCAGAAATCAGATGCCGTGATCATGCTGATGGGAGATCTGATGTGTGCAGTAAATCATCAGCGTATGGTCAGAAATAAAGAATTTGATTTCACGGATTCGTTTGAGGATATCAGGACAATTGTTCAAAAGGGAGATCTGACAATTGGTGTACTGGAAACCATGTGTGATGATCATTCTCCCTATGAATGTGAAGAACTGAGAACTTCATCCGGAAGTCCTAATTGCAATTCACCTTCAACTTTTATCGGAGCTGTAAAGGATGCGGGTTTTGACGCATTGGTTACAGCCAATAACCATAACTGCGATACGGGTCCGGAAGGATTGAAAAATACAGTCTCGTTGATCAGAAGCAATGGTATGCAAAACATAGGAACACTTAAGGATAATCCGGTTTATTTTTCCGTTAAGGGGATAAAAATTGCCGTGATTGCTTTATGTATGATTAATAACGGGCACGAAGCTGAGATGAATTTATGGACGGAGGAGCTTGGCCGGTACAAAACAGAATTGTTTAAACAGTATGTTGATGAGGCAAGAAAAAATCATGCGGAATTCATTATAGCATATCAGCATTGGGGAAAGATGAATTCCTCTGAGGTAAAACCGTCTCAAAGAAAAACGGCAAGGGAAATGGCAGAAGCAGGCGCTGATCTGATTGTTGCATCCCATCCTCATGTGATGCAGAATTATGAAATACTTACAACCTCCGATGGAAGAACGGTGCCATGTGCTTATTCATTGGGAAATTTTCTTACATCAATGAACGAATTCAGTGAAAACAGACTCAGTGCCGTTATGTGCTGTAAACTGCATAAGAGCCCGAAGGGTCAAGTGTCATCCTCCATATCGTTTATTCCGACAATAAGCAGAGACGATACTTCCTGTGGTATAAAGATCGGGATTGCCGGTGGAAAAGAAAGGGAAAGAATTGAGGAGCTCCTGTCAGAGAATGCCCGGATTATGTCATCGGTGCCGGAACCGGACGTGATGCTGCAGGGCTCTGTTGTGTTGAGAAAAATATTTTCTTATTTGCCGGAGTGCCGGGCCAATCAGGATGCGTGTATTATTTCTCAGTTATCCATACTGAACGGCGAAAAACAGGAATTGAAGGAACGGTGTGCAGAGCGGGTAAGGATAGATATAGAAAAAGACTTCGAACAGAGTCTTTTGAAAAGCCGTGCAGAATATGTGATCGTTGATTTTTATGCTGCCGCGGCGATTTCTCTTTATAAAATGGATGATGCTTATTACACAGGCTCCGATGCTTTTGTTTTATCTGATTTTTACAAAAGAAATAAAGAGAAGTTTGAGAAGCATACCCCTCCGTTTAGTGAAAGCTTCTGGAAAGAACAGATTAAGAAATATGCCGGACTTTTACTGAAATATTATCCTAAAGAAAAGATTGTATTAGTCCGTCTGCGCTTTTCTGAGACACTGACCGTAAAGGGAGAGGTGAGAAACGGTAAAAACCGGAGTGCCTTAAATAACCGGATCGGGGAGCTGGAGAGTTATTTTATTTCAATTGTGAATCCGGTTGTGATTGATATAGCAGGGCATTATTTTGGAGATGCGCAGTCTGCTTCTCCGTCTGCGTTTGAGGAATATTTTTATCTGGATGCTGCCCATAAGCTGAGAGATATTTTTGATAATAAGAGTCATCAATTTTATTATTCTGAACAGAATCCGGAATTCAGAATGAATAGAATATTGAAGTACTATGATAATCTGATGGCGCGTGGTTATCAAAACAGAATGCTTAATCAGGAGCAGTTGGCAGATAAAATCATTATGTATTCGTCTAAGGAATTTATCCGGTTGCACTACCAGGGAATAATGGAGCTGATGAGGCACCACGTGGCAGGTCTTGAAGAAGCGGTACTTTATCTGGAAGAAAATGAATTAAATAACGAGCTGCTGAGTGCAGCCAAAGCGATTCAACTGATCATAGAGAAGGATCTTTCCGGGTCTTATGAAGGTTATCGGATATTATTCATGTGGAAAATGAGGATTCTGAAAGATATGGCATTACAGCTTTCGGAAATGGTCGGATTCAGTGTCTGCGAGGATGAGTGTGAAATTGTTTTTCTGATAAAAAATAATGGGAAGGCTCTGGAGCAATATATATCCGCTAACCCGAAAATAAAGGTGGATATCTGGGGAAGCTGTATTTCCAGGGAGATAATGAACCGGAATAAGCGGGATATAGTGGTGAATAAATATATCTTTAAGCAGCCGCATTTACTTGCCTTTGAAGCCCCGGTTCCATATGATGTTCCGAAAGATAACAGTTTATTTGAGAACAATTCCTGGAGAAGGAGGACCATTGAAGAGGCGTTCCGGCATTCGGGAATAGATACCCTGAAAGCATCATCGGCTGACTGGATTGTGATCGATTTTTATGATTTAATCTGTAATGCGGTAATGTTCAGGGGACAATTATGGGAAATAGATGATTTTGTTCAAAGAACCGGATTTTATAAACAGGTATCGGGAGAATGCAGTCCGAATACATATTTCTTCGAAAGCTATGATATGGAATATGCCGGTGAACAAATGACAAGGTTTGCCCGGTTTCTGCTTGAAAAATATGGAGAAAATATAATTCTTATAAAGACCGATCTGAAAGATACCTATATTGATCTGGATGATAAGCTGCAGAAATTAAACAGCGGAAGCAGAGATCTGGAAAAGAAAAAGCAGGCAATTTTACAATATGAAAAGATGTTTGAGGATTTGACGAAATGCTATGTGATCGATATCTCAAAGCATTATTTTGCATCGGATAAATTCCCGCTTGGTGGTGCTCATATTGTTCATTATGAAGATGAGTTCTATAATCAGTCATGCTCTGTTTTAATGCAGATTTTTTCCGGATCCGGGTGTAAATACTATGATGAGGCAGATGAAAGATACCTGTTTATGAGAGACCAGAGGCTGAATCGCGGTTAGTATATAGAAGGAGAATTGTGCAATGGATAAAAGATGGCTCATATTGCTGATTATGATACTTATTACCGTCCAGATCACAGGATGTGCAGGCAGGGAGACTGAAAATTCATCGGACTTAAGGGGGGCTGCCGGACAGGAGATTTCCGAAGATGAATCGACAGGCACGATTGAGTTTTCATCCTGGTCAGACGACAGGGATGAGGAACAACCGGAATTTAAGCCTGCTGATCTGGCCTGTAAAATTCCGGATGGCTTTGAGGAACAGAGCGATGAAGCAGGACTTTACCTGCACAAATCCTTTCCGGAGGATATTGCCAGCATCAGCTATATCATTACGCAGGCGGATGATACTATGATGGAGATGACGAAGGAAGATTACAGGGATGCTTATGCGAAAGAGTTGTATGATGTATACGGGGATGAAGTGGATATCATCATTCATTCCTTTGATCATGTCAAGGTGGATCAGAGAAATGCCATAAGAATAACATTGGAATATGAACTTAAGGGAGTGACCTATGAACAGCTCAACTTTATGATCTTTAATGGGGATGAGGACCATATCATGTCCTATACACAGGAGGCAGGCGGTAAATGGATGGAGGAGTTTGAAAAATGTTCCCAAACACTCCATTTTGTGGACAGGGAATAACCGGTAAAGGATAGACGATGCATTTTACCATGCGTATTATGCATGTTACGGATACAGGGGTAGACAAATCCGGGGCAGGCTTATATGATGAATGCAGGATGAAATCAAATAAGCTACGAGGGGGAGAAGAGAGTGAAAAGCGGAGTTTTGATTCAAAATGAAAAACAGGCGAATAAAGCAGTTGCCAAGGTGATGAGGATCACTTTTGTGATCTTTACACTGGTGTTTATACTTAATGTTGTCGGAATTTTTGTGGTTGATATGGGTACGATGATGGCGGCCTATATCGGAGGCTCCATTCTGTTATGGCTTCCGACCTTTGTTGTGAATATTGGTAAGCAGCAGGGGAGTTATGTGAAATATCTGCTCACGATCAGTGCAGTAATCTTTGTTTCAATTGTAACGGCAACTCTAGGATATCATGCCGTGCTTTTGTTTATTTATGCTATCGCCATAGCAAGTCTGTATTTCTCAAAGAAAATTAATATCCTGACCACAGTGCTCTCGGTTGTTGGAGTATCGGTGGGGCAGTATGTCTGCTTTGCTTTTGAAATTCTGCCGGATAAGAATTTTACTACATTTTATAAATTAATTGTATATGGTATTGTACCCAGAGCTATGGTGCTGATTGCAATTGCAGCCATTTTTACCATGTTATGTGAGAGAACGGCGGGAATGTTATCCAATCTTATGGATGCCGAAGCACAGGAACGGATGATCCGTGAAATGAAGTTCATGCAGGAAAAATCCCGGGAAACATCGGAAGAACTGATGAGAATGGTGCGGGAATTGTCTGAGATTACGGAAAGATCCATGGAATCCAACGGACAGATTGTGCAGGAAACAGGAAGTGTTCTTCAAAGCTTTAGCGAGAATACTGAAGAAATTACCGGAATGAATCAGAGGACGCAGGAGATTAATACAAGGCTTGAGGAGCTTGGAACAATTAACGGACAGGTGGCTGAACTTGCGAAACATATCAGTGAACATTCCGGGGACAATCAGAGAAAGATGGACGAGGCAACGGCAAGTATGGAACAGATCCATACAAGTACGAATGAATGTAAGGAGATTATCTCAAAGCTTGGAGAAGAGTCCAAGGAAATCCTGGGCATTATTAAAGTAATTACCGGAATTTCCAATCAGACTAATATTCTGGCACTGAATGCAACCATTGAAGCGGCCAGGGCCGGAGAACAGGGGAAGGGATTTGCTGTTGTGGCGGAGCAGATTCAGAAACTTGCTGAACAGACGAAAACTGCAGTAGATGATATTGGAAGAATTGTTACAGAATCCGTTAACAATACAGAACAGGCGGTTGCAGTTATGGAACAGAGTGTACAGTTGACGGAGACCGGTATGGACAGTATTCGTGAGGTCGGAAGCTCTACGGCCATGATCACAACCTCGAATCGGCAGATGTCAGGACAGATTATGGAGATGGACAGGACGGTTGAGGATATCCGGTTACAAAGTAGTGAAGTAGCAAGGGGTATGGAACAGGTGAATACCAGTACCAGAAACAATTACAATGCAATTGAGCATGTCACGGCTGCTACGCAGGAAAATAGTGCAGGTGTAGAAGCAATCGAGGAGCTGGTTGTGAGAATTCGCGCACTTGCAGATAAAGAGGATAACGGAAACTGTTGACAGATGATTTGGGGTGTGTGATACTTTGAAATAAAAACAGACATAAGATGAAATACTACAAAAGAGAAAGTCTGTGCAAAGAAAGGACATCAAAAATGATACAGACAGTTTTACTATTTATTCTGGGACTTATTCTGATCTGCCTCGGAGGCGACCGTCTGGTGGATGCTGCAGTTGCAATTGCGAAGAAGCTTGGAATTCCACAGATTGTTGTAGGGGCAACGATTGTAAGTCTCGGTACGACACTTCCTGAAATTCTGGTTTCCACAACCGCAGCGTTTGACGGATCCGCATCGATTGCGGCCGGAAATGCGTTTGGCTCCATTATCTGTAATACTGCATTGATTGCCGGTCTGACACAGACGATCCGTCCGTCAAAGAAGATTGAGGCGGTGGCAATCCGTTGGAGAGGGATTTTCTTTTTTGCGGTATTGATTGGAATGAATATATATGCCTACCTGACTCAGAAATTTAACCGCCCGGCAGGTGTTGTACTGCTTTTATTATTTGCGGTTTATGCGTATCTTAACATTAAGAGGGCTGGTTCTGAAGGAGAAGAGAGTGAGGAAGAGGACGAGAAGAAGGAAAGCGGTCCGGTCTGGAAGCACCTTCTGATTCTTGTGGTATGTGCCGTGCTTCTTTACTTCGGGGCTAATCTTCTCGTAGATAACGGCATTCTGATTGCAGAGGCGCTTGGTGTTCCTGAGCGTGTCATTGCTGTTACGTTTATTGCACTTGGAACATCCCTTCCGGAGCTGGTAACCTCTCTGGTTTCGATTATTAAGGGATATGGAAATGTCGGCCTGGGCAACATTGTCGGCGCGAATATTCTGAATATGCTTCTGGTAATTGGTATCCCTTCTGCAATTGCAGGTATTCCGTTAGAACGTTCTGCCATATTGATTGATATGCCTCTTGGACTTCTGGTAATGGCCGTATTGTTAATCCCGATTCTGATCCGGAAGAAATCATCCCGGGTACAGGGAATCGCACTGCTTGCCATCTATGCAGTATATTGTATTGCTTCCTTTATATAAGAGAAGCTTTTGTAGCCGTGAACAGGAATAAGTGAAGAAAAAGAACTCCGCTATGGCGGGGTTCTTTTTATAGTAAACCGTGTCGAAAGAGGTTGATTAAACAGGAACAAAGTATTACAATATATAAAAATGTAATAGAAATTTTACAGAAATTTAATTTTTACGGAGTGAATGAATTAGGAATGCAATATACGAGAGAAACCGCGATTGAACGGCTGCTGAAAAGCTTCAGTTCCTGTTATGACATTCATCCGGTTGAGGACGACCGGATTCCCATCACAGCACGCTGTGATTTTTTTGAGCATTCGGGAAGATATGTGATATCGAAGAAAGCAGAATTATGGACAGCAGACAACGAAGAATTTCTTTATCTGATAAATATTCCGCATCTGACACGTGAACTCTATGAGAAGTGGCGTGATTATGCACATGCGGACGGAATGGAACGGCTTCATATCGGGCCGGGACATATGTCTTCTTATATTACACCGGTTTTTATCTGTGACTCGTGTGAGGAGGACGCAAGACGGGCATTGAAGAAATGCCGCATTTCCAAAAGTTTTCATTTTTCGCTGCATGGCTGGATGGATCATCATACAGCTCTGGTGGAACTGTCAACAGGACAGATTGACGCGAATCCGGGCGGCCGTCATACAGCGAAATTTTTGAAAAAGGTACTATATTCATCAAGAATGAAGGGAGATAAGTAACATGAATTCATTAGTACTTCTTCTGATCTGCGTTGCCATTCTGGTAATCGGCTACATCTTTTACGGTGGCTGGCTGTGCAAACAGTGGGGCGTAGGTGAAGGAAACAAAGAAACACCTGCTCATACTATGGAAGACGGTGTGGACTATGTTCCGGCAAAGGCACCGGTTCTGATGGGACATCATTTCTCATCCATCGCAGGTGCAGGTCCTATTACGGGACCGATTGGTGCAGCAATTTTCGGATGGCTGCCTGTAACCCTCTGGATTTTGGTTGGAGGAATTTTCTTCGGTGGTGTACATGACTTTGGTGCGCTTTTTGCTTCTGTCCGCAATAAAGGTATGTCCATTGGCGAAATTATTTCTGCTAACATGAGCAAACGGGCTAAGAGACTGTTCATCATTTTCTCTTATCTGACTCTGATTCTGGTAGTAGCTGCTTTTGCATCAATCGTAGCAACCACCTTTGGAGCAGTATACGATGAGAGCGGAGCGGTAGATATGGTAAAATCTGCAACTCCTGCATCCGTAGCAATGATTTCCTTACTCTTTATCGTTGTTGCTATCGCATTTGGTTTCTGCGTATACCGCCGGAATATGCCGATGGGAATTGCTTCCGTATTCGGTGTACTTGCCATTGTTGCAGTTATGGCAATTGGTATGAATTTCCATCCGCTTTATCTGTCTACCAAGACATGGATGTGGATTGTTGGTCTTTATATTGCCATTGCTTCCGTAACACCGGTATGGATTCTGCTTCAGCCGCGTGATTACTTAAGTTCTTTCTTATTATATGCCATGCTTGGTGTAGCAGTATTCGGTGTTGTTGTAGCTCATCCTACCTTTGACTCCAGCTTCCCTGCATTTGGCGGATTTGCAGTAGATAACGGTAACGGTACACAGTATCTGTTCCCGGTATTGTTCACAACTGTTGCATGTGGTGCGATTTCCGGCTTCCATTCACTGGTTTCTTCCGGAACAACCTCCAAGCAGCTGGATAAGGAAAAGGACGCTAAGCCGATCGCATACGGTGGTATGTTATTAGAGTGTGTACTTGCGGTACTTACTCTTTGTGCAATCGGATATGCTTACAAGTGGAATGCATCGAATCCGGACAACGCTTTGGTTGGCGCAACCGCAATTTTCGGTGGTGGTATTGCGCATATGATTGATGATATCATTCCGGGAAGTTATAATATTTTAAATTCCTTACTGGTATTAACCTATTCCGCATTCTGCCTGACCTCTCTGGATACTGCAACACGTCTTGCACGTTTCATGTTCCAGGAGTTCTGGCTTGAGCCGGGACAGACAACGAAGGATGTTAAGGGTGGATTTAAGAAGGTTATGGTTAATCCTTACTTTGCAACCATTCTTACCGTAGTTCTCGGTATTTTACTTGGTATGACCGGATATGCAAAGATCTGGGGTCTGTTTGGTGCAGCTAACCAGCTTCTTGCAGGTATCGGACTTCTTGCTGTGGCTACATGGCTTGGCAATGCAGGTAAGAATAACAAGATGTTCTTAATCCCGATGGCATTCATGATCGTTGTAACCATCTCCTCCTTAGCACTTACGGTTAAGAATCAGATTGGTATCATTGCAGCCGGTGGAGCTGACTGGGGTCCTTATGCACAGACGATTTTTGGTATTCTGTTAATTGTCCTTGCAGTTGTTCTTGTTATTGAAGGCATACAGACACTGAAAAATCAGAAGAGCAGAAAGGCAAATGCATAGGCTCTGATTCGGACTTATCGTTAAACTGACTTTAATAAAAGGATTATGAAAGAGGCATTCGTAAAGGATGTCTCTTTTTAACTTTACACAAAATTGTCATGCAACTCTTTTATTCTACATAGATTTTACAGGCAAAGTGCAAGTTTGGTACTTGAATTATGCGCTTTATATCGTTATAATATATTTTATACGAATACACAGGAGGAGAGGCATAGTGAAAAACAAAATTGACAAAATGTTAAGGGACAGATCCATCAAGGATAAACTAAATTTGGTATTCCGGATGATAATGATTTCCTTCTTATTACTTGTTGTTGTATCTCTTGTAGAGATGGTTATGAGTAAGAACATTCCGGGGATTATTGTGATTTTGGTACTTGCCGTTTTAGGGGTTGCATTTAATTCCTATGTAATGAAGAGACTTGGTGCAATGCTGGTTACACCGATTCAGAGTCTGGTGGTAGCAGCAGAGAAGATTTCCCAGGGGGATTTTGAAATCGGAACCCCGTATGAAGCAGAGGATGAACTGGGTGAACTTTCCGATACCTTTGAAACCGCAGCAGGTGTTTTGAAGAAAGTAATTTCTGACCTGTTAACGATTGTAGAGAGCTTTTCGGAAGGAAACTTCAATGTCAGAAGCAGTTGTCCGGAAGCTTATGTCGGACAGTTACGCAGCGTACTTGATGAATTGGTTGAGATGGTTGTGAAGATCAGTGAGACCATGCATGGTATTCAGGAATCCGGCGAGCAGGTATCCGCAGGAAGCGGACAGCTTGCAGAGAGTGCACAGGATATTGCAGAAGGTACCACCAATCAGGCAGCGGCAGTAGAAGAACTGGTAGCTACCGTTGATGAAGTAACCAATCAGGTATTAGAGAATACCAAGTCTACCGATATTGTCCATGACAAGGCAAAACAGGTTGGTATCGAGGCCAGCAAGAGCCAGAAGAAGATGGATGAGCTGGTAGAAGCAATGAAGAAGATCAATGCAACCACACAGAATGTTGAGAAGATTATTGCAGATATTGAGAATATTGCATCCCAGACCAATTTACTTTCCCTGAATGCTTCCATTGAGGCAGCACGTGCCGGAGAAGCAGGACGTGGATTTGCCGTTGTTGCTGATCAGATCAGACAGCTTGCAGAAGAAAGTGCGAACTCCGCAGTAGAATCCAAGAAGCTGATCGAGCAGTCCTTAAGTGAAGTGGAGGATGGCAATAAGGTAACGAAGGAAACCGGAGAAGCAATGAAGAAGGTTATGGATGAACTGGATAAGATTATTCAGGAAGTAGCAAATATCCGTAACGCATCCGACAGACAGGCATCATCCGTAGAAGAGATTCGTAAGGGTGTGGAAGATATCAATGATGTTATCCAGTCCAATTCCGCAGCAGCACAGGAAACTTCTGCTACGAGTGAAGAGCTGGCAGCGTCTGCATCTACCTTAAATGATCTGTTAGAGAAGTTTGTTCTTCGTGATTAATGTCTGCTGTGCATACATAATAGAAACAATCTTATAATTGGATTGTGTATATGCAGAGAAACAGTTTGATAATTACAATATGTAAAGTAGAAATCCCGGTGAGAGAAGCTCTTACTGGGATTTCTTTACATGGATACCTGGAAGTGAAATTCCCCGTTGCTGGCGGAGAAGCCATATACACCGCCATACTTTTCGATAATGGAAATCATGCTGATGACACCGATTCCGTGATTGCTCTTATGGGACACCGGGATCTTATTTTCGAAGACGGGTTCCGTGGAGTAGGTGTTGACCATATTAATACAGAGGCGGTTGCTTTTTTCGTAGATTTTGAGTTTAATGTAAGCCTTGTCCGGCTGTTCCATCTGCTCACAGGAATGAAGAGCATTTTCAAATGCATTTCCAAGCAGACTGCATAAGTCCATAATCTGAAAACGGGTAAAGTCGGTTGCAGCAACCCGGATGTCTGTGTGAATGCTGCTTGCAGAAGCTTTGTCTGCATAAGAAGAGAGAATCAGGTTTAACGGTTCATTCGACGAGTATCGTGTGAACCGGCTGCGTTCCAGATCGTCGTAGATTTCATTGATGTAATTGAGGGCAGTTTCTTTCCGGTCCTCCTGAATGCAGGATTGGAGGAAAGTCATGTGATGCCGCAGATCGTGGCGGTAAATGGCAGCCTGTTGTTCCGATTTCGAGAGCTGGGAAATTTCCTTCTGAGCCTGCGTAGCAGATGCCGTAAGGAGGACATTTGCCTGTTCGGCTTTATGCTTTTGATTGGAAAATTCCAGAGAAAGCATGGAGAATATGAAATATAGTATAACAATTGCACTGTCCATGAATTCTGCAATAACGGCGCCTCCGGTGTAAAGCATATCGGTATATACCGTAAAAGTGTATTCCAGAATGTAATAGATAACAGGCAATAACATGAACAACCAGAGAATCGTCCGGCTTTCGTGTTGTAGACGGGTGATATAGGGCGAAACATAACGAATAATTAAAAACAACAGAGGAATTGTGACTAGGATAGCACCGATGCTTGCAACCATGGGATCATTGTCTGCAAAGGAAGCAATCAGAGTACCAAACCATTTACGCGGCGTACAGAACAGATAAGCCGCAAGTACAGAAATGATAGAAATATAGGTATCTCTGTGGCATACAAAGCGGATCAGTAAAATGAGGGGCAGATGTATAAGCAACGGATAGCACTTATAGACGATGGTTTCGCCAAGAAGCAGATAGAACACAAGCTGTACGGCACTGAAGCCCAGAAGCGTCAGTGCATAAAGCCGGTGGTGCTCTTCAAAGGGAAGATCTGCCAGATAAAAAGCCGCAATAATTCCAAAGAATAAAACGAAGGCATAATTGATTAAATTTATGATGTCAGAAATATTCATTCTAAGACCTCCTCCATCTGATAGGCCAGATAGTACTCCTTAATTTCAACTAACCGGCGCTGGGCTAAGGGAATGGTCTGTCCGGTCTGCATCTGAATATCGGTATTTCCAATGGTACTGATATAACTCATGTTTACGAGGAAGGAACGGTGGGGAAGAAAGAATTCCCGGTTTTTCAGCAGATCTTCACAGACGGAAGAAAAGCGGCCGGTACATTCTAAGGTATCTCCGTTTTCCAGATGATACAGAACACGGCGCTCCTGTGCTTCGGCATATACAATCTGGGATAGCCGGATTTTACGGATTCCGATGGAGCTTCGCAGCACCACATACTTTTCCTGACTGAGAAGCTGGTCTTCCAGAAGTTCATCAAGGGAAGCGGCAAGGAGCTCTGCAGAAACCGGCTTTAAGAGATAGTTACTGGCTTTCACGGCATAGCTTTCCACGGCAAATTCCGGTGAAGAGGTCAGAAAGATAATGTGGGCAGCACGGTCAAAACTGCGGATTTCTTTCGCCAGATCAATTCCGTTAAGAGCAGGCATTAAGACATCGAGCAGATACAGGTCAAATTCACCTGGCTCAGTACTGGCCAGTTCGGTACTGCTTGAAAAAAGCCTGTAGTTAAGGGGCAGATTTTTGCCCCTAAAATATTCTTCCAGAAAAGTTGAAATTTTCTGTAATTCTTTTGGATCGTCGTCGCAAATGGCAATTCGCATGTTGGGTTCCTCTTTGGGATTTTTATTGGTTCATATCACTCACATGCCCGTGCTTCGCACTTTCTGCCCGCCTTCGTCGGGCGCATGCTCGTTAATAAGCGCATGAAAAACAAATGCCTCCGGAGGAGGCGCTTGTTTTTCTCCTGCGTTTATTACATTATAACATGGAGTGGGAGTGCCCGCATATCCCCACAATTTGTAATTCATGTCGAAAAATCTGTAATTCGTGCAATTTCTTCCACAAGGGAGAAATTTTGATGTAGAATAAAAACCGTAAGTAAAAGGTTTAGGGATCATATAAATGGGAATACCCTTCCTGAGTGACCCATCTGTATATGCAGAGGATCATTTAGGAAGGGTATTTTCTTTTCTTACGGCAATGCGGTGACTGCGGCGGTAGGCAAGAGGAGACAAATGAAAGCAGCGTTTGAAATTGGAGGCAAATTTGCTCTGGTTCTGATAACCGACCTGCTCACTGATCTGCGCTACAGAAAGGCGTGTGGTAAGCAGAAGATCAGCCGCCTTGTTCATTCGGACGGAACGCATGTAATCCGACAGATTCTCTCCATAGACTCCGCGGAAATAATTCTTGAGGCTGGTCTCGCTGATACCAAAACGGTCTGCCAGTTCCTTTGCCGGATGGTGCTTACGGAGATCTTCCGTCAGAAGGTCATGGGAAGCCTTGGCAATCGAGATCTGTCCTTTCGTATAAAAGGTGCAGGACTGTGAGGGCTTTAGGGGCTGTCCGTGAAGCAGTTGGTCCAGAATGGTTAAGGCTTTAAGCTGGATGGAATGAAACAGTTTCGGATCCTTAGCGGTTGTCAGGGTAAAAAGCTGCAGAAATTCTGTCTTCAAATCTTCTGATGCAGATGCAATATAGGTTTCGTTTCCGGGGCAGCACCGCGCAATGAGGTCAGAAGCATACAACTCCAAATGGTCCAGCAGGAAAGAACTGTCCTTTTCAAGAGTGTTAAGGTCCAGAAAGAATTCCAGTCCTACATAGTGGTGCTGCGGATAGATGTATTCTCCCTGTGCATAGCATTCCGTAAGGGAAAGCTGGTTCTTCGTAAGATAAACGTACTTTTCATTATTAAGAAGGAGTTCGCACCGCCCCTCAATACAATAATTGATGATAAAAGGGGCTTCCGGGGCAGAGGACGAGACGGCGGTACTGTCAAGGTCCGGTGCCGGCCAGCGGGCAGCATCAATGAGGATGAGTGCGAGGTCTATTCCGGGAAACAGGTGGTAGAAAAGCATTTCCCCCTGATCGGAATCGTGATCTAAGTAAAGTGCCGTAGCATTTGGAAGTGCTTTTCTGGTGACAAAAGGAGCAGTTTCACACAGGTCAAGAAGCAGATTAATATTCATGATGTCTCTCCCTTCGGTAAATCAACAATTTCATTATATCGGGTTGTATGGAAACTGCAAGAGGATCTCTGTGCTATTTGGAGCGAAAATGTCAAATGTGTCTAGAAAAGCCGAGAGGGATATGATATCTTGTATGACGGTTAGCAGCTACTAACCTAAACGTTTTAAGGAGGCTTGCAAAAATGAGCAATAAAATACAGACGAAGGATCTGATCAATGTTGGTTTATTTACCGTACTTTATTTTGTACTGGGATGCTGTGTGGCAATTCCGATCGGAATGATTCCGATTTTTCTTCCGATTCTCGGAGCCCTCTGGGTAATCATTACGGGAATTCCGTTTATGTTGTTTTTAACCAGAGTCAAGGCATTCGGCATGGTAACCCTGATGGCTGTTTTAAGCGGTTTACTGATGGGACTTACCGGAATGGGATACTGGGGTGTACCC
>CAVHRK010000071.1:0-2585 GCA_963638365.1 Anaerobutyricum sp. | reverse complement strand
TGATTATTCCGGGGCTCTCTGAGCCACCTGTCCGGACTTTGAGAGCCACCATTCCGGAGAATAGGAGCCATATATTCCGGTAATTCAGAGCCACCTTATTGGGCTCTATTACATATATTTCCTTTATACTGTAAATACACACCTTTGGTGTGAATACAGATAAAGGAGGTCGTAAATTATGACCAAGTATCGTGAAATCCTACGCTTGAAAAGCTTAGGATTCAGTGAGAGGAACATCGCACAAAGTTGCGGTGTATCCAGAAACACAGTCGCCAAGGTTTTGAAAAAAGCAGCGGAAATCAATCTTTCATGGCCGCTGGATTTTGACATGACCGACAGTGCACTAGAGGAGCTGATGTTTCCTAAAGATAAGTCGGCAACGAATAAACGTATGCCAAACTTTGACTACATCCGCAAAGAACTTCTGCGGAACGGCGTAAACAAAAAGCTTCTCTGGGTAGAATACTGTGAGGAGTGCCGCATGAGCAGCGAAGAGCCTCTAATGTATTCTCAGTTCTGCTACTACATCCAGAAGGATGAAGAAAAACGCAGGGCTACCATGCATATCCCTAGAAAACCAGGTGAACAGATTGAAGTTGACTGGGCCGGTGACCCTGCCCACATCATTGATCCGGACACCGGAGAAATAACAGATGCATGGATATTTGTAGGTGTATTAACTTACAGTCAGTATGCTTTTGTAAAGGCATATATGAATGAGAAAACCGACAACTGGATCAAAGCTCATGTCCAGATGTTTGATTTCTTTGGCGGTGTCACACCTATGCTCGTTTCTGATAACTGTACAACCGCAGTGAATCATAAAAAGAGTGACTGGTACAACACTGCCTTAAACACAACTTATCATGAGATGGCAGAACATTACAATCTTGCCATCCTTCCGGCCAGAGTCCGGAAACCCAAGGATAAACCGAATGTAGAGGGATCGGTAGGAAAGATATCCACATGGATAACAGCAGCCCTTCGCAATGAACAGTTTTTCTCTCTTGCAGAATTGAATGCTTCAATCCGTGAAAAACTGGATGCCTACAACGCCCGTAAATTCCAGAAAAAGGAATGTAGCAGACTCAGTTTATTTCTTGGGGAAGAAATGCCATTACTGGCTCCGTTGCCTGCTACACCTTTTGAACTGGCTGAGTGGAAACAAGCCACCGTCCAGTTTAACTATCACATCGCAGTAGACAGAATGTTCTACTCCGTGCCTTATCAGTATATCAAAAATAAGGTTGATGTGCGTATAACAGATACAACGGTTGAAATATTTTATAATCACAATCGTATTGCCTCTCACAGACGACTCTATGGAAGAAGCGGTCAGTATTCTACAGTGACAGAACATATGCCTCAGGAACACCAGAAATATCTGGAATGGAACGGTGACCGGTTCCGTAAGTGGGCTGATTCGATTGGAATTAACACAAGTAAGGTTGTCGATGCAATACTTACCTCCGGCAGGATTGAACAGCAATCCTACAGAAGCTGCATGGGATTACTGAAACTGGCAGAAAAATATTCGCCAGAAAAGCTGGAACAGGTCTGCGCTAAGGCGCTCTCTTATTCCGGTAAACCCAGCTATAAAAGTATCAAAAATCTATTGGTCGCAACAAAGGATACACCTGATACCGAATCAGAATCATCTCAAGTAGAAAGACCACACGGCATAACCAGAGGAGCCAGATACTATGGAGGTAAACAATCATGACAAATCAAAGTACAATCGATAAACTTATTGAAATGCGTCTAACTGCTATGGCAGATGCATTCCGCATCCAGATGGATGATCCTGCAATGAAGGAAGTTCCATTCGAAGATCGCTTCGGCATGCTTGTTGATGTCGAATACAGCAACCGCAAAAACAATCGTCTGAAAAGGTTGATCCGACAGGCTGAGTTTGAACAGCCAGACGCCAGCATCGCAGCGATTGATTACCATTCTGGACGAAAACTGAACAAAGCACTGATCAACCGTCTGGCAACCTGTGAATACATTACAGAATACCGGAACATCTTTATTACTGGAGCAACCGGAAGTGGTAAAACTTATATGGCCTGTGCCTTTGGCATGGAAGCATGCAAGCACTATTACTCAGTACGGTATGTACGACTTCCTGATCTATTATTGGACTTACAGGCTGCCAGGGACAATGGAACTTTTTCAACTGTCCTGAAGAAATACACCAAGCCAATAGTACTGATCATTGATGAGTGGCTGCTTCTTAAACTGACAGAAGCTGAAGCCAGAAATCTTTTTGAACTGATACATAAAAGACGTAAAAAATCTTCAACGATCTTTTGCTCTCAGTTCCGTGAAAGTGAATGGTACCAGCAAATCTGTGATGGTGAAAGTACTCTTGCCGATGCCATCATGGATCGTATATCGTATGATTCCTATAAGATCGATATTGAAAGTGTTGACCCATCTAAAGACCTCTCTATGAGAGAAGTATATGGACTGGATCCAGCAATGGCAAAGTAACTTAATAAATGAAATGGGGTGGCTCCGTTAGGCCGGACAGGTGGCTCTCGCCACACCGGACTGGCGGCTCTGCCGCACCGTAATATTCA
>CAVHRK010000070.1:0-23947 GCA_963638365.1 Anaerobutyricum sp. | reverse complement strand
GTATTAGTAGACATAAAATAAATCCTCCTTAGTAATCGAATTCAAGGTAATAAAAGAATCCATTTCCGGAGTTGAAGGATATATTTTTTATATAGGATAACGGATTGCAGGAGTAAATTCCACCCCAAAAAGAAAAGAAGAGAAAAAAGAGTGTAAACTGGAAGTTAGTTTTTCATTTTATGGTTCACAGAAAGTTCACAAAATTATTAGCACTCAACTATTGACAGTGCTAATAATAGGTGTTATATTACATTTAGAACAAAGGAAAGGAGATCAAAGATCAGTGAGGACCTTCCGTATGAGAAGTAATTGCAGATCAGATTTTCCACCGGGTTCAAAATAAATTTTGAAAATTATGACACAGATCACATGGAATGGAGGAATGACTTATGATGATGCCTAGTGTATTTGGTAGAGATATTTTTGATGACTTTATGGATGGATTTGCATTTCCGGATGTGAACAAGGAACTGTATGGTAAACATGCGAAGAACGTTATGAAGACCGATGTCCGTGAGCTGGACGACGGATATGAAATTATCGTAGATCTGCCCGGCTTCAAGAAAGATGAAATCGAGGTTCAGCTTGAGAATGGATGCCTTTCCATTTCGGCTGCAAAGGGTCTTGATAAGGACGAATCCGATAAGAAAGGTAAATATATCCGCAGGGAGCGTTACGCCGGAGCAATGAGCCGGAGCTTCTATGTTGGCGAAGATGTTACCGAAGAAGATATTCATGCGAAGTTTGAAAATGGTATATTGAAGCTGGATGTTCCTAAGAAGGAAGCAAAAGCAGTAGAGACCAAGAAACATGTCGCAATTGAAGGCTGATAGCAGTCAGGATTGAAATTTTGCCCCGGGAGCATCTCGGGGCGTTTCTATTTGTTGGCGTCTCAGATTATTAAGGATTCCGAATTATGCAAAATGGCGGAGATTTGGAAAGTAAATTATAAAAGCAGTTAAAAGTAGGAAAAGAAAGTTGTAAAAACAGAAAGAGGGTGACAGTTATGGCGAAGAAGAGAGATTATTATGAGGTTTTAGGAGTTTCAAAGACAGCGACCGATGCGGAAATCAAGAAAGCCTACCGGAAACTGGCGAAGAAGTATCACCCTGATATGAATAAGGACAATCCACAGGCAGAGGAACTGTTTAAAGAGGTTACCGAAAGCTATAATGTGTTAAGTGATAAAGAGAAACGGAAATTGTATGACCAGTTCGGTCATGCTGCATTTGATGAAGGAGCTGCACAGGGCGGTGCTTATGGAAACGGCGGTGCCGGAGCCGGTGGCTTCGGAGGTCAGGGCTTTGGCAATGGAAGCTTCCATTTCCATGGCAATCCAGGTGGTAATTATCAGGAATTCCATTATACGGGAGATAACCTCGATGATATTTTTGATGGAATCTTTGGTGGTGGATTTAAGAGCAGCAGCTTTGGAGGCAAAGGCTTTGGCAGTGGCTTCCACAGCAACAGTTTCGGAGATGAAGAGGATCTGTTCGGACGTGGCAGAGGACGGCGTACCCGTGCAAGAGAGGGTGAAGATGTGCTTGCCAAGGTGGATGTTACCTTTGAGGAAGCAGCGCTTGGTGCAGACAAAGTAATTCGTTTCCGTTCACCGGATGGAACCGACCAGTCCCTGCAGGTGCATATTCCGGCAGGTATTGATTCCGGCCAGAAGATCCGTCTGAAAGGAAAAGGAATGCCGGGAACGAATGGCGGCGAGGCAGGTAATCTGCTTCTTGAAGTAACCGTTCACGATAAACCCGGTTTTGAACGGAAGGGCATGGATCTTTATACAACAGTGGAAATCCCGTTTGAAACCGCAGCACTTGGTGGTGAGGCGATTGTTCCGACACTTACCGGCAAGGTAAGCTGTAAGATTAAGGAAGGAACGCAGTCCGGTACGAAGATCCGGCTTCGGGGCAAGGGAATTGTCTCAATGAAGAATCCTTCCCAGAAGGGCGATGAATATGCGGTTATCCAGATCCGTGTTCCGAAGCATTTAAGCCCCGATGCAAAACAGAAATTAACCGAGTATGCAAAGGCAGCTTCGTAATCACACATAAAAGTTGACCGCACCCATCCTATTGACAAATTTATCTTTGCTCAGTATAATGACCAATATACATTACACGATGCACATCGAATAATGCACATTAAACAATGCATTTTATAGTGAAAGGATACGGGATATGGCTCCAAAGAATAAGTTCACAAAGGAAGAAATGGTAGAGGCGGCGCTGCAGGTTGTGCGGGTCAAAGGGATCGACTGCCTGACTGCAAAAACGATAGCAGATGAGCTTGATACATCCACACGTCCGATTTTTACCGGTTTTGGCTCTATGGATGATCTCAAACAAGAGGTTTATGCGGCTGCGGTGCGTATTTATGACAGCTACACCAGTGCAGGCTTAAAAGAGAAGATTCCGTTCCTTGGTGTGGGAAAGAGCTATATCCGGTTTGCACGGGAAGAACCGGAGCTTTATCGGCTTTTGTTCCTGACTCGGGTACCGGAGTATAGCGCGATGAAGTCTATGCAGCATTTGCAGTCGCTCGTTCGTCCCACCATGATGAACATTTATCATATCACTGCCGAAGAGGCAGACTTGTATTTTCGTAACCTATGGTTTGTGACACACAGCCTGTCCACGCTGATTGTGACTGGTGACTGCATTTACTCCGATCAGGAAATCAGCAAAATTTTAACCGGATTCAGCATTAGTATCTGCAAATCCATCAAGGAAATCCCCGGATTTGCAGCAGGAACCTTTGATCGTGATGCGGAGTTTCGAGCATTGTTCAGCAAATAAACAATTTCAAGATAAAACAAGGAGAAACCGAATGAAAAAGATACTTGATGTTGCACACCGCATGGATGATTATACAGGTATGTGGAACGGCGTGGAAGATTTATATATTCGGGATACTGGCGAAATGTTGCCCCTAAATTCTTTTATGTGCTGAGTAGCTTTGGCTCATTTTGCTATATGAAAACGCCAAAGGCAGAACTCAAGTGTATGGTGGCATTGGGTGATGGCAGAACTCGGCAGATGTGCGAGTTTCTTGCTCCCATTGTTGGCTTTGATTACAAGATATGCGAGTACAAAATCTTTGAAAAAGCGCGGACAAAAATCAAATCCGAGATTGATGCCGGGTTATGACGATGCGGAAAAGCTGCTGTATTTCAGCGACTGCGGCCGTGAAGATACGCAGCTCATCTCCTATGACGATCTGCGGTTCGCAATGGATTGTTCCTATCCTGGATTGTCGAAGCCCAACATGGTATGGCTGATTCGGATGCGCACAAGCAATGGAAAATACGAGATTTTCAGCCGTGCCGTGCCGGTCATTGGCCAAATCAAGGAAAACATAGTGGATTACCTGACCGGCAAAAATGATGAAACGAAGCAGTTCCCCATGTTGTTTTCACAGATCGCAGACATTATGAAGGTCGGGTTTGAAACGCTGCCGATGTAAAAAAACGGCAAGTGAACTGAGGTGATTCCAAATGATGAAAAAAGAAAATGTCAAAATGGATTGGCTTTGTTGCCCAAGATGCGGCGGCAAAACAAGGACACAGGTACGACTACGTACGGTATTAGAGGATTTTCCTCTATTCTGTCCAAAGTGTAAATACACTTGCGTGATCCGTTTCAAGGACGGAAAAATTGAAGAAATCAAAATGCCAGACGCTTAGACGCAGTGCAGACCGATAGATTGGTTTGTACTGCGTTTTGTGTTTTTTTGACGGAAGTGAAAGGGAAAGAATGAACATGCGCATCGCACACTCATTGCCAGAACATTATTTTTTGAAAAGATGTGAAATTTCAGATGTTGATAGAATCAGCCAATTTTATCAATATGTCTGCGAAAACGCCAAGAATATGGAGCGATTCGGGAAATGGATTTACGGGTTGCATCCCACAAAGAAGCAAATAGAATCCTATATTAAGTCCGGCTTTATGTATTCCTATGAGGAAAGTGGTGAAATACTCGGAGCTGTCGCTATAACGCCGTTTCAAGAAATCGAGTATCAAAATACTGATTGGCAAATTGCCTGTCACAATAATGAAGTGAGCGTTGTACATCTGCTTGCTGTAAGTCCTAATCATCAAGGCTACGGTATTGCACGGAAGATAATGTGCAATGTGATTGAACTTGCAAAAAACAACCATTCCAAAGCTATCCGTTTGGATGCACTTTCCTGCAATAACCCTGCTCACAGGTTATATCAGTCAATTGGGTTTAGAAAGATAGACGTTTGCAACTGGTATGCCGATAATGTGGGAGATGCGGAGTTTTATTTGTTTGAATTGCTTTTATGAGATATTGAATTTGTTTATGGTGCAAGAAAAATATGGAGGACAAAGGAATGAATAACAAAGCCAGTATTACTGCCCTGATGAGTTCGTTCGGACGGGCGTTTCATGCAGAAAATGAAGATCATCCCGTTTTCGAGGATCATCTTGCCAAAAAACTGATGACAGAGGAAGAATATGCTGCCGTTCAGAGGTATATCCTCGGAGGAGCGCAATTCTTTGAACCGGAGATCGACACCACAAAGCAGGAGCCGAAAGAACTGCTGCGCAGACTGGTAAATGTCCATATTGCGCCGTCGCCGCTTTGCCGTGCAGCCTACACAGAACAGGCTCTGAAAGCTGCTGTCCTGACCGGCACAAAGCAATATGTCATCCTCGGCGCAGGCATGGATACCTTCGCATTCCGGGAAACAGAGTTTTTATCGAAGTACCAGGTATTCGAGGTCGATCACCCTCTGACGCAGGCGGACAAGTTGGAACGGATCGCCCGTGCCGGTTGGACGGTTCCTGACAATCTCGCCTTTGTCCATGTAGATTTCACGAAGGATAGTCTGACGGAACGGCTGATTGCCGCTGGTTTCGACCCGTCTGTGAAGTCCTTTTTCTCATGGCTCGGTGTGACCTACTACCTTTCAACGGAAGCAATCGACACGATGCTCTCTTCGCTGTCCTCGCTTTGCGCAGACGGCAGCACCCTTGTGTTTGATTATCCGGACGAGAACTTCTTTGAGGCTCCCGAAAAGCGTGTGCAAAACACCATTATGATGGCAAAAGCAGGTGGTGAACCGATGCAGTCAGCTTTTTCTTATTCGGAGCTAAAAACACTGCTGGAGAAGCACGGTTTTCTGATTTATGAGCTGCTGACACCGGATGATATTCAAAGGGACATCATCGACAAGGCTAGGACAGATATGAAAGCCTTTGAGCATGTCAATTACTGCCTTGCTGTCAGAAAAGAATAATTCCTATGGGAGCGTGACACTATGCCAATGTGGAATCCGTGGCGCGGTGAGTGCTGGAAAATGATAAAGGAGCGGTCAGATTGCACCTTTCTTTTTTTGACCAAGCGTATTGAGCGATTCGCTCAGTGCATCCGAAAGCGGGTCAATTTCGAGTTCCGTCAATGCGGAACATACTTCATCAAGGATGACAGACAGTATAAGCTCCAGACCAAAGACCTGTGCAAGCAGGCGCGTCTGGCCAATATCAACTACAAGTGCACAAACAAATAACTTTTATTTCAAATCTTATGGAGGAAAAAACATGAAATACACGGGTACATTGATCGCAGTAAAGGACATGGAAAAAAGTAAACAGTTCTATCACGATGTGCTGGGGATGGAGGTTGTAGCCGACTTCGGCGCAAACGTCACGCTGACCGGCGGCCGTAAGGCGAAGTAAATGAAACGGTATATTGCTTTGCTGCGGGGCATCAACATCAGCGGCAAAAACAAAGTACCGATGGCAGAATTGAGGAAATGCTTTGAATCGCTCGGCGTTATGGAGGTAAAAACCTGTCTGAACAGCGGTAACGTGATCTTTTCCAGTGCTGATGGGAATGTAACAGCATTGACTGACCGGGTTGAGCACATGATGCAGCGTGAATTTGGCTTGGATATTCCCGTTTTTATCATTCCGCAGGAGGAGCTTGCGGACATTCTGCGCCATGCCCCGGAATGGTGGGGAACTGAAAATCAGGAAATTTACGATAACCTCATTTTCATCCTGCCGCCTGCAACCTTCCCGGACATCTATTATAAGATTGGTGCGCCGAAGGAGGGCTTGGAGCAAATACAGGAATATCAATCGGTTGTGTTCTGGTCATTCAGCCGAAAAAATTATCAGAAAACCAACTGGTGGTCAAAGACGGCTCGTGCGGATATTGGCTCGAAGCTGACGATCAGAACGGCGAATACCGTCCGGAAGATCGTCAGTATGTGAAAGGGGCCGTCAACAGAATGATGCCTGGGGCAAAAATAAATATTTCTTTAGGAGGATATACCATGTCAAAACGAATGCGGCAATATATCGGTATTCTGGCAGCACTCGTCGCCTACTACCTCATTCATGAGGGCGCACATCTGCTGTATGCCCTGCTCGCCGGCGTGTTTAAGCAAATCAACTTTATGGGACTTGGCGTTCAAATCGATGTCTGCGCCGAACGCATGACAGACACGCAGCTTGGCATCTTCTGCCTTGTAGGTGCGCTGGCGACTTTTTGCGTTGGATGCCTGCTGACAGCACTTGCAAAGAACATCTGCCGTGCTCAAAGCAAGATGTTTCGTGCGATGCTTTATTACATAACGATTGCCTTTCTGCTGCTCGATCCGCTGTACCTCAGTGTCCTGTGCGGCTTTTTTGGCGGCGGGGATATGAACGGAATTGCCCTTCTTTGCCCGGAGTGGGTGGTAAGGTGCCTTTTCGGTGTGCTGCTCTTTGTAAATGGGTTGGTATTCTGGAAGCGGGTACTGCCTGTCTATCAACAGTCTTTTTCCGGGCAGTGAACTTATAGGAGGAATTATGAAAAACTACAAGAAAACAATCACAATGTTGTTGACCGCAGCAGTATTACTGACCGCCGTTTTTATGATGGGATGCACCAAACTGTCGGAAACACCTAATAGCACTACCTCGGAGGTGGATGCTCCGGCAGATGTGCCGTTGGACTTCGTAAATAATGCACGGGAATATCCCGAAGAAAGGAAGTTTTGAAATTGAATAACAGTTTGTTTGTCATTGAACGCGCACGGTCAGAGGAAGCTGCCGCGCTGCTGGATTATCTGAAAATCATCGGCGGAGAAACTGACAATCTCAGCTTTGGTGCGGAGGGTGCGCCGCTCAGCCTCGAAGCAGAGCAAGACTATCTGCGCTCGCAGTGCGAATCGGCTGACAATGTTCAGTATTTTGCCAAGGTAGATGGAGAGATCATCGGCACAGCAAGTCTGAACCGCAGAAGCAATCGCATGAGCCATCGCGGGGTGTTCGGTATCAGCCTGAAAAAAGCATGGTGGGGCTGCGGCGCGGCATCTGCCCTGATGGAAGCGATTCTGGCCTTTGCCAAGGAGAACGGCTTCGAGCAGTTGAATCTTGAAGTATGCAGCAGCAATACCCGCGCCATCCACCTGTATGAGAAGTACGGCTTTCGGAAGCTTTGTACATTCCCGCATTTTTTCAAAATTAATGGAGAATATATTGATTTTGACCTGATGAATCTTGAATTGAATGAAGCAGGCGAACAAACGTAAAAAGTACCATCATTCTGAAAAATAACAAAATAGCAAGGAACGTCGAGAGAAATTCTGCTCGGTACGGTAGAATGTAAGATGCAGGAGGTGAGAAGAATGAGGGAACAGATATTGGCTGTCCAGCGGATGCAAGACTACATTGAAAAGAACAAGGCGGAGGAAATCAGCCTGTCTGATCTTGCGCAGGCATCGCTGTTTTCGCCGTGGTATGCCTACCGGCTATTTCGTAATGCGCTTGGTCTGACACCGACGGAGTATATCCGCAAATATAGGCTTACACAGGCGGCAAGCCAGCTTCGTAGCGGGGAGATCAAAGTCATCGACGCGGCTTACAATGCTGGATTTACCAATGTGGATACTTTTACGAGGGCATTTTACCGAGAGTTCGGTTTGAATCCGAGCGAATATATGAAAAATCCTGTTCCCGTCCCATTCTTTGTTCCTTACGGCGCAAAATATCGTGAACTGAGAAAGGAGAATATCGACGTGTCTAACATTCAACCTATTTTTATACAGGTTATCCGAAAGCCAGAGCGCCTGTGTATTATCAAGCGTGGAAAACAGGCAGAAGACTACTTTCCTTACTGCGAGGAAGTAAGCTGCGATGTGTGGGGCATCCTTATGAGCATGAAGTCACTCTGCGGAGAACCTGTTTCCATGTGGCTGCCTGAGAAGTATAAAAAACCAGACACTTCTACCTATGTACAAGGTGTCGAGGTAGAAACAGACTATATGGGCATTGTTCCCGATGGCTTTGACACCATTCATCTGCCGGAGACAGAATATCTGATGTTTCAGGGACCGGCTTTCCACGAGGAACATTATTGTGAGGCAATCCGTACCGTACAAGCGGCGATGGACAGCTATGATCCGTCCGTCATCGGCTACTGCTGGGACAATGAAAACCCTCGCATTCAGTTGGAGCCTCGCGGTCAGCGCGGCTATATCGAACTGCGGGCGGTCAGGAGGGCTACGAAATGAGTGAAGTGATTTTTGTAGAAGAACTGACCAAAGCCTATAACGGTAAAACTGTGGTCAATCATCTGAATCTTTCGGTAAAAAGTGGTACGGTGTTCGGATTGCTTGGTGCCAACGGCGCAGGAAAAAGCACCACGATTGAGTGTATGCTCGGCACAAAGCAAGCGGATGCGGGAACGGTTCGTTTGCTGGGACAAGATCCAAAGAAAAAACGCCGTGCGCTGTTCCAGCGTATTGGTGTGCAGTTTCAGGAGGGGGACTATCAAAAGGAGATCAGGGTTTCCGAGCTTTGCGATGAAACTGCAAGCCTCTATCGCAACCCTGCCGATTGGCGCAAGTTATGTGGGCAGTTCGGTATTGGTGATAAGGAAAACATGCCGGTCAAAGGTCTATCGGGTGGCGAACGTCAGCGGCTTTTTATCGTGCTGGCACTGATTCCACAGCCGGAGCTTGTGTTTCTTGACGAACTGACCACCGGTCTTGATGCGAAAGCACGGCGTGGTGTGTGGAAAACACTTGAATCTTTGAAAGAACAGGGGCTTACGATTTTCCTGACTTCTCACTTTATGGATGAAGTGGAGACGTTGTGTGATGAAATCTGTATTTTGAAAAAGGGTACTCCAGTTTTCCACGGAACCGTGGAGCAGGCAAAGCGGCAGTGCGGTTGCGAACGTTTCGAGGACGCGTATTTGCAACTTTCGGATGAGGAGGTGAACGTATGAAACGCTTTTTTACTTTTCTAAAAACGGAGTTGAAGCTCAGCGTGCGAGATATGAATATGGTGATCTTCGCCATTATCATGCCGCTTGTAATATTCATCATCCTTGGAATTATTTACGGCGCAAAGCCTGCCTATGACGGTGCGGACTATACATTCCTGGAACAGTCTTTCGGAGCAGTCAGTGCGATTGCCATTTGTGCAAGTGGATTGATGGGGCTGCCGTTAGCCGTATCGGGCTTACGAGAAATGAAGATTCTCAAACGACTGCGTGTCACACCGGTCAGCCCGGTGTTCGTTTTGGGTGTCGAGTTGTCCATGTATATCGTCTATTGTGCTGTGTCTCTTGTAACACTGTCAGTTTTATCACTTTTGTGGGGTGTGCGGCTGCACGGCTCACTTCTTGCTTTCCTCGGAAGCTGGGCACTTACCATGCTTTCAACGCAATCTATCGGTATGCTGGCAGGCGGCGTGGCGAAGGATACTAAGCAGGCCAGTGTCATTGCTTCGATTCTCTATTTCCCCATGCTGATCTTTTCAGGCACAACTTTGCCGATTGAGGTCATGCCAAAGGCAATGCAGAAGATTGTCAGTGTTTTTCCGTTGACACAGGGACTTACCATGATGAAGAATACATTTTTAGGTATCAGTACGGGAAGCGCCTTACTACCGATTGGTGTAATGGCTGGAGTTACTGCACTGTGCACGATCCTTGCTGTTTGCTTCTTCCGTTGGGAATAAGCATTCCTGACATTATTCCGGAATAACTATTCAGAACTATGTTATCAGGGTTTTGGATAGTTATTTTTTTGCGTATTTTTTGGCGGATATTATTCAGTTCTTGTCACGATTCCTTAGAAATGGTAAAATATGATAGCATATTGTACCATTTCTAGAAGATGGCGCATAAGTAAGAAAATACAAGGGGGTTAAATCGGTGAAATTAGATGTTAAAACAGAGGGAAAGAAAATGGAAGTCACTTTGGAAGGAAGAATGGACTCCACAACAGCACCGGAATTTGAAAGGGAGATTTTCCCACAGCTTGAGGGAATTACTGAGCTTATTCTGGATTTTTCAGATCTGGCATATCTTTCCAGCGCAGGTTTAAGAGTGCTTTTATCCTGCCAGAAGAAAATGAATGCTGCAAAAGGAAGTATGGTTGTAAAGAACGTTAATGAAATTATTATGGAAGTATTTGAAGCAACCGGATTTGACAGTATTTTGACCATCGAAAAATAAAAGACAGATGAAAACGGAGGAAAGAGCATGACAGTTGATGAGGGAAAATTAACACCTGCCGGACAGGGAAACCTTCAGCAGATTAAGCTGGGGAAGCCGGTTGTGGAAGCTCTGAGCCAGATGGCAGAGAATCCTGTGAAGGAGAACGAAAAACTGCTTTTCCATATTCTTGAGCAGAATAAAGATACGGCATATGGCAGGAAATATGGCTTTGCGGATATTCATTCCATAGAAGAATATCAGAAGAATGTTCCGGTCAGCACATATGATGATTATGCAGGTTATATTTTAAGAATGAGTGAGGATGGAGAGGAAAATCTGATCACTACCGGAAAGGTTGTACATTATAATAAATCCTCAGGAACCGTAGGAAACCCGAAACGTGTACCGTTGACCGAAGAAGCTTTTCAGGTGTTTCAGAAGTACAATGGTCCCTATCGTATGGGGCTGGTCGCAAAGGAGCTTGGGGAAGACTGGATCAACGGACGGAATATGTCCATTGCAGAATCTATTGCTGAGATCCAGCATGTGAAAAGTGGTGTTACATATGGGGCGTTGTCCGTAAAAATGATCGGAGAATTCCGCCCTTATCTGGGAATGATTTTTACATCTCCCGATGAAGCGATCTATCCGGAAGCGGAAACCAATACCCGGTATCTGCATGCCCGCTTTGGACTGATGGATCGGGATCTTACGAATTTTGCAGCAAATTTCCTTGGCTTTTTACTGGAAGTATTGCGTTATATGGAACAGAATTGGGAGCTTCTGGTCAATGATATTGAGCAGGGGACAATTGATCCGGGCATCAAAATGTCGGAGGAAGTCCGTGCCAGTCTCTTAAAGAAAATTCACCCCATGCCGGAGAGAGCACAGGAGCTCAGGGAAATTTTCAAGCAGGGGTTTGAGGAACCGATTATACCGAAGCTGTGGCCTCATGCGCAGTTCCTTACCGGTGTCGGTTCCGGTGGATTTAAGGTTTATGCAGATAAGATTAAAGAGAAATATATGGGAGAAAAAATAGCCCGTTATTTTACCGGAATCAATGCATCTGAAGGTATGATCAGTGTTCCGTACCGGTTAAATGATGAAAAGAGCGTGCCGGTTCCGGACAGTATGTTTTATGAATTTCTGCCGACAGATGCAGGCAATGATTTTTCCAAAATGGTAACGATGGATCAGCTTGAGGTGGGAAAGGAATATGAAGTGATTGTTACGAATCTTTCCGGCTTTTACCGGTATCGCATGCGTGATGCGGTAAAGATTGCAGGAAGATATAAGAATCTGCCGATTCTGGAGTTCATTGGACGTATTGACCAGACGGTCAGTGTTATGGGTGAGAAGACAACCGAAGTAGCACTTAGGACCGCCGCAGAGGATACGGCAAAGCAGCTTGGCTTTGATATGATTGATTTCACCGTATATCCGGATGTTGAACATGTTCCTCCACGTTATACTTATTTTATGGAAATTGAAAATCTGCCGCAAGGAATGAAGGCAAAGGAGATTCGTTTTGTGCTTGAGAAGAATCTTGCAAAGGCCAATCCATCCATGGGAGATAAGGTGGTAAAGGGAATCTGTGCACCGACCAAGTTAAATATTTTAGAGCCGGAAACATACAGCTTATATCGTGATCTGATGGTGATGAAAGGAACGGCGCCGGCACAGCTTAAACCGGTACGTGTCATTCGTAATGAATTGCAGCGTAAGTTCTTTTTCAGTCAGACGGAATACGGTGTAGAACTTGTGAAATAAATGGAATTAAGAATAAGAAGATAAAAGCAAATAAGGGGAATGCCTATGAAAATTTTAGCTTTAGTAGCAAGCCAGGACAGTACCATAGAAGACGTAAAGACAAATGGAAGAAGGCAGATGCAGGCACTTATAGGTAAAGATAAGGAAGTGCTTTTCTGTGAATATTCCACGATTGAAATTTGCAGGAACGGGGAACTTGCAATCACCTGTCTGGGCGAAAAAATGGAAAAGCCGGATTACTTCTGGCCTCTGCTTGGATCAACAGATGGATTTATTCTGGAAAATATGTTTCAGGATGCGGGGATTCCATCTATTTTAAATCTCCGGGAACTTCAGGTTGCAAGAAGCAAGATTGCAACCTATCAGCGGCTTGCACAGAATGGAGTCAGGGTTCCAGATACGATGGTATTTTTCAAGGATTCAGATCCACAGACATTAATCAGGCGGTTTGGATATCCGTTTGTTGTGAAACCGGACAGCGGATTTGGCGGCATTGGTGTAGAACTGATCCATAATGAGCAGGAGCTTAAGGATTACTTTGCAACTCTTTCCTATGGACAGGCATATGTGGCACAGGAATATATTGCTGCTTCTAAAGGCAGGGACATCCGTGTTGTTGTTCTTCATGGCAGATATTATTATTCGATGGAGCGTCATGCATCGAATCCTGATGAGTTCCGTTCGAATGTACATGTGGGTGGAACCACGCAGGAAAAGATCCTTACCGAAGAAGAAAAGGCATTCTGTGAAAAGGTGGCTTCCCTGTTCGACTTGCCGATTATCGGACTGGATCTTATGATTGGCGATGGAGAGTATGTGCTGGCAGAAGTAAATGCATTCCCGGGTATGCCGGGAGGAAAGATGATCGACGCATATGCTTCTGTTATTGAGCATTTTATGGAGGGACGTATATGACCGGATTTCTGCGGAAGGTATTAAGCCCGTACAAGGGACTTTTGATACTGGTTATTTTACTGCAGCTCGGTCAGTCCTTTTTAACCATGTATCTGCCGACAATCAATTCCAGAGTGATTGATTATGGTGTGGCGAATGCGGATGTCAGATATATTATGCAACAGGGAGTTCTCATGATGGGAATTGCCCTTATTCAGTTTCTGTTATCCACTTTAGCCGGTATTCTTGGGGCAAAAGTGGCACTGATGACCGGACGTGATTTGAGGGAGCAGGTCTATGAGAAGCTGATGCATTTTTCACGTAAGATGATCGGAACCATGGGGGCACCTACACTGATTACCCGCGCAACAAACGATGTGCAGCAGGTGACCCAGTTTATTACGTTCTTATTTACCGCAATTATCGCAGCACCGATGATGTTTATCGGAGGCCTTGTGCTGGCCTTGTCGCAGAGCGTGAAACTCTCTGTGGTATTGCTTGTGACGATTCCTCTGCTGCTTGTGGTTTCGGCGGTGTTCTTAAAGCTGATCCTCCCTTATTACAGAGAACAGCAGATAAAGATGGATGAGATAAATACGGTACTCAGGGATCAGATTTCCGGTGTCCGTGTGGTAAAAGCCTTTACGAAGGAACAGGGAGAGAAGGAGAGATTTGAGCGGATTAACGGAGATCTTTCAGGGATCAATACCAGCATTGGTAAGATTACAGGATTGATGCAGCCGATCTTTACCCTGACCATGAGCTTTGCCAATATCTCTCTAATCTGGCTTGGTGGGCGTATGGCAGGGAACGGCCAGGTGCAGATTGGACAGGTAATCGGTTTCGTAACCTACATATCCTTTATTCTGACGGCAACTCTCATGGCTTCCATGGTTTTTATTATGCTGCCAAGAGCTGAGGTATCGGTTGCCCGTATTGAAGAGATTTTAAACAACAAAAGTGAAATTCAGGACAGGGAGGATGCTCTTTCACCGGAGCAGTTCCGTGGAGAAATACGGTTTGAGCATGTGACTTATTCCTATGCACCGGATAATGATCAGGTAGAGCCGGTATTGAAGGACATTTCTTTCTGTGCACAGCCGGGTAAAACGACTGCGATTATTGGATCTACCGGGTGTGGTAAGACGACATTGCTTGATATGATTCCACGCCTTGCCGATGTGACAGAGGGAGCGGTTTTCGTAGATGGTATGGATGTCCGGAGCCTTTCAAGGCACGAACTCGATCAGGCAATCGGCATGGTTCCACAGAAAGCTTTTTTGTTTTCGGGAACGCTTGAGGACAATCTGCGGGATGGAAAACCGGATGCAACACAGGAAGAACTCTGGGAGGCACTTTCGATTGCGCAGGCAAAGGAGTTCGTAGAGAAAAACGAGCGTGGTCTTAAGATGAAAGTTTCCGAAGGGGGAACAAACTTTTCGGGTGGACAGCGGCAGCGTCTTGCAATCGCAAGAGCAATTGTCCGCAGACCCTCCATCTATTTGTTTGATGATTCGTTCTCTGCACTGGATTACCGGACAGATCAGGAGCTGCGGAGAGCATTGAAGCCGGTTACGCAGAATGCGGCAGTGATTATTGTTGCACAGAGAATCAGTACCATTAAAGATGCTGACCAGATCCTTGTAATGAATCAGGGGTGTATTGAAGCGGCCGGAACGCATGAAGAACTTATGCAAAGCAGCCGGACTTATCAGGAAATTGTGGCTTCCCAGCCCACAGATAAGGAGGTGGCATCATGAGTACAATGCAGAAAAAGACTATTCAAAAGGGCTCTTTTAAGCGGTTGTTAAAGCTCTTTTTCTTTAAAAATAAGATGCTGACGTTCCTTATGCTGCTCTGTATCATTATTTCGGCGGTTGCAACGGCGCTTGGGCCACAGTACCTGGGCTATGCAACGGATTCCGTTGTACAGGATATGACTAATCCGGTAAGCAGTAACATCCACTGGGATCGCTTTTTCTTCTGGGCAGGAATATCGAGTGTGATTTTCATGATCCAGTTTGTATCAAAGTGGTTATCGGGATGGTTTTCCACGCAGATCATCTCGGACACAGCGAAAGAACTTCGCAGCCAGGTAGAGGCGAAATTATGGTCACTGCCATTAAATTATTTTGATACAAACAGTCACGGAGATATCATGAGCCGGACAACCAACGATATTGACAATGTGGTAACGACCCTGAATTCTTCCGGTGCGGATACGATTTACAGTATCTTCCAGCTGATTGGGATGATTGTGATGATGGTTGCAATCAATTGGAATCTGGCCTTAATTACGGTTATCATTATTCCGGTTTCCGGATGGATCGTGACGTTAATTTCAAAGTTCGTGCGTAAGGAATATCAGAAGCAGTGGTATTACACGGGCGTGATCAACGGTAATGTGGAAGAAAGTGTGAACGGGCATAGTATTGTGAAGCTTTACGGACAGGAAGAGAAATTTGTGGAAACCTTTAAGAAGCAGAACCGCCTGCTGTATGAAGCTTCATTTAAGGCGATGTCAGTGTCCAATCTGATCCAGCCGCTGTCCCGTTTCTTTACCAATCTGAACTATGTGATTGTAGCACTTGGAGGTGCAATGCGGGTTATATCGGGTCAAATGACGGTCGGCGATGTGCAGGCATTTATACAGTATACGAGACAGTTTCAGACGCCATTTTCCAAGCTGTCTCAGGCATATTCCTCATTGCAGTCCGGAATTGCATCTCTTGACCGGATCTATGAACTGTTAGACTGTGAAGACCAGGTTGAAGAAAAGCCGGAAGCCAGAGAGAACTACCAGCTGCAGGGAAAGATTGATTTCCGGGATGTGAGCTTTTCCTATGTCCCTGAAAAGAAGCTGATTGAACATATGAATCTTGTTGTAGAACCAGGACAGATGGTGGCTATCGTCGGAGGAACCGGAGCAGGTAAGACAACACTTGTGAATCTGATTGAACGATTTTATGAGGTAAACAGTGGACGAATTGTTTTTGATGATGAAGTGGAAATCCACGATCTTACAAGAGCCTGTCTGCGGGAGAATATTGCAATGGTTCTGCAGGATACATGGGTATATAAAGGAACGATTGAAGACAATCTGAAATATGGACTGAAACGTGAGATTACAGAAGAAGAGTTCCGTAACGCATGCCGGGAGACCTTCGTGGATCAGTTCGTAAGTACGCTGCCGGATGGTTATCAGACATTGATTTCCAACGAGATGTCGAGTCTTTCTGCCGGAGAAAAGCAGCTGTTGACGATCTGCCGGGCATTTCTTGTGAAGCCGAATATCCTCATTCTGGATGAGGCGACAAGTTCTGTGGATACCAGAACGGAGGCTATGATCGATCAGGCACTTGATAAGCTGCGGGAGGGACGGACGAGTTTTGTCATTGCCCACCGGCTTTCCACAATCCGCAATGCTGACGTGATCCTTGTTATGGAGAACGGGCATATCGTGGAGCAGGGCAGTCACAAAGACTTATTAGCGCAAAACGGAGCTTATGCCAGATTATATCAGGCACAGTTTGAATCATAGAAAATAAACGGAGGAAGAAATTATGCGTATTGTATTTTATAGTGCATCCACATCAGCACATTCCAATTCGGCAACGAAAACGACTTATCAGCCATTCCGGGCGGATACCTGGGATGAGATGGATCGCCTTTATCCGGATTGCGAGTTTGTGGTCGTAGGTCCCCTGAACGGTTCCTATATCTTTGATGTAGCAGAAGGAGAAATCAGTAAAAAACCCGGGAACGTGAAATACGTACTTCTGGAGAGCGGGACGAATGCAGAGGAAACTGCAGAGCTGATTGCACAGCAGAAACCGGATGTTGCTGTGGCAATTGCATCGGGAACCGTGCCCTTTGACTGGGTGCCAATTAAAACAGCACTCATTGCAGAAGAATTACAGAAAAGGGGAATTGTAACCATTGCAAATAATACACTGGTGTCAGTGGCTGCATTTGATAAGTGGCGTAGTAATATCATGTTCCGGAGTTTTGTGAAAGCGGCAAAGGGAATTTATATCCACCATGAGCTGTTTACTGCGGAAAAGAAGAATCCCGGTGTCAGTGTAAATGTTTATAAGGAATATGTTTTTTACCGGATTAAGGAAATGACATTCCCGGTCATCGTGAAGGACACACTGGGGGCAGGTTCGATCGGAGTAGAAGTCATGAATTCCTATGAGGAAGTGGAGAGTTTCCTTAATTCTGAACGGAACGATTCGGATGTAATGGTCGAAGAACTGATTCAGGGAGAACAGTTCGGGACGGAAATTCATGGTGTAGAGGGACGATACAGTGTGCTTCCGCCCATTGCTTTTTCTGTAACGAAAGAGGGAATTACGGATCCCTTAAGTTCTGTAAAATTCGGTCCCGTGACCGATCCGTCTTACCACTTTGAAAGGGTACAGGAAGAACTGCTTAATATGGCACAGACTTTGAAATTCGAAGGAACGGTACAGGTCGATCTGGTGTATCGCAATGGTGAGTGGTATGTCATCGAGATTAATCCCAGGTGGTCCGGAATGACCACGACAACGGCAGCCATGGAGGGAAGAAATCCGTTTTCCATCTTTGTAGACAGTATACTTGGAATTGACAAAAATTACAGTATGAAACGGAATCTGAAATATGCATTGAATTTCAAGATGAAAGCAAGGGCGCAGGAGGATTTAATCCGTTTATACGAGAATCCGCATGTGGATTACATCATGCAGCTGGAAACAGCAGTAGCGGGTATGGAGAAGATCAACTACTGTGAGGTTGTCATCAGTACGGATCAGGAAAAAGAAGATATTCTGAATATTTTGAATGAACTGGGAGAGGAATTTCCAGGACTTGTTTCCGATGATGTGAAAGCAAATGCCAGGGAGCTTGTTGCAAAATATCAGTAAGAATTCTTTGAACGATAAGAATAGCTTATGCCGGATGATAAATGGATTCCGCTTACGTAAAAAAGACCGGTGGTTGAATGAAGGTGATACGTAACCTTCAGAACCACCGGTTCTTTTTTATAGCTTAGGTTAGTGGGAAAGACGGTTCAGAATATGTTTTAAATAAACACAGGAACCAACCATAACAACAGCTTCGGTGATGGGAAAAGCCGTCCAGACGCCAGTAATTCCCATCACTTTTTCAAGAACATAAGCAAGTGGTAAGAGGAAGATGACCTGCCTTGCTGCCGAAACGATCATGCTGGGAAGACCGATGGAGAGTCCCTGCAGGGCGTAACAGACCATGATGGAAACACAGGCAAAAACAAAGCTTGTACTTGTGATGCGGAGTGCCGTTACACCAATTGACGTCATCGTGTCGGAGGCGTTGAAGGCCTGCATAAGTTGTTTGGGAAGCAGCTGCAACAGGATCAGTCCGACGAGCCCGATTAGGGCAGAGTAGATGCCGCTTAAGCGGATGGACTGCCGGATACGGTCATGTTTTTCGGTTCCGAGGTTATAGGCAACGATCGAAAGCAGGGCACTGTTTAAGCCAAATGCAGCCATGGATACAAAGGTGTAGAGCTTGAAGTAGGCGCCAAATACTGCGGCAGCAGTTGTCGAAAAGGTGAGTAGTATTTTGCTGATGCCAAAGGACATCACACTGCTGATCAGCATGGTAATTCCGGCGGGAACCCCGACGGAACAGATGCTTTTCAGGTAATAGACTTCCGGTTTCCAGTTACGGAGCGAAAATTGGATTTCCTTATTATATCTGAGGTTAAAGATCACTCCTAAAATCATGGCAATGATCTGACCAATGACGGTTGCAATGGCAGCACCGGCCGTTCCCAGGGAGGGAAGTCCGAAATAACCGAAAATGAGGATCGGATCAAGAATAATATTGATTACAGCACCGGTTATCTGGGTAATCATGGTATAGGTCGTTCTTCCGGTCGATTGCAGCAGCTTTTCCAATACCAGTTGGAAGATCTGCCCAAAAGAAAAGATACATACAATGGATAAATAAGAAGTTCCCATGGCGCAGATCGCAGATTCTTTTGTCTGAATTCCATAAAACCATTTCACACCGAAAATTCCAAACAGCAATAAAACAAAATAAACAAGAAAGCTCATAAGCAAGCCATGAAGAGCCGTTTGGTTGACCGCATCCTGTTTCTTTTCTCCAAGTAAGCGGGAAAGCAGGGCATTCACGCCAACCCCCACACCGGTTCCGAATGCAACGATAATATTCTGGATGGGGAATGCGAGAGAAACCGCAGTCAGTGCATCCTCACTATAATTACTGACGAAAATACTGTCTACAATATTATACAGAGCACCAATAATCATCGATAAAATCATCGGTGCGGCCATGGTTAACAGCAGTTTATTTACGGGCATGGTGCCCATTTTTTGTTCTTCCATAAAAAGACTCCTTTCTGATGTTTTCATGTGGAAGCATAGCAGAGAAACAGAAATTAGGGAATTAGATATATAGAAACAGCGTTAGAAAAAATCTAATGATTGCAAAAGAAAACAGGTATGGGTATACTGAAAAAGGGAGGATCCAATATGAATTCACAGCAGTTACAATGTTTTATTTATGTGGCAGAACGGCTTAATTTTACCAAGGCAGCGGAGGCGCTTTACCTGTCGGTGCCTACGGTAACACATCATATAAAAAGTCTGGAAGAAGAGGTGGGAGTGCCGCTGTTTTATCGCAGCTCCCGTGTGGTTAAGCTGACGGAGCAGGGAGAGCGGTTTTATTATGATGCAAAGGATATTTATATCCGGATGCAGGATGCCAGAAATCAGTTTCAGAATCATACGGAACAGGAAACCATGTTGTTTCGTATCGGCTGCATGACCGAGCAGGAATTTAAAATTCTGGAACCGGTATTTGTGCAAATGAGAGAACGGTATCCCTATGTACGTCCGAAAGTGGTTGTACAGGATTTTTTTGACCTTAAAAATTTGTATGAAAATCAGCAGTTGGAACTGGCTGTTGCCACGTTGGGATTATCCCGTCAAGGCTCCTACCGGAAACTGACGACTTATCAGAGCTGTGCCGTGATTCCATGGAATCACCCGCTTGCCAGAGAGAAAGAAATTACGTTTGGACAGATTGCAGAAGAGAGTTTAATCACCCTGCCGCCGAAGTGCGTGCCTTTTGAAAAGGGGAATCGCTTTCAGGAACATCTGACCCTTCACGCACAGGATCATGTACATATCGTGAGCGAGGGAGCAGCAGAGAGTATTCTGCTTGCACAGTGCGGTTATGGAATAGCCATTTTGCCGGAGTTTTTCCTGCCGGAGATTCACAATGCGGCAGCAGTACCGATTGCGGATACCAGGAATATGGAGTATGGATTTTATTGCCGGAGCAAGGAGAAGCATATCCGGTATTTTATGGACGAATATCGGAAGGTGTATACCGGGGAAAATGGTTCTATGGATGATACAGTTTCATGATCGCAGCGGTCATATCAGGAATATCATCGCTGTAATGATTTTCAGACCATCGGTGAAACATATTATGAAGAGAGCCCGCAAAGGCAATCAGGGTATAACAGTCACTCCGGAAAGACCATTTTTCCAGAATATATTCGGTCAGCATCGTTAAGAAAATCATATCAAATCCACATTGGATGAGACCATCCAGAAATTCCCGCTGCTCGTAGATATAGTTAAAATAGTGACTCAGATGGGCTTCGTCGCTATAAAGTCCGTCTGAATTCAAAAGACTGTCCTGCGATTTATATTCTTCAAACTTTTCACCCAGATGCTTTATGAAGATATCTTCAATGGAATCATAGTTCCGGTAAAACGTCATGCGGGAGACTCCTGCTTTGGTACAAAGCTCGGACACACTGATCGAAGAAAGCGGTTTGCTTTTAATCAGATAAAGAACCGCGGAAACAATGTATTCTTTGGAAAGAAGATTGGTATAACTGATTCGTTTCTTTGCCATGTTACAAAACCCTCGCATTTGTCACAATAATATGGACTTATTATATCTTAGAATTGAAAAAAGATCCATTAAGTGTTACAATTTGTAACATTAAAAAGGATCAGGGGTGAAAACATGTTTCAAAAAGAATCTGTAGCGAAAGGGATCCGGGTATTATCCATTCCTCCGGTTATGATTACAGCACTTATTCTTATTCTGGCTTATTATAAGGAAGGGGTTTTTCGAAATCATTCGGAAATGGTTATCACCATTCTGCTACTGGGATTTGTTCCGGTTCTGGCATATGGTCTGCAAAAAATCCTGCCCGGCTTTAAAGAGCAGGGAAGAGAGGGACAGCGGAAGCTTGCCTTTCTTTTTAATCTGATCAGCTATAGTGCAGCATTTCTGTGGGCACTTCTCATACAGGCCGAAAAGGATCTGCTTTTAATCTGCTCCACGTACTTTCTTTCAGTTGTGATTCTGACAATCTGTAACAAAGGATTTCATTATCGGGCAAGCGGGCATGCATGCAGTTTTACAGGACCGTTTGTGCTGTTAGTTTACTTTTTAGGGGGGAAAGTGGTGATTCCCTGTCTGGTGATTGCCGGTCTGATTGTGTGGTCATCCTTATATCTGAAACGGCATACCATAAAAGAACTGGTTGGCGGAATTGTGGTGTGTCTGCTTTCTTTTGGTTTGTCGCTGGTTATGATTCAGTATCGAATATTATAAGATCTTTGTTGTTTTGAATTCTTTTCACTTTATTTCTTTTCATTTAGAAGAAGAAACTTGCTCTGACACCGTGTCAAAATAAATATTGACACGGTGTCAGAACTATGCTATGATTTAAAACATAAAAGTGACACGGTGTCAGAAATACTAGGAAACAGAAAACAGGAGGAATTGTGATGAGAAAATTAATTTCTTTATTATTGATGGTAACCCTGTGCATTGCTCTTGCAGCATGCTGTACACACAGATATTTCAGGAATTGTACTATCAGGCAGATTTTAACTGCGGTGGCAGACTGCCAATCCACGTTACCTTTATGTTAGACGAATTTGCGAATGTCGCATTGCCCGATGACTTCTGTTCGTTGTTATCGACAATGCGAAGCAGGGAGATTTCAAGTATTATCATCATTCAGAACTTTGCACAGTTAAAGGCACTTTTTAAAGATACTTGGGAGACAATCCCTGGCAACTGCGATACTTTCATTTATCTTGGAGGCAATGAGCAGAGTACACACAAGTATGTCTCGGAGCTTTTGGGTAAAGGCACGATTGATAAAAAATCAAGCGGAGAGACAAAGGGCAGACAGGGAAGCTCATCAAGAAATTATGATGTTTTAGGCAGGGAACTGTTTACACCCGATGAGGTCAGAAAACTGGATAATAAGAAATGTATTATTTTTATCCGTGGTTTTGATCCGATAATGGACAATAAGTATATTCCATTTCGACACCCGATGTTTAATCAGACAGCAGACGGAAAGGGAAAAGCCTATGTTCATAAGATACAGGGAGCTGACTGTATCATCGGACCGCCATTTGAGATTTTATCGGAAAAAGCCATTAAGCATTATGAAAAAATGAAGGACAAAGGAGAAAATGTGTATATTGATACCCTGACCTATGAACAGTTTATGCTGCTTGGGGATAAGGAATTAAGCAGGAGATTTTCAATGCAGGATGAGGCAGAGCAGAAAGCAAAAATTGACAGGGAGCAGGCAAATGAGCTTGAGTATGCTGATGAGTCGCAGAAGGCAGGGGACTCCGACAGCACCAGTGGAGGAGAAAAGCCTGTAAGAAATCCTGAAAGGGAGAAGCCGAAGTGGGAGGATACAATCACAAACCGAATGATGCACTGGTCATATACAGCGGAGCAGAAGGAGGAAGTGAAGAAAGCACTTGCGGCAGGTGTTCCAAAAGCAACGATACTCACATATTTCTACCCGGAAGTGACGGTGGAGAAGATGAGTTCGTATCGGAAGAAACAGTAATTGTTATCGCATAGGCACAGGAGCTTGGGCATAATGTGTCTATGCAAAATGAAAGTGTTTCAGAAAAAACTTGTTGACAGGGAAACAAGATAATATTATACTTGTTGACAAAGAAACAAGATGCGAGGCGATATTATGAATACAAAGCTTATGAATTTGTTTGTCAAGTATATGGAGAAGCAGGAGATACTCTCAAAACTCACAGAAGATGAAAAGCTACACGGATATAATTATTCCGAGATTCATACAATAGCTGCTATTGGGGATTTGGCGGAACCGAATGTAACTCAGATAGCAAATCATATGAATGTTACAAGAGGTGCAATTAGTAAGATTACTAAAAAGCTTCTTGAACAAAATTTAATTGAAGCATATCAACAGGATGGCAATAAGCAGAAAATTTTCTTTCGTTTGACAAAATCAGGACAGTTTTTATATGACGAACACGAGAAACGGCACAATTTATGGTTGAAAAGAGATAATGCTTTTATAAAACAATTTGCTCCTGAAACGCTGGAACAGGTAGAAAAGTTTATGAAAGAATTTAATGATTATCTTGAAATGCAGATTGTAAAATTAGGAGGAAATGCAGATGAAAATTGATATTACATTAAAAATCACACCTAAAATGGTGACAGATGCTCAGGGTAATGAGAAAAAAGCATTAGTGGGACATTTGGGAACACATTTTGATGTTATGAACAAAGAATTTCCTTTGGAATATACAGAAAGAAAAGGAATTGTATTTGATGTCAGCAAAGTTAAAAACAGAGATATTGATATTGCCGACATTGATATTGATAATGTCACAAATGATATGTTTGTATGTTTTTATACTGGATTTATTGAGGAAGAAGGATATGGAACAAAAAAATATTTTACAGAACACCCTCAGCTTTCCAA
>CAVHRK010000069.1:0-24480 GCA_963638365.1 Anaerobutyricum sp. | reverse complement strand
ATATAATCATTTCTGGATACAAATATATGTACTTTCTGCACACCCGTTTAAATAGCCCAAGCATTCTGTTGCTATTACATATTCCAACCATATAATCCAACAGATGTTCCACCTCCGATTCAGATGCCCTTCTTATACATATATCTTCAACTATAGGTTTATATGTACTATATACCAATTCATCAAGTTCCGTTATCATGCGGACTATTCCCTTAATATCACTTTCCATAGATTGTGCCATACGATCTACCTCACTTAAAACCATGTATATTTCTTTACACATAAGCATTCAGCTCTTTTAGAAAAATTCACCCTCCGTCCAATCAAATGGATAATCTGGATCTTCCCAATACTTTTCTTTGTACCATAGTCTTTCATGCACATGAAAACGTTCCTTCGCCAGTTTTTCTTTTTCGCTGTACTCTCTATGACAGAATGGCATATATATCTCTGCCTCCTGTTTTGTACATAATACATTTTGCAAGCGGGGTCCAGCATTTGGAAAAAATGAATCTATATCATATATCCATTTACACGGCCTTGCTTTCTGTTGACTATGATTATATACTCTTTCATAATATTGTTTCCATGTGTACCTTCTATCATATTCATCATAAATGCTTACAACATTTTTATTTTTCATACAAAACTCTTCCAGCTCCTTAAATGTCCTGATTGTCTTGTGTCTTTGAAATAATGGACGCCATCCACAACTTAATTTACTCAAGTGAATCTTGTATCCGAGGTAAGGTTCATCAACAATTGTGTATTCAATATCCTTGATTACATATTCTGTTTCAACAGCAAAATACTCTCTCATTAGATTTTTATTTTTACTCATCAGATAAAAATTAGTTCCCATAAGATATCCTCCAATCCTTTTGATTTTATAATACCTTATAAGAACTACCATTACATTGGACTGTTAGTCCAAAATCATTCTTCTAATATAAAAATAGCATTTCGAATTTTCAGTTTAACCTGTATCTTCACTATTTAATCTCCTAATGGTTGCTGTGTCCGCTTCCTACATATGATATATTCGATATTGTGACATTAATTACGCCAGCGCTTTATCCTTAACTTAAAACAGCCACTCCCATTTACAGGAAGTGGCTGTCTCCATCTCACACTATTTTCTCCAACCTTACAGTGACAAGATCAACTCATGCATTGGCTGTTTTACCTTTGAAAAATTGCCACTTTCCGGGCACTGGATAGATACGATCAATCCTTTCTTCGGCAGAACCATTGTCAACTGTCCATATGCGCCGTCTGCGCGATAGGAATCCTCATACGGGTTTCTCCAGAACTGATAGCCGTAGCCACAGACCCAAATATCATTTCCGGGATTCGGCGTTTCAATCTGTTTTGCAGTTGCTTCTTTGACCCATGCAGGATCAACCAGCTGCTGCCCTTTCCATTTGCCGTCCATCAGATATACTTGTCCGATTTTGAGCATATCAGAAAGCGTCATAAACATGCCACCACCACCGATCGGGTGTCCCTGCGGGCAGTTCTCCCAGATCGGAAATCCCTGTCCCAGCGGTGCAAAAATGCGCTCATACAGATACTCAGAAAGCCGTTTATCGACCGCCTTTTCGACCATACGACCTGCCAGAATGCTGTCCGCCGTCGAATACAGAAATTCGCTGCCCGGCTGTACCTTTACCGGTCTGCTTAGCATGTATTTGACATAATCCGGAAAACCGATGCCAGAGCGTCTGTCCGCGCCCATCAGATATGCTTCATGGAAACCACTGGACATCGTAAGCAGATGATGCAGACGAATTTCAAACAACTCCGGTTGTGCATTTTCCGGAACCGCCTCTGGGAAAAAATCTGTCAGCTTATCCTCCAGTGACAGCTTGCCGTCGGAAATCGCCAGACCGACCGCTGTGCTCATGTAGCTTTTCGTGTGGGAATAGATGTTTCTCGCCTGATCCGGCGCAAAATGATGCTCCAACAGAATCTTTTCCCCATCCGCAATCGCGACGCCCTCCACGCCAAGCTGTTTGTCATAGACCTCGCTAACAAAATCGTAAAACTGCTTCTCCATAACCCTTACCCTTTTTCTATTTATTCTTGTAATTCTTTTCCTATCTGTATTACATAAAGAACCTGATATTCCACATCCGAGCCACGATAAAAGATTCCTTCTGTAACGGCTCATTATGTAACATTATTCTCTCAAAATCCGTCACCCCAACGGCAATGTCAATAATCAGTTTGGCTTTGATTGCTAGTATTGCTGTACTTCTAATATGCTGTATGTCAACAGCATCATCACCCAATATAAATTTAAGTGTTTTAATTGTTTGAACGGCAGTCCCGTCTCACTGTTTAGCATGCAACACAAACATTTGATTAGGATATCCGAATTCTTCAATCAGCTCGCCCTCTTCAAACCCAAATTTCTTATATAATTTTCTAGGCGCAATTCCCTTAATATCATTTTCTCGAAATGTGGACACCGTTATATCTTTCTCTCTGTCAAGCTTATCAATTGCCTCTCTTAAAAGCAACGAAGCAATTCCCCTTTTTCGGTAAGCCGGATCAACAGCCAGACAACATATCATATTATGCTTCCTTGAATATAAAAGCACGCCAACAATATCTTGTTCGTTCTTCACGCACAAAGCACGTTTATCATTCATGAATTTCAAGACCGTCATTTTGTGTTCTTCTATACTCTGCTCTGTCTCTAAGCCCGGAAAATTCCAACTTACTTTTCTAACCAACTGCATCCATGAATCAATATCAGATGGTTTGCCTAATTCTACCTTCATATCTTCTATCATTAATGATCTCCTCAAATCTGCTTTGAAACAAAATGTACAATTTCTTTCACTGGATTAAGAATATATGGTATCAGTTCCAAAGGATATACCTTAGTCCCCTTCTTTAAATCTTCTAGTGAAACCCAACAGAAATCCAGATCAATTCTTTCATTATCCAACTCATCATATCCATGAAACACGCCATCTAATGGAATATTATCATCCGTCAAATGTACATTATAATATAAACATATCTGATGACAGGGTCTTTTACCCCATGGAAAATAAATTTCTCCAATTGCTAACAGATTATCTACCTCTATCTTAGCATGAAGCTCTTCTTCAAATTCACGCTTAAGAGCTTCCATGCTTGTCTCCATAGCCACGACATGTCCACCAATAATAGCATAATCATCATTCTTCGGACGCTGTAACAAGATTTTACCATTATGTATCAATATACCGCCAACTCTGTAAGAAAATACAAAATCATCATTTTTAAATAAAATATCCACTTAACCACCTGCCAATCATTACCTTGAAATACATATCATATTTATACATTTCTCCGCCCACAAATAGAGCCAAACTAGAGCCATTTGATAAAAAAATGCCGGAAACCCGCATAAATACAGATTTTCGGCATTTCAATCCGTTATTCCAGTTCAATCGTACCAGGTGGCTTACTGGTCAGATCGTAAAGTACTCGATTGACTCCTTTCACCTCGTTAATAATTCGGTTCATTACCTTCTGCAGGACTTCAAATGGAATCTCTGCACAATCAGCAGTCATAAAGTCCGTAGTATTTACAGCACGGAGGGCAACCGCATAATCATACGTTCTGAAATCACCCATAACGCCAACACTGCGCATATTAGTAAGCGCTGCGAAGTACTGGCCAAGTCCTTTATCGCATCCTGCCTTGGCAAGTTCTTCACGATAAATGTAGTCTGCATCCTGAACGATACGCACCTTTTCTTCGGTAACTTCTCCAACGATACGAACGCCAAGTCCTGGACCGGGGAACGGCTGACGGAACACCAGATAATCCGGAATGCCAAGCTCTAAACCTGCCCGGCGGACTTCGTCCTTAAACAACATTCGTAACGGCTCAACGATCTCCTTGAAATCTACACAGTCCGGAAGTCCTCCAACATTGTGATGGGACTTGATCGTTGCGCTCTTATCAAGACCGGATTCTACCACGTCAGGATAAATCGTTCCCTGTACCAGATAGTCTACAGCACCAATTTTCTTTGCTTCTTCTTCAAATACACGGATAAACTCTTCACCGATGATCTTACGCTTTCTCTCCGGATCGGTCACGCCTGCCAGTTTATCATAAAAACGCTGCTGTACATTCACACGAATGAAATTCAGATCATAAGATCCGTTCGGTCCAAATACTGCTTCTACCTCGTCACCTTCGTTTTTACGAAGAAGTCCATGATCGACAAATACACAGGTAAGCTGCTTTCCAACTGCCTTGGACAAAAGCACTGCTGCCACAGAGGAATCTACTCCACCAGACAGAGCACAAAGCACTTTACCGTTTCCAATCTTTTCACGAAGCTGCTGAATGCTTGTCTCCACAAAGGAGTCCATTCTCCAGTCACCCTTGCATCCACAGACTTTGCGTACAAAGTTAAACAGCATCTTCTGTCCGTCCTTAGTGTGTACGACTTCCGGATGGAACTGGGTTGCATAAAGCTTACGGGACTGATCTTCCATTGCTGCTACCGGACATACGGGAGTATGTGCCGTCACACGGAATCCAGCCGGTGCTTCTGCGATATAGTCGGTATGGCTCATCCAACAGCTTGTACTTGCAGGAACCTCTGCAAAAAGCTCGCTGTCAGTGGCATCAATGGTAACTTCGGTGTGACCATATTCGGAAACCGGCGCGGTTGCAACCTTACCTCCACACATATGTGCCATAAGCTGGGATCCATAACAGATGCCAAGGATCGGAACTCCCATTGTAAAAAGTTCCTTGTCACAAAGCAGTGCATCTTCTGCATAAACACTGTTCGGACCGCCGGTAATAATAATTCCCTTGGGAGATAATTTCTTAATCTCCTCAATGGGACTGTTATAAGGCTTTACTTCACAATAAACATTGCATTCGCGGACTCTTCGGGCAATCAACTGATTATACTGTCCGCCGTAGTCCAAAACGATGACCATTTCTTTTTCCATAATTATTCTCCATGGTTCTTAATAGTTACATAAAGTACTATTTTCATTATAATGACACGCCTATACCTTGTCAAAATAATTTTCAACATAAAAAATACGACATAAAAAATACGGCACAAACTGTACCGTATCTTGAAATTACTTATTCATTTCTTCATGCTGATGCGCATATTTTTCTTTGGTAGCCAATCCTCCCCGCAAATGCCGCTCCGCTTTATTCACATCAAGCACCTTACGCGCCTCTTTTGCAAGTGCCAGATTGATGTGCTGTAATCTCTCAGCCACATCCTTGTGCACTGTACTTTTTGAAATGCCAAATGCCTTGGCGGTCTGTCTTACGGTTGCGTTGTTTTCGATGATATAATTTGCTATATGAACTGCCCGTTCCTCAATATAATCTTTCAAAGGAAACCCCTCAGAACGCTTTTTTACATTCTATGAAATAGTCTGAAAGGTTATGACCTAATTATATTTTTAGGTCTATCCATGTACTATATCTTGTCTATCTCCTCCCACGCCTCTTCTATAGTGTATACCTAACCATTCTTCAAACTCTGTACTCCTTTTGCCAATTCCTGATGGAGCGCATCAAAATCAACTTTCTCTGTATAGTCAGATGTGCAATTATTTACTTTTGTGTCTACTGCTGGTGATGATGCCATAGTCTCGCTTCCTTTCTGATTCTTAACATCACCATTACCTTCGCAAATGCTCCAGCCTATCTGCCCTTTCATAAGCCGACTCCAAAAAACTGACAGATATCCAAAGGGCACCTCCCGATATCCACCGAAAAACTGCGCCCTGCCCGAAACACATTATCAATAATCCGGGAAATCGTGTATACATGCATGAATCTCTAGCATGTTACCCTTGGTTTATGTTATACTATGATGAGTGTTTTACAATACTATATTAAATTTATTCCCTAAAGGCAGAACCATGATTAAACGAAAATATATCAGTGTCAGGCTGCTGACTTCCGGCATGGTCATTGACCAGTCCATCATTGATGGAACCGGACGTGTCCTGATTCACCGGAAGACACCACTTGACGATTACATGATTAATTCCCTTCGCAAAATGAACATTGGCGGCGTTTACATCCGCGAAGGTGAGGAAAGCGCCGAGGAAATCACCTATAACATCTCTCCGGAAGTTATGGAGAAGATCGAGAAGGTAAAGGTTCCCGACCGTGCGAAAATTGAACTGCATGAAAGTGTGAAGAAAAGAGTTGCGGAAGGAATTCAGTTCCTTTACAGTAATCCGGACTCACCAAACTTCATGGATGCAACCAATAATGTTTCCAGTGAACTGATGAAGGCACTGGAAGAAAATGATGCACTGGCAGTCGATGTCAGTGCTTTAAAGGTCAGCGATGAATATACCTTCAAGCACAGTGTGGATGTTGCTTCCATGGGAATGATCATTGCGAAAAACCGGGGACTTTCTGCGAGGGAAGTACAGCAGATTGGTGTTGCCGGGCTTCTGCACGATCTGGGTAAGTCTAAAATTCCGAATGAAATTTTAAATAAGCCGGGGAGACTGACCGATGCAGAGTTTGAAATAATGAAGAGCCACCCCGTGCTTGGTTATAACATGATTAAGGACAAGCCTGACCTTTCTACTGCAACAAAGCTTGGTGTGCTGCAGCACCATGAAAAGATGAATGGGAATGGCTATCCGTTAAAATTACAGGGCGACCAGATTATTCCTTTTGCAAGGATTCTTTCGGTTGCCGATATTTATGACGCCCTTGTCACAGAGCGTCCTTATAAAGATGCGTTTTCTCCGCGTGATGCCGTGGAAATGATTATGGCAATGACCGGGGATCTCGACATTCATATGATCCAGAGTTTCCTAAACAGTGTGATTCTTTATCCTGTTGATTCCATTGTAAAATTAAGTACCGGAGAGTTTGCCAAAATCGTGCAAAACATCCCCGGTTACCCGACACGTCCTACCGTGATCACCTTAAATCACGGTCAGACCTATGCGCTTGCCTCTGATATCAAGTGCGCAAGTATCATTATCGTCTGACAACTATTCAGAGCCAGCCTCGAAAACATTGCATGTTTGCTCTGAACAGTTACAACTTAAACAACGTATTCATGATTCCTCTTCCGAGGGATGCGCCTACGTTTCCGCCCAGCCGCTTTCCAAAGGAACCACCTACCGACTTGCCAATGGAATTTCCGAGTTCACGTCCTACGGTTCCTGCTGCGGAACGTGCTACACTTCCGGCAACTTTGTTAGCCCTCTTTTTCTTTGCTTCCTCTTCCTTTTCCTTCGCCTTCTGAATCCGGAGCGCTTCTTTTTCCTGTTCCTTCTGTAATCTTAACTGTTCCTTTTCCTGTGCTTTTAACTGCGCAGCTTCCAGCTTTTCCTGCTCCTTCTGGCGGGCAGCTTCTTCTTTCTGTGCTGCGGCCTGTGCAGCCGCCTCCTGCGCCTGCTTCTGTGCCTCGAGGTTCATTCTCTGCAGGAATTCATATGCTGAATCCCGGTCAAAATAATCATTGTACTTGCTGTAAAGCATGCTTCCCTTGATCTGCTGGTCTCTCGTCCGGTCATCGAGTGTCCCCAGATTACTCTGCGGCGGCAGCATGGTACATTTCTTCACGACGGTCGGAATTCCCTCTTCATCCAGTACCGAAATCAATGCCTCTCCAATAGCAAGCTCCTGTAAAACTTCATAAGTATTAAATTCCGGATTCTCACGAAATGCCTGTGCTGCTGCCTTAGCGCCTTTTTGTTCAGCCGGTGTATAGGCATGCAATGCATGCTGGATCTTATTTCCAAGCTGGGAAAGAACGCCGTCCGGAATATCCTTCGGATTCTGCGTAATAAAGTAAATACCAACACCCTTCGAGCGGATGAGTTTCACTACCTGTTCGATCTTTTCAAGCAGGGCACGGTTCGCCGTATCAAACAGCATGTGTGCCTCATCGAAGAAAAAGACCATCTTCGGCTTCGGAAGATCTCCGGCCTCCGGTAAGGTTTCATATAATTCGGACATCAGCCACAGAAGGAAGGTGGAATACATCTTCGGACTCTGCATCAGCTTCTGGCAGTCCAGAATCTGGATCTTACCCTTGCCGTCGCAGTCCGTGCCGATCCAGTCACTGATACTGAGTGCCGGTTCCCCGAAGAACTGCTCACCGCCTGCTTCTTCCAGTGTAATCACGGCACGGATAATGGCGGTCAGACTCTGTTTGGCAATATTTCCATAGGTGAGACTTAATTCCTTAGCGTTTTCAGACACATACTGCAGCATGGCGCGCAGGTCCTTGGTATCAATCAGAAGAAGGCCTTCATCATCTGCAATTTTAAAGATAATGGTCAGAATATCACTCTGTGTATCGTTGAGGTTCAGAATGCGGCTAAGCAGCAGCGGCCCCATCTCACTGATGGTCGTCCGAAGCGGCAGGCCCTTTTCTCCAAATACATCCCAGAAGGTTACCGGATAAGCATGATAGGAAAATCCTTCCTTTTCAAGCCCCAGCTTCTCCACACGTCCACCGACGCTTCCTTCGCCGGTTCCCTTAAGGCTCATGGACGCCAGATCTCCTTTGGCATCCGCAAGGAATACGGAAACGCCGCAATCACTGAAGGACTCTGCCAGTACACGAAGACTCACGGTTTTACCGGTACCGGTTGCACCTGCAATCAATCCGTGGCGGTTTGCCATCTTCGGATAGATATAGACCTTTTCCTCTCCTGATTTTCCAATATAAAGCTTTTGTTCCTGATACATCTTCAATCCCCTTCCTGTTAATTCTCGTTTCGTATATACGTGATGAAGCGGTTTCCATTTTCCTTAAACCAGGTCTTGGAATCGTTCATTCCCATCTTATAGATCGTTCCGGTCTGCGGATTCATAATCACCGTATTCATCTCATTAAATCCAATGAGCAGCACGGCATTTCCGTCCTGCAGCATCACAAGTACCGGAATGTCCCGATCCACATAATAAAGAACCGCATCCAGAGAACATCCGGTCAGATCCAGTACCTGACATTCGCTTAAACCGCTTTCCAGAATGGAGTAAATGGTCTCTCCGCTTTGCAGCATATAAGCGGAATTCCGCATGATGCCCTCATAGGACAGCATGGTATCCAGTGCAACCGCAAGCGAATCCTTCTCCTCTGTAACCGTATCTGCCTGAATTGCCATAATCTGATTCTTGGTACTTCGTATGGTCTTTTTCCATACATAGTTTCCGGCACTGTTCAGCACCACACCGGCCTGACTTTCTGCCGCATCAACCGCCTGGTCCGCATTACCGTAAATGCCGCTCACACCATACTTACCATATACATAGAACTGCTCCTGCGTCTCATCGTTGTTTCGCAGATAAACACTTCGTTCTCCTTCAAAAAGCACTTCCTTCGGCGTAAGCTGCTTCATCGCACTCACATCGATGTCTTTGCGCAGCGCAATCTGCTTGATCTTCTCATAGTTCTGCGTAGCAACAACTTCTACCGTATTTCTGCCTGTGCCCGCACTCTCCGCATTCACAATCTGGTCATCTGCAATATCCGTATAAGTACCGTCTTCTGCCTTTGACACGCGCTGTAACGTGATCTGATTCTGATTCACACTACCGGATAAAACGTAAACATTCTCCTGCTCATAGGTCATCAGAACCCCTTCATTTTCATTCTCAATCTTTACACAGTACATCGGCAGAACCGCTTCTCTTGCATAGTCCATAACAATATCACTTTTATTCACGATGCCATAGATCAGATCCTCTTCAATAAATCCGATCGGAACAATCGTTTCGGAAGCCTTCGCTTCAATCCGCTTCTGTACGCCGGTGTTCAGATTCATCAGCACCACCGTCTGGCTGTTTTCCAAACTCTCGCCCTCCTGCCATGCGATCATACGATTGCTGTCCGAAATCACATAACCGTTATAATGCAGATTGTCTGCCACCACCTCATAGGTTCTCTGCGTAAAGTTGATGCCGTAAATGTGCCGGTTATCCATCAGATACAGGATTCCGTCACGATTGATATAGGAAAGCTGGTTCACCTTTTCCATAATCACATCCTGCGGATCCTCGCTCGGAATATAAACCAGTTCCTCAATGGTATTGACGGTACTGTCATAATAAAAGGCAGATATCCCGACTTCCCCCTCGTGCTTGCCACGGTTCATGTAGCCATACACCAGAAAAGTAACATTGCCACCCTCGCTCACATCCAGAATTTTTATGCGGTGCATATTGTAAAAGGTACGTGCATCCCTGTTATCTTTATCATAAAAGCCAAACAGATAGGCCATCTTGTTATCTACCGTATTATAGCTGAACAACCGGTTTCCGGATACAAACGCCAGAATGTTTCCGTCATCGCTTTCTTCCATCTGGATGTCGTCTGCCGTAATGCCAAGCATGATCTTATTGTTGGCATACACACTTCCATCCTCCTGAAAAACCTGATCCATGGTACGCTCATAATCCAGCAGATAAATCCGGTCTGAGGTATAACGCAGTCGGTAATATTCCTGCACATGATACAGATTCTGCGCTTCCGCATCGGAGGTTGTCACATAAAAGTCCGTCACAAAGCTGCCTGTCTGTTCATCAATTTCCTTGATCGTAATCTGCGGACTCGTTTTCACGGTGATCGGAAGACTTGCATAGGTAATCTGGTCAAAGCTGCTGTGAATCGTTACCTTCCCCAGATTGGTATTATCCCCGGAGGAATTGGACTCCAGATACTTGGTAAGGCTCTTGGCTGCTTCCTTATCAAAAGTCTTTGTTGTGAAATCCTTCACAAATTCCAGCTTATCCGTCACATGATAATCTTCCTGACTGATGATCCGCGTATAATACCGGATGGTATCGCCGGAAGCAGGGGTAATGAGCACAATCAGCTCATATTCCTGATTCATATCGATCAAATCTTTCAGCTCCAGCGTTACAAAAAGTGTTCCATCGTCCCGCTCTTCCCATTCAGGAACCTGCGTATTTTCAATTAAACGCTCTCCATCCACACTCCGGACCTCGAACGCAATGCTGGTAATTTCTGTCCCGAACCGGTCAATCTGAAGGGCCACCTTCCGACCTGACATCAGCGGTGTGATGGATTCCCGCATCAGATTTGTTTTCATTTCCTTGCGGTATCCGTGCATCGGATTCATCTCAATCCCGTTAAACCGTACCGTCACAACCGGAAAGGTCGCTTTCCCCATCTCCATTGTCATGTCGGTCGTTCCCTGATTGATGATACTGCCCGCAACAAACAGTGCTATAAAAAATACCGCAATCACGATTGCAATATTAATGATCAGTTTCTTCATTCCTTTTCCCTATATTACGAATTACAATTTTCCTGTTCCATAAGCTTCTGCAGCGTGGTGTGAATGTGAAACTCCTGCGTCATCCGGGAAAGTTCCGTCTCAGTTTGTGACCTTCTCCCTGCTGCTTCGTTCTGCTGCATATTGGAGGTCTGCTTCGACGGATTTCTCTTCACCGCACGGATCAGCAGATTCTTCGGCGTGTGCTCCATATCGATAAATTCCAGAATCTGTGTGTCATACCCTGCCGTCTCAAGCACCTCTGCCCGGACTGCATCGGTAAGAATCGCTGCCATACGCTCTTTTAATATACCATATTTCAATACCGGCTCCAATATGTCATTCTGAATCTGCCGGTTCACCTCATGCTGACAGCACGGTACGGAAAAGATCACCTTCGCATTCCATTTCATGGCCTTTTGCAGCGCATAATCCGTTGCCGTATCACAGGCATGCAAGGTCACCACCATATCTACTTCCTCGCCGCCTTCATATTTTGCAATATCCCCGTGAAGAAACTGCAGCTTCTCATAGCCATAGCTCCGGGCAAGTTCGTTGCAGTGACGGATCACATCCTGTTTAAGATCCAGACCGGTAATCGCTACATCCTGTTCTTTCAGTTCATGCAGATAATAATACAGGGCAAAGGTAAGATAAGACTTTCCGCATCCAAAGTCAATGATATGCACGGTTCCCTTCTTTTGCAGTGTAGGCAGAATATCCTCCACAAATTCAAGATAACGGTTAATCTGTTTGAATTTGTCATACCGAGCATGTACAATTTTCCCCTCCGGGGTCTGCACTCCTAAATCAATGAGAAACGGAACCGGAATTCCTTCCTTTAAAATATAACGCTTCTCACGGTTGTGCTCCATGACCGGTTTCAGGGTTTTCTCTCCGGATTTCGAGGGCTGAAACTTGATGGTTGTCCTTCCCTTTTTACTCACAAGCACATGGAGTCTGCCCTCCATGTGCTCAGCCTCTAACTGTCGGAATTCTTCTTCCATGTAACGTTCCACAAGGGATACCAGATCCCCTGCCGTATAATTCTTATGAAAAACCTGCGTTCCCTGAAAACGGGTCTCCTGAAAACTAAGCTCCTGCTTTACCATCACGGGACGGATCTTAATTTTGGAAACTCCGTCCTTTTCCCGCGGATTGCTCAGAATCATCTGATAGAGTCTGTCATTGCATAATTCAGATAAATAAGTGTGTAAATCGTTCATCCTTGTGTCTTCTCTTATAAATTTCATAAAACAGAAGAATCTGTATGAGATCCCCGATTCTCTGCCACTTTTCCGGGGAATCCGCATCCGGTGCAGATTCTTCGTTGCTGTTTTCTTCTCTTTTTACCCGATCCAGAATATCCATGGCGAGCCGGTATAACTGGATCCGGTCCGGATATTCGTCATAGATCATACTTCCTTCATAGTCCATTTTGTCTAAAATCCCGGCGATCAGCTTCTGATAACGCTTTGCCTCCTTCGGGTACATCTGCTGCATATATTCCAGATCACGCATCACAGTGTTTTCCTGCTGCCCGAACATCGGCATGGGATACGTCATATAAAACGGCATAATTCTGCGTTCATACATAATCATAACGTCCTTGTTTCTTTACTGTTATGATATGCATTCCCTCTGTAGTCGTGAGAACAGAGTCAAAAGTCCATCCCCGTCAAAGGAATGGACTTTTCAACCATCTGCTGTATCAATTCTTATGATTTTAATACATGAATACGTGCCAGAGATCTCTGTAATGCGGTTTCTGCACGAAGAAGATCGGTCTCCGGAGTCTTGCTGCGAAGTCTTTCTTCCGCACGTTCTCTTGCGTGCTCCGCACGATCGAGATCGATTTCTTCCGGCCACTCGATGATCTCTGCCATAATGACAAGCTGATCCTGCAGAATCTCTGCAAAACCTGCATGTAATGCAGCTTCCTTCGTTCCTTCTGCTTCTGTGATGGTAAGAATTCCGGGGCTGATGATTACGGTTAACGGGATATGTCCCTTTAACACACCGATCTCGCCCTCGGTGGTATTGAATTCCACCATGGAAACTTCACCTTCATAGAAGACGCGGTCCGGAGTAATAATTTTTAAGGTAAATAAATTACTGTCTGCCATCTGACCACCTCCCGTTATTTCACGCGGGCAAGTACGTCATCAATGCTTCCGGCATTCAGGAAATAGCTTTCCGGTATATCATCATGTTTACCTTCCAGAATTTCCTTGAAGCCACGGATTGTCTCGTTAATCGGTACATACTTTCCGTCAATTCCCAGGAACTTGCTGGCTACGAAGAACGGCTGGGATAAGAATCTCTGTACCTTTCTTGCACGGTTTACAACGAGCTTATCGCTTTCGGATAATTCGTCCATACCAAGGATGGCGATGATATCCTGTAATTCCTTATACTTCTGAAGAATTTCCTGTACACCACGGGCAACGGCATAATGCTCTTCACCAACAATTCTGGGATCCAGAATTCTGGATGTGGACTCGAGCGGATCTACCGCAGGGTAAATACCTAATTCTACGATAGAACGGCTAAGTACGGTTGTTGCATCCAGATGTGCGAAGGTGGTTGCCGGAGCAGGGTCGGTTAAGTCATCGGCCGGTACATATACTGCCTGAACGGAAGTAATGGATCCGTTCTTTGTTGATGTAATACGCTCCTGAAGTGCACCCATTTCTGTCTGCAGGGTAGGCTGATAACCTACTGCGGAAGGCATACGTCCAAGAAGTGCGGACACCTCGGAACCTGCCTGTGTGAAACGGAAAATATTATCAATGAAAAGAAGCACGTCCTTTCCACCTTTGTCACGGAAATACTCTGCCATCGTAAGACCGGTAAGACCAACTCTCATTCTGGCTCCGGGGGGCTCATTCATCTGACCAAACACCATGGTTGTCTTATCAATAACGCCGGACTCGGTCATTTCATGATATAAGTCATTTCCCTCTCTTGTTCTTTCACCAACACCGGTAAATACGGAATATCCACCGTGCTCGGTTGCGATGTTACGGATCAGCTCCTGGATCAGTACGGTCTTACCTACACCGGCACCACCGAACAGACCGATCTTACCACCCTTCTGGTAAGGGCAAAGAAGGTCTACGACCTTAATACCGGTTTCCAGAAGTTCCTGCTGGGTAGACTGCTCTACGAACTGGGGTGCTGCTCTGTGGATCGGTTCATAGGAAACTCCTTCCGGAGCTGGTTTATTATCAATGGGATCACCCAGTACGTTAAAGATACGTCCTAAGGTATTCTCGCCAACAGGTACGGAAATCGGCTTTCCGGTAGCAATTGCTTCCATTCCGCGGACAAGTCCGTCTGTGGTTCCCATGGCAATACATCTGACAGTATCGTCACCGAGATGCTGGGCAACTTCCACAACAAGTTCTCCGCCATCCTGCAGAGGAACCTTGATTGCTTCGTTGATTTCCGGCAGTCTGTTACCGGCAAACTTTACATCCAGAACGGCACCGATAACCTGAGTGATTTTTCCTGAATCTGCCATTTCTTTCATCCTTTCTTGATTCTTATTTGTTCTATGAGATCGCGTTTGCGCCCGCGATAATTTCGGTCAGTTCCTGTGTAATGGAGCCCTGACGAGCACGATTGTAAAGAAGAGTCAGGTCTTCGATCATTTCTTCTGCGTTGCTTGTTGCAGCGTCCATGGCCTGCATTCTGGCTCCGTTTTCACTGGCAATCGCTTCAATCATACCACCGTAAATCAGGCTGGTAATATATTTCGGGATCAGCAAATTCAAAGCCTCTTCATCCTCCGGCTCAAAGTTCATCATGACATGATCATCTTCCTGCGCGGTTTCTTCCTCATCGGAAATCTCAACCGGAAGAAGCTTTAACAGGGTCGGAATATGAACAACGGTATTCTTAAACCCGGTATAGGCCAGGTAGATCTCACTGATTTCACCATTTTCAAAGGCAGTGAGAACTTCCTTACTGATCTTCATGGCTTCTGCATAAACAGGATCTTCAATTACATCTGAATAATCAGCTCTAATCTCATAGTTCTTTGCAAGGGCATCTTTTCCCTTCTTACCAATTGCATAAATTGCCAGATCTTCGTTTGCAAGCTCTCCCTGTGTAATCAGCTTGATGACATTGGAGTTGTAGCCGCCTGCAAGTCCACGGTTTGAAGTAATCACAATGACTGCTTTCTTGCCGCTTTCACCGGACTTTAAATATTTATGCTCCAGATTCTGCGTTCTTCGAAGAATCGAATGTACGGTATTGTACATGCAGTGGAAATAGGTCTGGGATTTCTCGGCATTCTGCTTGGCTCTCTGCAGCTTTACAGTAGAAACAAGCTTCATGGCCTTGGTAATCTGCTGGGTACTCTGGATACTGCCCTTACGCCGCTTTATGTCTCTCATTGAGGCCATAATATCACCTGTTCCCTTCCGAATTATTTAAGAAATTCTGCTTTGAATTCTTCAATTGCCTTCTTTAACTTCTCCTCGGTTGTATCAGAAATTACCTTCTCCTCGGCAATGCCTGACGGAATTTCCGGATACTTTGTCTTAATGAAGTCAAAGAATTCTGACTCAAAACGGGTAATCTCCTCGGTAGGAACATCCAGCAGATACTTGTTGGTAACTGCGTAAATGATGATAATCTGGTATTCAACCGGCATCGGATTGTACTGAGGCTGCTTTAATACCTCTTTAATTCTTTCACCCTGTGCCAGCTTTTCCTTGGTATCGGCATCCAGCTCGGAACCAAACTGTGCAAAGGAAGCAAGTTCTCTGTACTGTGCCAGCTCCACACGAATCGGGGAAGCAATCTTCTTCATTGCCTTGATCTGTGCGTCACCACCAACACGGGATACAGAAAGTCCTGCGTTAACAGCCGGACGGAATCCGGAATTGAACATTTCGGTTTCCAGATAAATCTGTCCATCGGTAATGGAAATAACATTGGTCGGAATGTAAGCAGATACGTCACCTGCCTGCGTTTCGATAATCGGTAATGCCGTTAAGGATCCTCCGCCGTACTCATCACTCATTCTTGCTGCACGCTCTAACAGTCTGGAATGCAGATAGAATACATCACCGGGATATGCCTCACGTCCGGGTGGACGCTTAAGAAGCAGGGAAAGTGTACGGTATGCAGCCGCATGCTTTGTTAAGTCATCGTATACTACCAGCACGTCCTCTCCATTCTCCATCCATTCCTCTCCGATTGCACATCCGGAATACGGAGCAATATACTGTAACGGAGCAAGCTCACTGGCGGTTGCCGCAACGATTGTTGTATAAGCCATAGCGCCTGCTTCTTCTAAGGTCTTAACAAGGGATGCAACGGTAGAAGCCTTCTGTCCGATTGCGACATAAATACACTTCACGCCCTGTCCCTTCTGATTAATAATGGTATCAATGGCGATTGCCGTCTTACCGGTCTGTCTGTCGCCGATGATCAACTCACGCTGTCCTCTTCCGATGGGCACCATGGAGTCGATTGCCTTAATACCTGTCTGTAACGGTGTATCTACGGATTTACGTGTGATAACACCGGATGCTACTCTTTCGATCTTACGATATTTGTCTGTCTGAATCGGGCCTTTGCCATCGATCGGCTGTCCCAGCGCATTTACAACACGTCCTAACATGTTATCACCTACAGGAACCTCAACTACACGACCGGTTGTCTTAACCTGATCGCCTTCGCTGATGTTTCTCTGGCTTCCGAGAAGTACTGCACCTACGTTATCCTCTTCCAGGTTTAAGACCATGCCATAAACCTCGCCGGGGAATTCCAGAAGCTCACCCTGCATTGCGTTATTCAGACCATGCACACGGGCAATACCGTCGGCTACCTGGATAACGGTACCAACGTCTGACACTTCAAGATCAGAAGCATATCGTTTAATCTGCTCTTTGATTACGGAGCTGATTTCTTCCGGTTTCAAATTCATTGGTCATACGCACCTTTCTTTATTATTCCTGTTGCTGTGACTGACATAGCCACAGCTTTATAACTGTACCTTGAGTAACTGACGCTGCAGCTCGTACAGTTTCGTTTTCACACTGCTGTCCACAACACGGTCTCCGATGCGGATTACCATGCCGCCGATCAGGTCCTCTTCTACCTGATAATGCATCTCCATCTTCTTAAAATGAGTGGTTGCAAGCAGTCGTTCTTCAATTTCTTTCTTTTTGGCCTCGTCAATACCATATGCCGTGGATACATAAACAACTCCGATGCCCTTTTCCTTCTTCACTTCATCAATGAAGTAATTAAGAATGGCATCGATTTCCGGATAACGGTCCTTCGCCACAACCAAATGCAGGAATCCGAGTAATTCCCTGGAAATATGTCCCTTGAATACCTCTTCTACGACCTTAAGCTTTTCTTCCTTAAGGATCTTGGGATGATTCATGAGTTTTCCGAAATCCGGATTGGCATCAAGAATTTCTTTTAAGGATTCGATCTCCTGTAAGAATTCCTCTTCCTTTCCTTCTTCCACAGCCAGTTCGAACAAAGCCTCTCCATATGTTTTCGAAACTAGCTTTGCCATGTACTCTCACCTATTTCCTTCAAAGTATCATTAATCAGGCTCTCCTGCACAGTTGTATCAATAGATGCCTTCACTACCTTACCTGCCATCATGGATGCAAGTACTACCATTTCACGCTTCATGTCATCGGCTGCCTTCTGTTTCTCAAGTTCAGCTTCTGTTCTGGCTCTCTCGATAATGGCTGCCGCTTCCTCTTTTGCATCCGCCACGATCTTATTCTCATTCTCAAGGGCACGCTTTCTGGCATCGCTTAAAATCTTTTCTGCTTCTTTGTCGATATCTTTCAGCTTGCTTTCATACTCTTCCTTAAGAGCTGCCGCATCTGCCTGATTCTTTGCTGCATCATCAAGTTCACCCTTAATCTTGTCGGTTCGTTTCTTCATCATATCGCGAACCGGATTAAACAGGAAATACGATGCGACAAGGAACAATGCAAATACTGCAATGATCATCAACGCGGAATCCGCCAGGAGCTGAAAGTCAAGGTCGAACAATCTTGGTTCCATATTGAGCCTCCTTTCTTAAAATTTATTCATGCAAGACTCTTATTTTGCCAAGGGCTTAACGAACAGCAGAATGATTGCAATTAACAGACCATAAAGACCAGTTGTTTCGGCAACAGCCTGTCCTAAAAGCATGGTACCGGTAACGTCAGACTTTGCACCCGGGTTTCTACCAACGGCTGCTGCTGCATGTCCTGCTGCAATACCCTGTCCAACACCAGGTCCGATACCTGCGATAACTGCAAGACCTGCACCAATTGCTGAGCATCCTAAGATAAAGTTCGTGTTAAATTCCATTGTTGTTTCCTCCTTAATATAAGCATTTAATTTTGGTTATTTCTGTTATGGTTCTGCTGAGCCGCATGCATCTGCAATGTATGTCATGGTCAGCATCGTGAATACGTAAGTCTGAATTGCTCCGGAGAACAAATCAAAGTATACGTGAAGAGCTGCCGGCCATACATAAGCGATCTTGCTGAGCAATGCATAAATCAGTGCCATGATGGCTGTTCCTGAAAGGACATTTGCAAACAGACGCAACGACAGTGAAATCGGTACAGCCAGATTACTGATAATGTTGATCGGTGCCCAGATCGGCCACGGATCACACAGGTTCTTAATTACACCCGAGATCTTCTGATATTTCAGTTCATTGTACCGGATCAACGTAAATGAAATAACAGCCAGTGCGAAAGTTACTCCATAATCTGCCGTTGGCGGCCGTAAGCCAAATAATCCGGAAATATTACTGAACAGAATAAAAATAAAAATTGTTCCGATATAGTTCCGGTATCTTACTGCATGCTTGCCCATAACACCGACTGACATACCATCCAGCTTTTCCACAATCAGCTCTACCACATTCTGAAAGCCTGTGGGAACCTCCTTGGCATGCTTTACCATATGACCTGCGGCGATGCAGAATGCTGTTATAATCAGAAAAACAATCAGCACACACACATGAGTTGTCGTAATCCAGAGCGTCTGACCGAACAACTCATAAGAGAATACTCCATGAATCATGAAATCGACATCAGCTCCTGCTGACAACAAAATTCCTTGTCCCATCCTATATCACCTCCTTACATCTCTTCTTCCGGTATTTCTACCAAATCAGGTAAAATTTCTTCACCGTAAATCCATGTACTTACTTTTTTAGCAAAGAAATTGAGATAAGCTCCGATCTTGAGTCCCATGACTCCCGCAAAGGTAATCAGGGGATTCAGTGTATCCGTCAGTGCTACGGCCACAAGTACGATCGCGATCACCACATAACGGATCATGTAATGAATCATAATCTTCTTCGTTGCGCCCTGCTGCCCCAGATCCAGTCCCCGGTCAAGCGCCCACCACATATCAATGGCACACACCGCCGCCGTGGCAATTCCGATCCACCATGCTGCGGAATAAAGCCCTCTTCCCGGGAAAAAGAGAAGTACAAGCTGTCCAACAATTCCAAAGATCAGGATTCCGGTCTCGAGTTCAAACAGACTACGGTTGATTCTTGTGATTCTTTCTTTCATCCGGCTTCTTCTTACGCTTCCTTCCACCATGCAGATAGGCAGACTCTTCGCTTCCTTTCTGGTAAATCTGCCTTGAAAACCGGTATACGTTGTAACCGCCTGCAACAGCCCCTATGAAAAACAAGAGAATTACAAAGAAATCTGTTCCAAGCTTCCGGTCCAGCAGGTTACCTAAAAAGGCACAAATAAAAATAGGGACGATCATGTTAATTCCAAACTGTCCTATCATAGTCAATGCCTGAAATACACTACGATTGAACTTCACATTCTGCCCCTTTCTACCTGTCGATTCGTACTATGTTACTCCAGAATCTGCATTTTCAAACTGTAATTGCACCGTTCTCCCATTACTCCTCTGAATAGATACAATTATACCCATTTTTCCCTTTCCTGTCTAGGAAAATTCATTGACTTTACATAGATTTAATAGTATTTTTAGATTATCAATTTTTCTTTTCCAAAGAAATCGAGGTGTTGTATGAAAAATCCCATCCTGTACCGTCGAAGAATTATCCCGGAAGAATGTATTTTATTAAAAGATGACCGTATTTTGTCCTGTGACGAAGAGCATATTGTGACGGCATGGAATACCCTGCATCCCAAGAAAGACCTGCATCATGGCTGGTCCTGCTATTTTCTCAAAGAGGGCTTCAAGGTCAGCCGCTTCTGTCGTGAGGACGGCTCGCTTCTTTACTGGTATTGTGATATTGTGGATTTTGATTATAAAGAAGACACCAACGAACTGATCGTGATTGATCTGCTCGCTGATGTCCTTATTTATCCCGATGGATTTGTGAAAGTTGTGGATCTCGATGAACTGGTACAGGCCTCCGACGAAGGACACCTGTCTACCGAAAGCTTGAAATCAAGCCTCTTAAAGCTGAACAAACTCCTTACGATTATCTATGCAGGTGAGTTTCCGAAGCTGCGGAGTTATATCGAAGTCCTGTAATCTTAGTAGAAAATATGCCCGCCGATCTGCTGTCCCGTCAGTCCTTCAATCGGAGTACGGAAGAACAGACAGTTTCCAACCGTAGTCTGTCCACCCATGGCAGCATCTGCCGCCTGATAGCAGGCACTTGTTGCATCATCCCGCGCAAGGGCAAGTGCAAGCCGTCCGGTGCTCACCGGTTCAAACTGCTTATTCTGATAAATTACTCCCACAATCGTATCCGGAAATACCGAGCTCATGACACGGTTCATTACAACCGCGCCAACGGCAACCTGTCCTTCATACGGCTGGTTTCCGGCTTCGCAATAGATCAGGTTTGCCAGCAGATACCGGTCACCCTCTGCAAAGGTTACTTCCGAAATATCTCTCCATGCCGATCTTGCTGCCAGTGCGGACAAACGCCGCTCCTCTTCCAACTGTTTCTGAATCTCCTGAATGTTCGCATTCTGATCGGCAAGCTGCTGCTCATATGCCTTGATTTCATCTTCGGTCTGTGCCATATCGCTCTGATATCCGGAAATCTTACCACGCACGCTGCTGACAAGGCCGGATACCCGGCTCTGCTCCGCTTCTACCTCTGCTTTTAGGGCTTCCAGATCTTTCATTTCCCCCTGCAGCTTCGCTTCCGTTTCTTCCACTTCGATTCTGGTCTGCTTAAACGCCTCAAGCTGCTTCCGGTCATACGCTGCCAGGCTTTCAATATAGGCACTCCGGTTCAGGAGCTCGGAATAATTCGCCGAACTGAACAATGTCTCCATCAACACATAGTCCTGACGCTCATACATGAACTGGATCCGCTTTTTCATCGCCGCATACTGATCGGCTTCAATCTGCTTCGCCTCTTCCAGCTCTGCCTGGGTCTTCTCGATTTCTTCATTCTTTGCTGCAATCTGTCCCTCGAGATCGTCCAGATTTGCACTTACTTCCTCTAAGTTGTTATTGAGATCACTGAGCTCTCCCTTAAGCCCGTTCGTGGTATTCCTCAGATTATCCAGTTCGTTCTGACTTTCCCCGATCTTGTTTTCCGTATCCTTCTTTTTATCCTTTTCTTCCTTAAGCTTCTGTTCCAGCTCTGAAACCTTGTCCGCATATACCGGAAAAGAAGGATAAACGCACGCCAAAAGGACAATCGCCATAAGTCCGGCAATTGTCTTCCTGCATCGCTTATTCATTCTGGGAAAACTTCTTCTCAAAACAGTAAAACCTCTCTTGTTAATCTTCCAGCTTCGCGATTCTGCGAATGTGGTTTTCACCTTCGGAAAATTCGGTATTTAAAAATGTCTCTACAATTTCAATAGCAAGATTCTTTCCGACAATTCCACCCCCCAGTGCCAACATATTGGCATCATTATGGAGTCTTGTCATCTTTGCCATATAAGGATCGGTACAAAGTGCGCAACGGATTCCAGGTACTTTATTTGCTGCTATGGAAATTCCGATTCCGCTTGTGCAGACTACAATGCCACGATCACACTGTCCGTCTGCTACCGCTCTTGCGGCTGCCTTTCCAAAGTCCGGATAATCACAGGATTTCTTGTCAAAACATCCAAAATCCTGATATTCATATCCCTTCTCTTCCAGATACTCTTCGATCTGACATTTCAGATCATAGCCACCATGATCACTTCCTAATGCTATCATAGGCTTCTCCTTTCTGTCGGTGTTACAGGCTGATCACCTGATGTCCTGCTGCCTTCAGCAGACGGTTCATCGTAGCCTGTCCCAATCCGGTTTCTGCAAATGACTCTGTAAAAATAAGCTGTACTTCTTCATCATCCATCTGCCGTAACACTTCAAACAAATGATGGGCGATTGCTTCTTCGTTCTTACGGCTTCCGAGACTTCTCTTCACATCAGCCTGATACTGCTCTATTGTTTCATCGGTTGCAATAACACCCGTTTTCAATCCCTGTTCATGTCCTTCTGCCAGCTTTTCATTGATGCAGGCAATGACCTTTTCCTGTGGGCCTTCCACAATCGTAAGATTCCCCTTCGGTGCATAGTGGCGGTATTTCATGCCCGGCGCCTTCGGCGCCTGATTGGAGGACGCATCTAAGATCGTCCGGTCAACATCGACCTTTCCGATCACCTGCATCATCTTCTCCTGTGTCACATATCCTGGACGGAGAATCATCGGTTCTCCCTCAGACAGATCAATAATGGTCGATTCCAGTCCGATATCGGAGGAACCGCCATCAATAATCATTTCTACCCTGCCATCGAGATCCTCAATCACATATTTCGCCACCGTAGGACTCGGTCTTCCGGAACGGTTGGCACTGGGAGCGGCAATGTATCCTCCGGCTGCCCGGATCAGTGCTGCTGCAATTTTATTGGAAGGCATCCGTACAGCCACAGTAGAAAGTCCACCGGTGGTTGCCATCGGTACGCGCTCTGTCTTTTTGAAAATCATGGTTAACGGTCCCGGCCAGAAAGCATCCGCAAGAAGATAAGCGCTCTTAGGAATCTCTGCCGCAATCAATGGCAGTGCATCCATATCCGCAATATGGACAATCAACGGATTGTCGGACGGTCTGCCCTTTGCCGCGTAAATCTTCGTAGAAGATTCCGCATTCAACGCATCCCCCCCAAGTCCGTAAACCGTCTCTGTCGGAAATGCAACCAGTCCGCCGTCCTTCAAAATCTGTCCGGCTTCCTGTATTGCTTCCTCGTCAATATAATCTTCCTTTATGGTTACTACTTTTGTATTCATGAAAACTTCTTTCCAATTATTAGTTCTATTCTCTGAGGCTCATTATACCATATATTTGTAGTATGACAACAGGGCGAAACCGCGATTTTCTGTGAGAAAATCAAGAATTGGCACTAATGTGCTGCACAATTCCCATGAAAATCCGGAAGGCCAGCCGCTCTTCATACAGCGGATCCGATAATTTGTCGGCTTCTGCTGCATTGGAGAGGAAACCACATTCCACAATAACAATGGGTCTTGAAGTCTTCTTTAATAAGTAGTAACTGGTATTCGCCTTCGCCTCCCGCTTATTCTCCGGATCTAACTGTTTCAACTGCTTCTGTATCGTTTCTGCCAGATTTTTGCTCATTTCACTCGTTCCGTAATAAAAGACCTGCCCGCCCTTTACATACTCTTCGGAGTAACTGTTCTGGTGAATGCTGACAACCAGAATGGGATCCGCTTCCTCAATGACTTCAATGCGGCGTTTCATATCCTGCACTTTCTTATTTGAAGTATTCTCATCATACAATCCCCCGTCTTCTGTTCGGGTCATCACAACTTCATACCCGTCCAGTTCCAAAAACGTTTTTAAGATCTCTGCGATTTTCAGATTGATTTCCTTTTCCTGTTCTCCATGAATTCCGATTTTTCCAGGATCAATCCCACCATGTCCGGCATCAATCACAATAACTTTCTTCTTTTCTGTGACTACCTGCGTTGATGAGGTATTGATAAATAACGCTCCCTCTTTTGATATAACAAACATGGATAGCATGAGAATACCCAGCATGAGCAGCTGCAGAATTTTCTCACCGCGTTCTCCGATCTTTAACTCCATATCACTGTTCTTTCCGAAAGTATTTCTATATATTTATGCAGTCCTCTTTCAAGAAAGTACCGGGCATGAAGAGCAATTTTGATCGAGTAGGAGGCGGTGACTAACCGCCGTCCTCTCACAGCACCGTACGTACCGT